>JADKGN010000001.1:0-364218 GCA_016722705.1 Candidatus Dechloromonas phosphoritropha | reverse complement strand
TGGAAACGAGCGGGCGTCGCCGTGGTTGTGCTCAGAGGGCCGACGTCGACGAAGGTGGCCGGCTGGCCGCTGGCCTTGTCCTGACTGTCGAGGGCGATGCCCAGACGTGTGCGCCAGCGATGGAAGCTGGTATCGCTGATCTCTTCGCGTTTGCAGAAGGTCGCAACGTTCAAACCGCTGCCCGGAAATCGCGACAGCAACGCCTCCCATTCGCTCGCGCTACGCCGCACCCGCGACCCTTCCCCTGCCTTGGCCATCCTGGCCTCCTCCGCGTTTCGTGATTCGAGGAGGACATTGTCGACAGCACGATCGGCGCTGGAAAGAACGCCGCAGAGTTACCGGTTACAGAACAGGCTTGGTCGCGAGTGCGGCAATCCCCTCGGCGAGCGCCGTACGGCGCACCAGATGCGCGGCATGGTCGGCGTGATCGCTGCCGTGCACCTCCCAGCCGACAATCTTGCGGCTATACAGGTCGAGGATGAGATAAAGGTGAAACCAGTGCCCCTTAACCTTGCCTGGCAGATAAGTCATGTCCCAGCACCACACCTGGCGCGGCGTGGTGGCAATGTGCGTGGTCGGCACTCGCTGTTGCCTGGGCGCCTTGGCCCGTCCTCGGAGGGTGGTTTGACCGTGCTCACGCAGCACTCGGCTGAAGGTGGATTCGCTGGCCAGGTAAATCCCTTCATCAGCCAGCATCGGCACCATGCGCGCTGGCGGCACGGCCGCAAAGCGTGGCTCGTTGGCCACGGCAAGCACCTGCGTGCGTTCGGCCTCACTGAGCGCGTGCCTGGGCGTCGGGCGCATGGACAAGGGCCGGCGATCTGCGCAGATGCCGCCCTCAATGGCTTTCCAGCGTTGCAAGGTGCGTAACTCGATGCCGGCTACCTCGCAGGCAAGCCTGAGCCGAGCACCGGCGACATGGGCGGTATGGATGTCTTGGGCCAAGGCTTGGCGATCTTCAAGGCCGATCATTCGGCATCGCCTTTGTTGAAGATCGCCGCGACTTTTTTTGAGAGAACTAGCAGGGCAGCGGTTTCAGCGAGTGCCCGGTCCTTGCGTAGCAATTCGCGTTCGAGTTCCTTGATGCGTTTGCGGTCTTGTCGGGTTGCTTGCGGGCTGGCTCTGACTTCTTCCGGTTCGGCCAACGCTGTCGTGGCGCTGGCCCACCATTTGATCAGCTCGTCCGGATAAACGCCGTGCTCTCGACACCACGCGCTTTTGCTGGTTTCGTCCAGCGCCGCAGTGACGATCACCGCCTCCAGGCGCGCCGCCACAGTCCATGCCCGCCCTCGGGCGGGCATGGACTGCGCGTCATCTCGCCAACGCTCAAGGGTTCCCGAACCAATGCCTACTTCACGGGCCACCACATCTATTGCTGCATTTTCCGGCGCCAACAATCGTGCTACCGCTCTACCTTTGAACTTCTCTGAATACCTTGCCATTTCCATCCTTTGTCGCCGCCCCAGGGGGAGATTCTATCGAGGCGACAACTATTCTGACGTAGGGGGGGGCTGTCACCCAATCCTCTCAACTTAGTCCATAGTCATACGGCGGGTTTGTAAGCAAAGGACAGGTGAGGCTTTCGCTGGTTTGGCCGAGGTCGAGCACGATCAGGGATAAATTTCTGAAGGTTTTTGACGATTTCCGAGAAGATTTCCTTGGTAACTCGGGTGGTGATTTGCTGCACACCCGCCAAGACTCGGGGCAAGATACGACGTACGGTATTGAAGGCCATCGTCCGATTCACTCGCCATGGCGAATCGCTGGGCAGCCGCTCTTCCGCAGCCAGGTAGGTGGCCAGGGCATTGAGATTGTCACACACCATCTTGGCCCCAACATCCTGGCAGGCGGCCAGCCAAGTCAGGCCGGACGTGTGCTCCAGATTGAGCCGGTGTTTGATGCGCTTGAACGCCTCCTCGATACGCCAACGGCTGTGATAAAGGGCTGAGAAGCTTGTGGCCGGATACCGCGCGGTATCAAGCAAGGAGGTCATCAAGACCCGTACCTTGCCAGTCGGCGTCACCTGACGAATCAGGCGAACCATAGAAGGCAGACGCGGACACTCGTAATCAATGGCATCCTGACGATGCGGTGGCGGCAATGTCACCTGCGCCTCATCTTCTCCGGATCGCATGAACTGGGTGATGGCAGAAAAGGAAGCGGACGAATCACAGCGTATGCAAAAGGGGATACCTCGATGCAACAGCGCCGCGACCAACCAGGCACCCGGATACCCGCGATCAAGCACCAGCATGTCCTGAGCACCGAGTCGGTCAAGCCGCTCAAACAACATCTGACGTTCGCCGACCAGCGAACTGTGCAAAATCAGCGAGTCGAACAATTCGATCCCTGGCCGAAACAAACCGAAGATGGCCGCTTCTCGAATATGGCGGCGCCCTTCCAGGTCAAGCAAGGTCAGACGTACCTTCGATGCATCCGCCGCCAAGACCCGCAAGCCTTGCCAGTCCGGCTGCTGCGGAACGACCTCATCGACCAGGCGCAGCAATTCTGTATTGAGCGGCTCAAAGAGATTGGCGACCAGATGGCTGCGCGCCTTTGAGAAGGCACTGGCCGTGATCGCCCGACAAAGGCGGGTTCTTCCGGCAAGCAGGGCAAAGCAGGAATCAAGCTCCGCCTGAACTGCGCCGCGAATGCCGGTGAGCAGGAAAGCGATCAGATTCGTGAATGGCAATTCACGGTTTCGGGTGAAAAACCGAGGCTCGCGGCGGGCGGCGGCAAGGAAATTGGCGCCATGAATGTAGTCCGTTAGCCGTGAAACGATATTGGCATATTTAGGCCGTCATATAACGCCTATTTATATCAATTGGTTACATGCTCGATTATATCTTGGCGCGGCCAGATGGCAAAGTTGCCAAAATTAGATGACAGACCGCTAAGTCAAGAGGATTGGGCTGTCACCGGCTTCTCCACCGGTGAGACGAAAGCGGGCGAGTGACCCCAAGCCTTCAACCAGGGCGTGAATCTTGGTGCTCAGTCCGCCCCGTGATCGCCCAAGCGCCTGGCCACCGTTTTTTTTGGTGCACCGGCGGCATGTTGATGGGCGCGAACGATGGTGCTGTCGATGAACACCTCTTCGAAATCTGCGTCCTGCGCCAACTGGGTGAAGATGCGATGCCAGACACCACGCCGCGACCAGCGAGCAAATCGTTGATAGACACTATTCCACGGCCCGAATGGGCATGGCAGGTCACGCCACGGACTACCCGTGCGAGCAATCCACAAAACCGCTTCAACGAACTGTCGATTATCGGCCGCCGTGCACCCCGGGTCGCTGGCTTTACCCGGCAACAGGGACGCTATCCGCTCAAACTGATCATCACGCAACCACAAACGTACCATCATCCTGACGCCACCCAAAAGTCAGGATATGACCCTATATCAACCTCTGTGAACAGCCTCCTTGTAACTCATTGACTGTAAACGAGGATTTCGCCGATCAATGCCATGGTCATCTATCGGAGTGATTGTCAACACACCCTAGGCAAAGGGTTCGGATTAGCGTACGATTTTTTCCGTTTTCTGAGACGACCCCTAAAGGGACCTTCGGTCGCCGTCACCGTGGTGGAGCACCGCAATAAGCATGGGCCCGGCCAAATTCGGCGCAGCTGCGGTGTCAGCCCACGCAAAGATTGCAGCACGAGCATTCAATCAGTGCGCAAAAAGTCTTCAAGTGTGACAGGGGGGCCAGGGCCAGCGAAATAGCTTGCAATGTGATGGAGTATAGCTAGTCGTCGCACTATCGTAAATTAATGTGATCACTGCACAAGCCGCCGCCATGGCTCCGCTTTCCGTCCTGCCGTGGCCAAGAAAATGTTTTGGGGCCACCGCCTGCATGCTGCATTGCGCCACGACTGGCAGGAAGCAGCCGGCTCTTAGTGCATAATGAACTAAGGGGTTGGATTGAGCTGGGAAGATCCATTGGCGGTTTTGAGCTGCCAATATTCAATGGGCCGACACGATTGAATATGTCCAATGCATCAGCGATGGCGGTTTTTGGAGCATAGTGTGTTTTCGTGCACAGCAGATATACGACACATTGCTGACCTAATCGAGTTTCAGGCCTACCGTCCGCAAAGGCCGCGCAGCATGCATTCAGTCTCATCTCTGTACGACCGATCCACTCAGAAAACTGCCGTTGAGGCATCGAGACGACGAATGTCTCTTGAGGGTCGGCACCTGCCGGTCAGCGGTGCATGACAAAGCCGTAACAACGTTCCCCCCTGCGCCCCTCTACCTGCTTTCGCCAGCCACTCGACGGGACTCATTGCCGGTAGTGCCGCCCACTTCTGATATCCGTGCAGTCGCCTTCTGAAAACGACACCCGCGCATATCCGATTTTCATTGTGTTGTCCGCTTACCCGTCAAAAGTCGCATTTTACGGACTTAACAAGTTCCTGAATAGTGGACGGGTTTAGAGACGGGCAAAGGGACTGGAAAAGCCAGAAATCGTGGCCGTGTTGAAGCGCGCAAAAAAATCCACAAAATGACCGTTTAACGACTCTAAAGCGCTTGCACGCTTCCTTGAATTAATGCACAATTAATCATGTTTTTTAGGGTAGCGTAAAAGGAGTCGACCATGCAAAGCATGACCATAGAGCAGCTACGCGCTGCAAGTAACGCCGGCGGCGTGTCAGGCGTGACCTTGAAGGGGGAGGGCGGGGCGTTCCTCGTTCAAATCGACACCCGCAGCGGTTCCGGTGCCGTGCTGTCAAAGGCCCGCAGTACCGAGCCGCGCCGCTTCGGCAATCCGTTATCCGCGTTGAACGTGTTGCGTGAAATCGGCATCACGGTAGGCCAGTTCGACGCGAGCGGATACGACCCGGCCGACAAGGAACAGGACGCGGGCAATCGGGGCAGGGCAAACGCCATGCGCGGGGCGCACGAAGCCGCCGCCTATAACTCGTGGCTGGCCGGCGAGATTCAGGCATCCATTGACGACCCCCGACCGAGCATTCCTCACGATGAAGTCATGGCCGAAATGGACGCTGACATTGCCGCCTTGCCGAAGAAAAAGCGCGCATGACGGTCAAGCCTTACCGCATTGAATGGCGGCCTATGGCACGCGAGGACTTGCGCGCCATCGTGCGCTACATCGGCAAAGACAACCCGACGCGGGCCAAGAGCTTCGGCCAGGAGCTTCGCGACAAGACCAAACCGCTTGCACAGCATCCAGAGCTTGGCCGGCATGGCCGGCCGGGCTTGCCCGAGTGGCTTCGCGAATTGGTCGTGCATCCGAACTACATCGTTTTTTATCGAGTGCTGGCCGAGGCCCGCACCGTCGAGATTTTGAGAGTGAAGCACGCGGCACAACAAACGCCGTGATTACCAACCCCGGCGCGCTAACCCCGGTTTTTTCAGGAGTGGCGAATGAATACAGATCAAAACTTGAGCGCAATGCCCGCACCAGTGGAGGCCCTAGCGTCGGGTATTTTTGAGCAGATGGAGCCGAAAGTGAAGAAGGGCAGGGCGTGGACGTTCCATCGCTTGAATGCCGCTTGCGATACCCCGGACGGGGAGCGCGTGCAGGCCGTGCTTTACCCGAACGACGGCCAAGGGTTCGCCCTGTACGCCCGTCAGGGCCAGACCTTGCACGCCGTACCCATGACGGTCGCCCGGTGTGCTTTCGCACCATCGAGAAGGCGCTGACGACGCTGGCCGACGTGACGCACCTTAACCCTGAAATCGTGGTTGATTCGTCCAACTGGCGAGAAGAAGTCGGCCCGCACTGAAAAGAAAAGCCCAACACCGCGCTAACAGCGTTGGGCTGGTGCGGCCCAATCCTCTTGACTTAGCGGTCTGTCATCTAATTTTGGCAACTTTGCCATCTGGCCGCGCCAAGATATAATCGAGCATGTAACCAATTGATATAAATAGGCGTTATATGACGGCCTAAATATGCCAATATCGTTTCACGGCTAACGGACTACATTCATGGCGCCAATTTCCTTGCCGCCGCCCGCCGCGAGCCTCGGTTTTTCACCCGAAACCGTGAATTGCCATTCACGAATCTGATCGCTTTCCTGCTCACCGGCATTCGCGGCGCAGTTCAGGCGGAGCTTGATTCCTGCTTTGCCCTGCTTGCCGGAAGAACCCGCCTTTGTCGGGCGATCACGGCCAGTGCCTTCTCAAAGGCGCGCAGCCATCTGGTCGCCAATCTCTTTGAGCCGCTCAATACAGAATTGCTGCGCCTGGTCGATGAGGTCGTTCCGCAGCAGCCGGACTGGCAAGGCTTGCGGGTCTTGGCGGCGGATGCATCGAAGGTACGTCTGACCTTGCTTGACCTGGAAGGGCGCCGCCATATTCGAGAAGCGGCCATCTTCGGTTTGTTTCGGCCAGGGATCGAATTGTTCGACTCGCTGATTTTGCACAGTTCGCTGGTCGGCGAACGTCAGATGTTGTTTGAGCGGCTTGACCGACTCGGTGCTCAGGACATGCTGGTGCTTGATCGCGGGTATCCGGGTGCCTGGTTGGTCGCGGCGCTGTTGCATCGAGGTATCCCCTTTTGCATACGTTGTGATTCGTCCGCTTCCTTTTCTGCCATCACCCAGTTCATGCGATCCGGAGAAGATGAGGCGCAGGTGACATTGCCGCCACCGCATCGTCAGGATGCCATTGATTACGAGTGTCCGCGTCTGCCTTCTATGGTTCGCCTGATTCGTCAGGTGACGCCGACTGGCAAGGTACGGGTCTTGATGACCTCCTTGCTTGATACCGCGCGGTATCCGGCCACAAGCTTCTCAGCCCTTTATCACAGCCGTTGGCGTATCGAGGAGGCGTTCAAGCGCATCAAACACCGGCTCAATCTGGAGCACACGTCCGGCCTGACTTGGCTGGCCGCCTGCCAGGATGTTGGGGCCAAGATGGTGTGTGACAATCTCAATGCCCTGGCCACCTACCTGGCTGCGGAAGAGCGGCTGCCCAGCGATTCGCCATGGCGAGTGAATCGGACGATGGCCTTCAATACCGTACGTCGTATCTTGCCCCGAGTCTTGGCGGGTGTGCAGCAAATCACCACCCGAGTTACCAAGGAAATCTTCTCGGAAATCGTCAAAAACCTTCAGAAATTTATCCCTGATCGTGCTCGACCTCGGCCAAACCAGCGAAAGCCTCACCTGTCCTTTGCTTACAAACCCGCCGTATGACTATGGACTAAGTTGAGAGGATTGGGGTGCGGCCCCGGAGTGGCGAAACTCATTTAGGGCCGCTGACCATTACCAAAACAGGAAAACGATCATGACCAATCTTAGCAAAAATGGCGTTTTGCGGACAGTCTTATGAAGAGCTTGAATGACCTCCAGGCCGTGATTCAGAAGCGCATAGACGCCAATCAAGCCAAAGCGGGCGCCAAGATACAAGGGCAGTCGCCATTGTTCACGGAGAGCAGCGACACCCCTTTGTCACCGGCCGAACTGGCGGCAGCGGCACCCGCACCGGCCAAGTTGGAGAGTTCGGCCGGAAGCGAGAAGCGCGGCCGTTCAAAGCTGTTGCCCGTCCGACACATGTGGTCAACGTGCAGCGATTGGAGCCGCCAGCGTTAAGCGAGCTATACCGCACGATTCGATCCGCCATCCATGGCTTCGAACATCACCTTCAGGAAACAATGTACGCGCGGCTGCCAGCCGCCAGTAAGGCGGTCATTAACCGGATGCTGGCGGGCGATGATTCCGACGCTTTCGATGACAGTACACTCACGACCGACACCGCCTCGATATTCACGAAGCTCAAAGCCGATCCTCGATAAATTTGGCGGCGCGGGTGGGGAATCGCCTGTGGAGCGTAGCGGAACAGGCGATTCCCCACCCGCAGAGGCAAGGTCAACACCAGAATCAACAGCAACAGTCGAACCCACAGCAAAACCGGGGCAGCGCCGTCCAACTGCTAGTGAAGTCAAATGCACAGCTTAAACCCAGTTGATTTTTGTCTTGACTGAGGGGACCACTTTAATAAATTGCGGTCACGAATTGCAGAGATCCGTGAGACAGAAATGTGTCACCTAAGTGGGATTCAAATTGTTGATAGAAACGGTAACAAATTCCTGAAAATAGACGGAAGCCGAGATTGAATCTTTGACGCAACGGATATAACTTTACATAATGCAAATTATGCGCAATACAGAACCACAAAAAAAGCAACATTGCCCATTTGTAGCGCCCACTTTATTTCGGTAACCATGCATTTCGCATATATTGCGTGACGTTTTTCGGCACAAGATTTTGGTAACCGAACTTCTCAGCGATTATGGGTGCGACTTACAGGCATCGTCAAACAACCGTTCAAGTTCCGGATGCACCCCCCGAAGCTGGTCGACAACTGATGCTGCCCAGGAAATGTATTCAATCGGGCGGCGGACAGCCAGCAATGTCTCTGACGTTACATATCTTATCCGCTAGTTTAACCAGCTTGGCTCGACGGCTGATACTCCGCGAGTGTATGACCCTGAAGGCGCTTGCGCTCATCCTTGGCGAGCGATTTGTCGTCTGTCACCTCAAGGACAATGTCCGCCACTTCCTGGCCAAAGCGTTTCATCAGCTCCTGCACGGTTGTTTCTGTATCTTCAACCGTGTCGTGCAGGATGGCCGCAATCAGGACGCGCTCATCGTCAATGTCCGCTTCGTTGGCCAATACGTTGGCCAGCGCAATCGGATGATTGATGTACGGTGACGCCTCAGCGTCCTTCCGCCTTTGGTCCCTGTATTTCACCGCTGCAAATGCGATGGCTGCAATCAAGCGCTTCATGACCGGAAAATCACCTGGCGATGGTAGTCAAGGTAGTTACGATGCTGGTCAGCAAGGATTGAGTCCCTAACCCGGATGTTTCATAAACCCGCCGCGCGATGTCAATGTCGTGCCATTCCAGCCGTGATGCGAGTCAGCTTGCTGCGAATTTTGCTGCCAACCCGCCACGATCGGCCAAATACCCCAACTTTTGGGCATCACACCCTGCCGCCATCGATCCCTGGACAGAGCGCTGGCGAGACCTGACCTCCGCTCAAGCGGATTCGAGTCGGTAGCATGAGACGGCGTCGCCGAGTCGATCAGGCCGGTGCCGGCGGGCGCGGGACGAGGTAAAGCAACTCGGTCACCCGCGCCAGCACCCCTTCATCGGACACGACGTAGGCAAGGACAGCTTGATCCGATCCTTGTACTGCACCACGCGCACCGCCAACTTAAAGAGTTTCAGGATAATCGACAGCGGTTGCGCCTTGGCCAGTTCCGTATGCACCAGCGTGTTCTCGCGCAAGCCGTGAATCAACCCATACGCCGCACACGAATAGAACAGCCGCAGGTGATTGGCGAGGAAGGCATGATCGGAGGTCCGGTCACTGGCCAAGTCGTTCTTCACCGCCTTGATGAAGTTCTCGTCCTGCCCTCGAGCACAGTACAGCTCTTTGTAAAGCACATCAGGCGTCGGGTCGGACAGCGAGGTCACCACGTACCGCGGGTTGTCACCCAAGGCCATCACCTCGGCCTTGACCACCACGCGGTAAGCCTTGGGCCACGAGCCCGCCTGATACTCGATATCGTCGTACAGTCGTGTCGCCGCAGGCTCGGCGTTCCCCAGGCGCTGGGCGTTGGCGCTGTGTGTCTGGTGCAGCGCACGGGCTTTCTTCAGCAGCGGCTCGGCCTTGGGCGAGAGCACCTGGTTGCCGGCCAGGCCGAAGAGGAAGTCCAGATGCGGATCGGACGCGCACAAGGCCATCAGTTCGGGATTCGAGAAGTGGCCATCCCCGCGCAGAATGATGTGGGTCTCGGGCCAAGCCTGGCGGAGCAAGCGCAGCACGCGCTTGATGATGGCCGCGTTCTCCTTGCCAGTCGGGCGTTTGCCCGGACGCAGGACGGCAGTAATGAACTTCCCGGAAAGTCCTTCGAAGAGAAACAGCGGCAGGTAGCAGTGATTCCCGTAGTGGGGGTTATAGAACGCCAGTTCCTGCTGCCCGTGAGTGGCATCCTCCGAGTGATCCATATCGAGCACGATCACGGCAGGCGCCTGGGCGTAGCTGGCGATGAAGGCGTCGACGAAGCTTTTGGCCAGGCGGTAAATGTCTTTGCGCGATACGCTGTTTTCGAGCCGGGAGAGCGTGGGGCCGGAGGCCAGGTCATTTCCCTCGTCCAGCGGGGCACGACCGACCGCCAGTTTGAACAGCGGATCGCGCCGCAGCGTGTTGGCGTCATTACCGTCGGCGTAACCGCTGGCGGTCTGGAATATCCGCTGGCGGAGCAGGTCGGCCAGGGGATGGTCAATGTACGAGGCGTGGCGTTTGTCGTGAATCGCGCTGACCAGGCGGGGAATCAGGCCGATTTGCAGGTCGATGCCACGCAACAGGAGTGCGCCAAAGTCGGAGGACATCGCCCCGCCGTCAAACTCTGCCCGGATCGTAAATCCGGCGCTGGCGGGAAAGTGAAGCTGGGTTGGGATAGAATGGTCCATGGGCGGTCTCGTTTAGGCTTCTTACAAAGCGTTATTGGCGTAACCCCTATTATATCAATGGGTTAAACGAGATTCGCCTGCTTTTATGAAAAATTCGGGCTAAACTGCTGTAAATCGGGTGGCAGGTAGCCACCGCTTCGATTCGGTAAACTGACGTTGCGAGACGATCGATAACCGAAGGAGAGAAGCGATGACTGGGTATGAGGTTAGCGTAGGAACGGACTTGCTGCCAGGGCTTTTAAACGGGCAGGACGGGCTGGCGAAACTGGTGGAAGCGGTGCTCAATCAAGTACTGGAGGCGCAGGTGACGGAAACGCTGGGGGCGACGCGGCACGAGGTCCAGGCCCGTGACAGCCCACCTGCGCTGCCAATACTCTATAAGCAACTGCCGGAAGATTTTCTGCCCAACGCGTTGAATGACCAGTCTTTCGACCTCGGTCGAAGCTGGAAGACCTTGTGATGCGGCTCTGAACTGCTCGACGCCCTCACCCGTGAGAATGCGTGCCAGAGCAGCGGCACGCTGCAGGAGTCTGTAAAGGTTGTCGTATCTCGCGATGAGGTCGGCCAGCACGAACCAACTGCCCTCTTCTCCTGCGCGCATCGAATGCCCGCAGTCCTCGGCAAGCTTCTGGCCCCATTGAACGGCAGAGAAACCGACCTGATAGCAATCCGCCGGCTGGGGTGAAACGCCCAGCGCATACGGGAAGGCTGTGGACCGGAAGACCAGCCAAGAACCATCCCTGGTCGGCGTCAGGTCAAATCCTGCATCAATGGCCGCCTTTTCCACTCCCGCTACTGAAAGCACGCCGCCAGGAGTGGCGCTCTGGCCGGATGTTTCCTCTTGGCCTTGCGCGAACTGTGACCATGCCTCGAGAAACGCCGTCAGTTCCCGATTGGAACCCAGGGCCAAGCCAGGGTAAGTGCCACGCAGGCCTGAAATGGTACGGGTTCTGCCGGTTATGGCTGCTTGCTGGTCGACCCAGTCGGACACTTCACGCTCTTTTCGGCCAAGGGCTGGCGACAGCGCCTTGGGAGAGAAGCCAATCTCGACCATGTTTCCCGGTTCATTACCTGAGAAGTAACCCTTGAGCGTTGGCGAGATGACGCGCAGTCCATGCCCGCCCGAGGGCGGGCATTCGACTGACAGAGGTGTTCCGCCAGGCGGCCGCATCGCGCATTGCATTGTGCGTATTGCCCACCAGATCAACCAGGGCATCTATCCTAACTTCCCAGCCAAAGGCGAGGTCTCGGATTTCTACTTTGTCGGTGCCGAAGACCCAGAGGCCATCGCCCAAACCGTGGTTGATCTGGTGCAAACGCGCCTACCCAAGAAGTTTCACCTCGATCCGGTGCGCGACATCCAGGTGCTGTGCCCGATGAACTGGGGGACCACCGGTGCTCGCGGCATCAACCAGTCCCTGCAGGCAGCCCTCAATCCTCCTGGCGAACACAGTGTCGATAAATTCGGCTACCGCTTCAGCACTGGCGATAAGGTGATGCAGATCGAGAACAACTATGACCGGGATGTCTATAACGGCGACATCGGCTTTGTCACCAGCGTCAATCTCGACGACGCCGAAATTGCCGTCGAGTTCGATAAGCGCGCCGTGAGCTATCCGTTCGGGGAACTCAATGAACTGGTGCTCTGTTACGCAACGACGATTCACAAATCACAGGGCTCAGAATATCCGGTGGTGGTGATTCCCGTATCGACCCAGCACTACATGATGCTCAAGCGCAATTTGATCTACACAGGGATCACCCGCGGCAAGAAGCTGGTTGTGCTGGTCGGCCAGAAGCGCGCTCTGGCCATAGTGCAGAGGGGTCGGTTGCAGTCAGCCGTTGGGCCAGAAGTGCCTTAGTCAAATAGCGATCCGTTCAACCTCATCGAGGCTGATCTGGTCGTTTCGACGGTCGTAAAGGCCGGTAGTCCTTGCGCTTTCATGGTTGGCCATCTGCTGTGCGACCTCCAGCTTGCCGCCGTTGCGCAGGTACTCGGTGATGCCTGTCGCCCGAAAGCTGTGGCAGCCGATTTCCGTCCGTAGGGCAATGGCCTTGGCGTGCCGCCGGATCATCCGGTACACATCCGCCTGACTCATTGCGCGCTCGGTGAGTTGCCCCGTTCGTCCGATGGCCGTCCGGAACAGAACCCCCCTGCCCTCACTGCCGATCTGCCCACCTTCGATGTAGGCGTGCAGGTACTCATCGAGATTGTGATGGCAGGGCATTTCGTGTTGCTTGCCGCCCTTCTCGTGCAGGCGCACCCAGGTCCGCCGGCCTTGCACGTAGACATCCTGAACCTTCATGCCCACAGCCGCGCCAACGCGCGCGAAGGTGTACACCATGAGAGCGATCAGCGCGCGATCGCGCAGCCCGACCGCCTTGTTGGTGTCGATTCCATCAAGAAGCGCTCGCGCTTCGTCGGTGCCGAGCACCGGGGCCTTGCCTTTCTTGACCGAGTGTTTCGGGGCGCGTACCGAGCTCGCCGGGTTCGCCGCGATGACCTGGCCGATCACCAGCCAGTCGAAGAGCATCCGCAGGCCTGCCAGGTGCAGCTTGACCGAGGGTGCCGAGAGGCGCGTTTGTAGTGTCTCGATGTAGGTGGCCACATGGACCGGCTCGATGGTGCGCAGCTCGCGCAAGCCGACCTCTTCGCACCAGGCCGAGAATTCGACGGCAGCGCGCGCATAGGCCCGGCGCGTGTTCGGGTTGCGAATGTTGGCGGTGAAGAATTCGAGAGTGCGCTTGCCCGCCTCCGGTGTCGGCGAAAACAGCGCCGGCAAACCAAATGTTCCGGACGCTGCTTGTATTAGCGATGCGGCCATTACCGATCCTCCCGTGCGTGCCAAAGCCGCAAGATGTAAATGGCGGTGTTGGTCACCTCGTAACATAGCTCGTAGTCGCCGACAATCACCCGCCGCACATCACGTGGCGCGAATTCTTCCAGCTGGACGCCCAGCTGCGGGTAGGTCACGAGCCGCCCGGCGCCGGCGACCAGTTGCTGGACAATCTTCGCGGCAGCGCGCGGATTGACCGGCACCAGGAAATCATGCAAGCGCGCCAGATCGCGCTGCGCACTGCTGGTCCACTTCAGCGCCATCGCTACGCCGGTCGGTCAAGACTGTTCGCCCAGCCCTCGACCGCGCTGTGCTCGACCAGCCGCCCGGCATCCACATCCGCCAAGCCTTCGAGCGTCAGCTGATAGCGCTTCGCTTCAAGATCAACCCAGGCCGTCAGGGCCTGTTTGACGATCCAGCCCCTGGGTCGCTCCAGACGTGCGGCGAGCTGATCGACCTTCTCGGCCAGCTCGATCGGAATGTGGGCAGTCACGACTCGCGTTTCCATTGTTCAATCCTGATAACTCATACACAATCCAATGTAATCACACTGACCAAGTTTGTCCACGGCGATCCGTGACCTGCCGCCATTTGTGAATGATAACGTCCTTTATCAGTCACAAACGGCCCCAGCGTTTTTGTCGCCGCGACATCGTGCCAGGGTGGCTCGTTGCATCGGCGAGCTGCAAGGCGTCCGGGTCGCGCCGAAGGTGTGACCCACCATGGCTTGAGCTAAGGGACGAAGCTTAACGTCCGGAAGGCGTCGACGTTGCAATGTGTCATCGATGCTGGCGTGCCTGCCAGTGTGTTGTTTGCCACAGCTTCCGAGCGGAAGTGCCACTTAAAATTCGCCCATGATCCGCTCCGAACTCATCAACCGACTCGCTGCCCTCTTTCCGCAGTTGACCACCCAAGATACTGAACTTGCGGTCAAGACCATTCTTGAAGCGCTGAGCAACACGCTGGTGAAGGGGGACCGTATTGAAATACGCGGTTTCGGAAGCTTCAGGCTCAACTACCGACCGCCACGTACTGGGCGCAACCCAAATACCGGTGAGGCCGTACTGGTTCCAGCGAAAGCTGTGCCCCACTTTCAGGTGGGGAAAGAACTGCGTGCCAAGGTCAACTCGGGCAGATAAGAGCTACATCATTGAGTTCTGCTTGAGCAACGGTGTATCCATTACGCATGTTTTTAGAACGAAACTGATGGTCTCCAAGTCAAGTCCAAAATCTGCTGTAAATACTCTTCGATCCGATGAATGACGAATGGTTTTCAGCTAGCGAGGGCAACAACGTTGTTGCCCTCGCTAGCTGCGGCGCGGGAAGCCGCCCACTCCTTGAATTCATCCATGTCGAGGTACTTCCGTTCCTGCCAAGCCTCGTTCTGTTCGGCCAGCAGAGCGCCGATCAGGCGCAAGGCTGACTCGTCGTTGGGGAAGATGCGGATCACGCGCTCCCGCCGGCGAATTTCCTCGTTGAGCCGCTCCTGCATGTTCGTTGTGCGTAGCCGCTTGCGATACTTCTCGGGCAAGACCATTACCGCCATGGCATCCTCGAATCCTGCTTCGAGGCAGGCCACCGCTTTGGGGGCGCTCTTGGCGAAGCGCTCGGTGAATTCCGCCAGGCGGCGCTTGGCCTCGACCAAATCGGGCGCCTGCAGCACGAGCTTGACGGCAGCTGCCACCTCGGCGCGGTGGCGGGTGTTGCATTGGCCCAGAATGTTGCGCATCAGATGCACCTGACAGCGTTGCCAGCTGGCCCCCTGAAAGTGCCGCGCTGCCGCTTCACGCAGGCCGCCGTGGTCGTCCGAGATGATGAACTGCGTGCCCTTGAGGCCGCGCCCTCTGAGCCAGCGGAAGGTCTCGTCCCAGGTGGCGAAGCTCTCGGTGTCGCCGATCCGCACGCCCAGAATCTCCCGGAAGCCATCGGAGCGGATGCCTGAGACGGTCAGCACGGCACGCGAAACCACACGATCTTCTTGCCGACTCTTGATCAACAGGGCATCGACCAGCACGAAGGGATACTCGCCGTCCAGCCGCCGTTCGTTGAACGCGCTGACCCGCGGTTCCAGTCCGGCGCACAGTGCGCTCACCGTCGATTTGGAGAAGCTGGCGCCGCACAGCTCTTCGGTGATCGCCGAGACCTTGCGCGTCGAGACACCGTGCACGACCATTTCCATGAGCGCCAGAACGAAGGCCTGCTCGCTCCGCTGGTAGCGCTTGAAGATGTCCGTCGAAAAGCTGCCGTCCCGCGTCTGCGGCACCAGCAGCGTCACCGGCCCAACCCGCGTGTAAAGGGTGCGTGGCCGGTAGACGTTGCGATAGCCGGCCCGTTCGTCCGTGCGCTCGTGCCGCGTCGCCCCCAGCGTTTCCGTCACCTGCGCCTCCAGTACTTGATTGAGCACCGCTTCCACCAGTTTCGCCAGCCCGTCCTGCCCGTTTAAAAGCCCTGGCAGCAAGTCCGTTCCTACGCTAACCTCATACCCAGTCATCGCTTCTCTCCTTCGGTTATCGATCGTCTCGCAACGTCAGTTTACCGAATCGAAGCGGTGGCTACCTGCCACCCGATTTACAGCAGTTTAGGGACTCAATCTGGTCTCCAATCGGCCACTATGCACAGTTTGAAACTATGTGCAGTTCGTTTTGGCATACGCTCTGCGACGCAGGCAGGGCGTATCTTTCGCAAAACCTATTCTCTAAATTGTTGACATAGTTTCTGCTGCGATGAGAAACAGCAATGCCGCTACTTTGCTCCAGTTACCAACTTACCCCAATTGCATCTTAGCTCGACCACGCAAACAAAGCCGGCTCCGTGCCATGATGGTGCGGGGTTGCAGAGGAAGGGACTGTATTCGATCGGGCTGCATGGCGAAAAGCACATGGCGACTTTTGCATTCGGATTCGCTTGTCCAGTCCCTGATTTCGCCAAAACTATGTTCAGAACTGTTGCACGTAAGGTCCGCGAATAGGGCCATTCCGGTCGTCACTGTACCTAGTTGCGAACTGTGCATAGTGGCCGGTTGCTGTCTGTCACCGAAGGTGGCAACCAACACAAAGCCATTGCGGGCTTCTGACTATACCCAGTTTTCCAGCATGATCGGCGCGGCGATCCGCTCGTAGTGGCGACTGTTGTTGGTAACCAGGACGGCGCCGGCAGACAATGAGTGGGCGGCGATCATCATATCCAGTTCGCCGATTGGTTGCCCCGAGCTGACCAACTGGTGGCGGATGTCAGCGTACCAATCCGCCGCCTCGGCGTCCCACGGCAAGACGCGAACAATCTTCAGAAACTGGCGCACCGCCAGATGCAGGCGATGATCGGCCGGCAAGCGCCTCAGTCCGTATTGCAATTCGGCCCGCGTCATCACCGAGATGCAAACCATCGACGGCACGAGGGCCGCCAAGCGACTCTCTATCGCGGGTGACTTTCCCTTAATGAGGTAGCTCGCCGTGTCGGTATCCAGCATGTGCAGCATGGTTAAGCGTCCACCTCATCATCGAAGACGCCACGCGCTTGCGGCACGACATTCAGCGGGCGTTCTGCCATGAACTCGGCGGGTACATTGACGGCGTGCAGCAACTCGAAAAACGCGCCCCAAGTCTTGGCGCCAGGCCGGTTCGACAGCACAACATCGCCGGTTGCATCGTCGCGGGTGACGAAAACCTCTTCCCCTTCAAAGCGAAATTCCGCAGGAAGACGAACCGCCTGGCTGGCACCGTTCTTAAATAGCTTTGCAACGCGCGTCTCAATCATCTTCGACTCCCGTTCAAGTGGATGATATATACATCAGTATATACCTGCAGTGAAGGGATCTCAATATTCCTGCGTACGGCCAATTTGAATGGTCAATTTAGGGGAGGCCAAATAACATCGGTATTTGTCATTGTTGGCCAGGTCTTCTATAGTTAGCCAACTTCTGTATACCCATCTTGGCCAACCGTCATGCAAGTCGCCCGCATCTGATTGAGTCCCTAAACTGCTGTAAATCGGGTGGCAGGTAGCCACCGCTTCGATTCGGTAAACTGACGTTGCGAGACGATCGATAACCGAAGGAGAGAAGCGATGACTGGGTATGAGGTTAGCGTAGGAACGGACTTGCTGCCAGGGCTTTTAAACGGGCAGGACGGGCTGGCGAAACTGGTGGAAGCGGTGCTCAATCAAGTACTGGAGGCGCAGGTGACGGAAACGCTGGGGGCGACGCGGCACGAGCGCACGGACGAACGGGCCGGCTATCGCAACGGCTACCGGCCACGCACCCTTTACACGCGGGTTGGGCCGGTGACGCTGCTGGTGCCGCAGACGCGGGACGGCAGCTTTTCGACGGACATCTTCAAGCGCTACCAGCGGAGCGAGCAGGCCTTCGTTCTGGCGCTCATGGAAATGGTCGTGCACGGTGTCTCGACGCGCAAGGTCTCGGCGATCACCGAAGAGCTGTGCGGCGCCAGCTTCTCCAAATCGATGGTGAGCGCACTGTGCGCCGGACTGGAACCGCGGGTCAGCGCGTTCAACGAACGGCGGCTGGACGGCGAGTATCCCTTCGTGCTGGTCGATGCCCTGTTCATCAAGAGTCGGCAAGAAGATCGTGTGGTTTCGCGTGCCGTGCTGACCGTCTCAGGCATCCGCTCCGATGGCTTCCGGGAGATTCTGGGCGTGCGGATCGGCGACACCGAGAGCTTCGCCACCTGGGACGAGACCTTCCGCTGGCTCAGAGGGCGCGGCCTCAAGGGCACGCAGTTCATCATCTCGGACGACCACGGCGGCCTGCGTGAAGCGGCAGCGCGGCACTTTCAGGGGGCCAGCTGGCAACGCTGTCAGGTGCATCTGATGCGCAACATTCTGGGCCAATGCAACACCCGCCACCGCGCCGAGGTGGCAGCTGCCGTCAAGCTCGTGCTGCAGGCGCCCGATCTGGTCGAGGCCAAGCGCCGCCTGGCGGAATTCACCGAGCGCTTCGCCAAGAGCGCCCCCAAAGCGGTGGCCTGCCTCGAAGCAGGATTCGAGGATGCCATGGCGGTAATGGTCTTGCCCGAGAAGTATCGCAAGCGGCTACGCACAACGAACATGCAGGAGCGGCTCAACGAGGAAATTCGCCGGCGGGAGCGCGTGATCCGCATCTTCCCCAACGACGAGTCAGCCTTGCGCCTGATCGGCGCTCTGCTGGCCGAACAGAACGAGGCTTGGCAGGAACGGAAGTACCTCGACATGGATGAATTCAAGGAGTGGGCGGCTTCCCGCGCCGCAGCTAGCGAGGGCAACAACGTTGTTGCCCTCGCTAGCTGAAAACCATTCGTCATTCATCGGATCGAAGAGTATTTACAGCAGATTTTGGACTTGACTCCTCGAACCGTCAGGTAATCGCCTATTGGAGACTATCAGTTTTGTTCTAAAAACATGTGTAATGCATCTGCCATCGCTCAAGCAGAACTCAATAATGTAGCTCCTATCTGAGGTTGTAAGCCGGAACCGCCGAAAATTCCGTCACCCCAACTCCAGCCCCGTACAGGGGGTAGACCGAGCAGCCATGTCACCAGCCGCCATTTCGCAGTCGGAAAACGCCGGGGACAAGGTTTCCGGCCATCCGGCCTATCCGACACGGTTTCCCGAGCAGCTTTCGCCCTGTCGAGACCATCGTTTGCGACGCTTTGCCGTCCGTGTGGGAAACAGATGTTTTCCGACATCCGGCCAACACGCAAGGGATGCGTCCTGGCGTCTCGTGGGCCACAATGTAGCTCAATAACTTGGAGGATCAGATCATGTCCGCAAATGCTGTTGTCCGTGCCAGAATCAACGAGCACATTAAGGAAGAGGCGACCGCCGTGCTTGCGGCGATGGGGCTGACCGTGTCGGACGCCTTCCGCATCATGCTGACCCGCGTCGCACGCGAGAAGGCACTGCCGTTCGAGCCACTGGTTCCCAACGTCGATACTATCGAAGCGATGAAGGAGGCGCGCAATGGTGGCCTGAAGTCGTTCGCCACCGTCGAGGACCTGATGGCGGACCTGAATGCGGAAGATTGAACCGTGCTTATCCGGTTAGCACACACAAAATTCACGCCATGGGAATTTCCGAGCATAAAGTGGGGGGCAACTTGTTTTTGGAGGGGAATTCGTCGCCAATAATGGCACCGGCGGAACAAATACGGCATCATTGTGGGAAATAAAATCGCTGTATGTGTTAACCGGATAAGTACGGGATTGAACATACTGGCCAGTTCAAGCGCGACTACAAGCGCGAAACCAAGGGACCGCACCGGCAAACGCTGCAAAACGATTTCGGCACCGTCGTCACGGCCTTGGCCCATGATCAGCCACTGGCTGAGAAGCACCACGATCATTCGCTCAGTGGTGATTGGAAGGAGCACCGGGATTGTCACGTCAAGCCCGACTTGGTCTTGATCTACAGAAAACCGGACGACAACGTACTCCAGCTCGTCCGTCTCGGTTCGCACAGCGAACTTGGCCTGTGAGCAGCCGGACTCCGTGACAAGGAAATGAAGGATACGGCGATCGGAATCATCGATGTGGAACGGGCACGACACGTTCCAAAGCGACGGCAAGATGATCGACCTGGACCTGGATGCGCTCGTGGCAGGGCCGGCGTGGGGATGACGGAATTTTCGGCGGTTCCGGCTTACAACCCCCATTAGGTCGCCGCGATGTGGTCGGTTGTTTTGATGGTGGCCGGATCACCTCGGACAGCGGCGGCTTGCTGTTACGGGAGGTGGATCAGCGGATCGGCCTACTCAATCGAATGGCCGCATGCTTCACCGATTACCACAACCCGAACAGTTTCGAGCGCAGTGTTCAGTCACTGTGCGATGCAGGGGACAGTTACTCTAACCGCTCACGTGGATAGTGGATAAGTAAACTATCCCGACAGTCGCCTTGCCGAATTGACGGTCGCTGACGACCGGCAGATACTTGAGCGTCTTGGAAAAAGGGCCGTTTATGTTTCCTATTCTTCATTTCAGCATTTCAGCTCTACCCAAATCCCCCTTTTCCCCGCCCTCCCGTCCAGCCCAACGGCTGTTTCTGGGACACCCCGCAAAAAGCAAATTCCTAGCAGCCGGGTTTGACAGCGGGCAACGATTCCCGCCGGACAAGCCGCTGGCGCTGGTGCTCGAATAGTGCCAAAGATCTTCATCTCCTATCGAAGACAAGACTCCGAGGCGGAAGTCACGCACCTGTACGATGACCTGAAGCGGCGCTTCGGTGCGGCTAATGTCTTTTTCGACACGCGGACGATCCTTGCTGGCTCGGCATGGCATCAGGAGATCAAATCGCACCTCGCCGAAAGTGACGCCGTGCTCATCGTGATGGGCAAGGAGTGGCTGCAGGTCGGAAATACAGCTTCACCGCCCCGCGTGATGGATGCGGATGACGTGTACCGGCAGGAAATTGCGGACACCCTGAGTCGCAGCCCGCAGCCTCTCGTGATCCCGGTGTTGCTCGCGAGCGTCACCGTGCCACGGCGTGAGACGCTCCCTGAAGACATCGGGGACCTTACGGCCAGGAACGTGCAGGTATTGCGGAACTTCGATTGGGAGCACGATCGCGCCAAGTTGATCAAGGCGATCAATGTGGGGCTCCGCCAGGATGTGGCGGCGCAGCAAACGTCCGAGACTGAACGTCTGGCCCGCTACCGGCAGCGGCTGCTCGACGATACGTGTTTCGTCAGCTTGCGAGGGATTCCACAGCCGCGCGACCACCACGGCCGGGCCTTGCAGCTCCGAGTGCCGCTCGACGCGATCTACGTACGGGTGTTCGCGATCGAAGAACAGCGGGCACGCGCCGCGGAAAAGACCCGCGAACGTGCTGCGATGAAAACCAGCTCGACGGACGCTGCGTCGCTCGGTGCGCACCTATACCTGCCGGAGGAATCATCGAGAAAAAGTGCGCTCGATCCCGAGCGCCTCCTCCGTGATAACGAACGGGTCGTCATTCTTGGCGGGCCGGGTTCGGGGAAATCGACCTTGCTGCGCTACGTCGCGCGACAGAGCGTCCAGAGCGTAGAAGTGCGATTACCTCTGCTCGTCTCGCTGCGCGAATACGGCACCGCCCTCGCGACCGAGGCCGGACTGTCGTTGCGAGACTTCGCGGTGACGCAGGCGTGCCGCGGCGATCGGGAGCTCCGCCAGGTCCTTCACAGGAAGATCCGGGAGGCACGGGTTCTGTGGCTGCTGGACGGTCTCGACGAAGCACAGTCTGGAGCGGAACAGGTCGCGCGTGAAATCGCCGACCTGACCGGACTCCTCATGCTGACCTCGCGGCCGACCGGCTATGACGCGTCCGGACTCGAACAGTTACCGCATTTCGAGATGCTGCCGCTGGCCACGGCCGATGTGGATCATTTCCTCGCGCAGTGGTTCGAGATTCTCGCCGGACAGCGCAGCGATTCGCCCTCGCCCGCCCACATGCTCGAGGCTTTCAAAGCGCAACTCGCCCGTCGGCCGCAGCTCGAACAGGTGGTTCGGAATCCGCTCATGTTAACGTTCCTCGCGGTGCTCGCGGGCGATGACCCTTCACGAGACCTCCCAACGCAAAGGACCGAGCTATACCGGCGATACGTCGAGGAATTGATCCACAGCTGGGAGCTTACTCGGCAAGCACCACCGGCTGCCGGCGCTCGCGACGATGGAGATGAAGAGAGGAGAGCCAGGTTGACGGGCTTTTACTTCCTCGGCTGGTATCTCCAACTCGGTTACTACGGTGGAAAAGGCGATGCATCACCGTCCCGCCGCAAAGTCATTGAAGATCTCGGCGCCTATTTTAAAGCGGCGGGATTCGCGAATGGCGCCGCGCTCGGTGAGCAGGTGATCGAGCACTGGCTGCAGGCCGGCATGCTGGTCGTCTGGACGCTTGCCGGCGAAGAGTTCCTCGCCTTTCGGCACCTGACGTTTCAGGAGTATGCAGTCGCGACTCAACTCGCGGCGTTGTGGCAAGCAGATGCTTCTCATGCCTGGGACTTCCTGCGCCCGCGAATGCATCACCACGCATGGCGGGAGCCGGTGCTCATGATGATCGGGATACTCCGTGGGGAGTTGGCAACAACCGCCACCTGGAGTCTGCTCAGCGCGCGGAGCCGATACGAACGCATTCTGCACCGCGATCTGCTGTTCGCCGCCGCGGCGGTCGGTGAAGGCGCTTCGATACCGGACCAACTTGCGCAGACGATTGTCGGGACGCTCACTCGTTTATTGCAGCGGCCGCCAGCAGGACGCATACGGAACGCAATCAGCGGCTACACGTCGATGTGGTTGTTTCGCCTGTTCTTTTCGCCATTCCGTCTGTTGTTCATCCCGTGGTTGCTGCTCTACGCGCTTGTCTGGGCTCCGATTGAGAAGAAGGTGAAACCGCTATTAGCCAGGCCAATGTCCATGCTGCGGCGTGCGTTCACACGGTTGCGGCATGTGCGGGTGGAGGTCCACGACCGCATCGCACTAGTCGAAGCGCTCGCGCGAACGGGGCGGCACGAAGCCATACAGGGTCTCGGCGCAGCGCTCAGTCACCCGGAGGAGAGCGTGGCGCAGGCTGCAGCGCGGGGTCTGGCGCGCTTCGGTCGCGAGGCATTGCCCGTCGTTCTACCGGCGCTGCGCACATCCGCTACGAGGTCGGCTGCGCTAGCGCTCGCACAAATGGGCAGCGCTGTGGTTCCCGACGTAGTCGATCTGATGAAGGACGAGCAACCCAGCGTACGATGTGCCGCAATTCGGGCGGCGCAGGATCTCCGTGATGCGCGCCTCGTAGAACCACTCATCGAGAGGCTCGGCGATCCAGCGACCGCAGCGCGACGAATGGCGGCAGTCGCGCTCGCGGAATATCGGGACCGACGCGCGACCAGTTCCCTGATCAGGCACCTCCATGATGAAGCTGAAGTAGCGGCGGCGGCCGCGTACGCGCTTGGAAATATCGGCGACACCGCGTCCGTTTCGGCGCTCGCAATAGTCGTAACCCAAACCGCACGCATCGTCGTTAACGACTACTACTCTCAGGTGAATGACGCGGTGGATTTCGTCGAACCGCCACCGGCTTGGGACGTGTATGCAGCGGCGGCGGAAGCACTCGGAAAGCTAGGCGGCCGCCAGGCGGTCGAGGCGCTCACTGAGGCTCTACAGTTTGGCTATCCTGCGGCTAAGGCAGCTGCTCCTGCGCTCGCCGCCACTAACGAACCGAGCGGCGTGATCGCGATCATCAACGCGCTGAAGAGCGGCGATTCGAATACCGAGCATGCAGCCCGGGATGCGTTGCCGCAAATCGCCGCGCCCGGCGCCGTCGATCTCCTGTCCGAAGCGCTTCAGGAAGGGAAATTGTCGCCGATAGCGCACAAGGCGGTCGTCGCAACCATTCGGTGGTTGGCCGGTGACAGGGATGTCAGACGCGAACCTCCAGCGCAGGCGGAGCAAACGCCCGACGCGGAAATCTCCGAGCCGTCAACTCAGGCCCACGCCCAAAGCGAAGCTTCACAACTGGCAAAATTGGTCGAGGGACTCCTCGCCACGCTCGGCGGCGATTGCGAAACGCACGTGCGTGAATCGACGGTGACGTCACTCGCGGAACTGAGTAGCCGCCTTTCCGATCTCGCACTCCTGTATCGCGTCGAGCATGCGCTGTGGTTGAGTCTCACTAAGGAAGATGCACGCGCCATGACCTCAGCTTTCACGCGTGTGGTGGCGCGGACGACATCGTTGGAAGCTCAAGCCCTACCGGTTGCAGATCCCCTGCTTACGATTCTGCATCGGTCAGTCGCGTGATGCCGAACCCGACGAATCTCGATCCGCCACAAATCACGTTATCTGCCCGTACAGAGCGAGAACAAAACTTGAAGGTATTTGGGGTTGTAAGCCCAAACCGGCGGAATTTTCAGACTCCCAGAAGCTCCCCCGCCAAAATGGCTTCCAAGTCAATCGAGTGGCGCTTGCCTCGGAATGCGTAATGCCCAAGGAAATGCAGGTGCTGCCATGCTGCAGGTGAAATTTGCCTGAGGAAATTGATCGCCTTTTCGTTGCCGGCTGCCAAATATCGGCTCAGCAGCCCGGACAGCAGCATAGAATTGTAAGCGATCACGACATTGGCAATCACTCGGCCACAGTGGTTGCTGACCGCCACGTCCAGGTCAGTGCGCCCTGTCAGTTCCTTTTTGCCGTTCACCTGGGCGATAGTTGAGCGCAACTGGTGGTAGGACTCGATGCGGTTTTCCGAACGGTGGACATCGCGCTGCAATTGCGGGTCGCGCAAGTAACGGAGCGTGTAGATACTGCGAATCAGCTTGTCGAATTCGAAGATGGCCTTGCGCGTCCGGTGATGCCCGGACAAGGTACAGATTTTGCGCATAAGGACGCTTTGGCTCATCTCCTTGAGACCCAGCGTGGCAGCAATGTGATCCATGTTGGCTTTCTCCGATGCAATCAGGCTGCGGTCAATTTGACCCACAGGTTGAATCAGGAAATCAGAGTAGGACTGACCAGGGCCGCAGTAGAGGTGTTTAAGTTGCGCATGCAAATTGGTGAAGCGCGGCGCCAAGTTCATGCCGAACCAATGCAGAATGGCGAAGTTGGCCATGTTGGGGTTCCGGGAGTAATGGAACCGGGAACTGGTTTAAGGTGTTCACTCTAATGAACACCTCAGGGTAAGACAAAAAGATGATCCCGAAGTCCAGAGAAGAATTTCAACGCTGGGCGCGTATTCGTACTCGACTTGCACGAGCCTCCTTCCAGCTGGAGATGGCCGAACTCGAACGCGTCTGGGCCATCGTGTCGGCTCATCGACAAGGACTTTCCGTCCGAGATATCGCCCAACAGGTGGGCTTGGGTCCAACCCGTGTTCATCAGCTTGTCACCAGCCCGCAGGTGGATTGTGTGGAATACGCCTTATCGATGCTTCGGGAGGCGGGATGGCCCGCTCCAGAGGATTCTCTTCCTGACGCAGAGGAACAGGTCGCAGACCGACTCACAGAGGAAGCAACGATGCTGATCTCATGCGTTGGCTGGCTGGAATCTCTCGCTGCAGGAGAAACGCCGGCAGTGAACCTCCGACCGGACGATGACTTGCCAGAGACCTGTTACGTCGGCGTTGACCGGGGCCGTGTGATCCGGGTACTCCGGCGCATAGCCCATGACCTGGAGGAACTGGCCAGGACCAAGCGGTTGGCAGATCTGTCCACGCGCGTAAGCGACGCCGACCCGCGCCTGCGGCTACGTCGCCGCCTAGCCGAACCACCCATTGAAATCTCCCTGCGGGGGACGAGCATCCAACAAAGCCGACAAGCCTGGGCGGATTACGAGTATCGTATGCAGAAAGCTGGATTCCCGGCCCCGGCTAATCCGTACCGTCATCTCGACCGTTCTGATAAGTGAACACCTTAAACCAGTTCCCGGTTCCATTGCTCCCCGAACCCCAGGTCGACGATGCGACGCCCGCTCGAAGGATGTGCGGGTCATCTTGTCAACACCGCATGCGTGCGAAGAGAGCGTGAATCGAAAAGGAGCCGACTGATGTCAGCAGATGAATTGAACAAGACAGGGGATGAATCATCCGTTACCGGCCGTGGATGGACGGATTTGCCCGATACGCCGGCCACCCTGGCAGCGCTGGTCTTGAAGATCGGCGAGCAGCAGAGACGGGTCGCGACGGTCGCCGCTTCTGGCTTGGGAGGCCATATCGATCGCGGCCAGCATCAGAAACAACTGCTCGGCGCACCTGGTACCCTGCGTTTATTCGAGGCGGTTCCCGCTGCGCTCAGAAGCGGCCCGTTGATAGCGCCGTTCACTCTTCCCGTCGCTTGTCGCTTCTCGAACGGGCAGCCGTGCCCATTCTCCGACCAGATGGCCGATGTCCGTGGGGTCGCGCTGAAGTTCTTCTCCCCGGCAGGTACCGAGACAGACATCCTGGCGACCAACGAGGGAGGAAGATCGCATGCAAAAGATGCCAGACAGTTCATGGCCGTCGCAGACCTGCTGGTCAAGAAGATAGAGAGCGGTACAAGCGGCGCCTTCGAGGCGCTGATCAACGAGTTGAGTGACGGTCAGCTTACAGTCGGCGAACTTACCAGAATTGGCGCGGTGCTCGTGCAAGAGGTTCGTTTGCACTCGGTGCGCAGCCTGGCACTGGAAAGCTATTGGGGCTCGGTCGTCAGGCTGGGCGAGGCGGCGTTCAAGTACTCGCTCCACCCGCACCAGGACACCTTGCCGTTGAACGGCTTCGTTCACGATGGCCCGGACTGTCTGCGCGAGGAACTCCTGGCCCGCTTGACCGGTGGCCCGATCAGGTGGCGGTTAAGCGTGCAACTCTACCTTGATGAGGAAAATACGCCGGTGAATGATGCATCCAGGGCATGGCGCGCCGTACCCATCGTCATTGGGGAACTTGAGCTCTCTTCGATCCCGTCAGAAGCCGATGAGCGGATGATCAACCAGATGGCGTTCAATCCGGCGAACGGGTTCGAGCCGCTTGGCATTACCCATGCGCGAGCCGATGTCTATGCGGCCAGCGCGAGAAACCGTGCCGAGCGCGGTCTTCTTTCGACTGACGATGCGCGTCAGTACTTGGCAGAGAAATAGCCGAAACGCGTCGCCCGCATGCTCCTCGCGAACGGCCTGTCTGACCAAAGAAGCGAGGCGTCAGCCGCATCTTTCCACCCAAAACGCCCGCGAAGGAAAGCTGGTGTTCTGCTGCGTAAGAGATTCCCGACGACAGCCCGCGTGCATTTCGGCCGGCCGTTCGTTACGCCAAGGCAATGTGGACGCCTTAGCGGCAGGTTTAAAGTCGGACCGGACCGGTCAGTGAGCTTAAGGCGTCGCTGGTCGGGCAGCAGCCAAGTCCGGCCTTTGATGAGGGCGACGTCATACTTACCCATCTCATAGCGCGGTCGCTGGCCGCAACCAAATGAAGGTGTCGCCTCACGTACCGCCGGATTGAATTTGCGAGGACAATATCCTCAACCTCACGTAGGGAGGTAGACCACCGCACGGTGACGGAGGCGACATGGACATTTTCCTCGAAAGGCACAAAGAAGCAATCCTCGGCGTTGTTGAAGGCTTCGACCGGGTGATCTTCAAGGGGTATTTGACCTCGATGTTTCCGGACGGAGCATTTGGTCGGTACCTGTTCAAGCGCGGCGTTCTGCTCAAGGACGCGGGGAAGCTCTTCGAGAGCGAAACCGAGGCCGTGGTGCAGCACGCTAAGACGAGTGCGGAGCAAGCGGGTCGCCCGTAACCTCTTGAGCGGTGAAGTTGAGATTGACGAGACGATCATCGGCGGCCCGGAAGAGGGTCGAAAGGGCCGCGACATCGAGGACAAGGCGCTGGTGTTGCCGGCGGCGTAAATCCGTAGAATTATGGCGGCGAAACTGCTGGCCTTTATGGCAGTAAGCGCAAAACTGCTGCACTTACTGCCACCCTCAAGCGTATCGCCCCTCCACCGCGTCAAGGGTGCGCTTCGCCAGTCTGTATAAGGCCACAGCCTGCACTTGACCCGGCTCCGGGGCAACTCGGCACCTCAGCGAGAAAGCACACAACATGCCTGAAAATTTAACGCCGCCAAATTTCTACGAAAACTGAGCACCGCTAACAGCTGGTCGTGATCGCGGCGGAGAAGCGCGGCCGCGCCATCGGGCACATCCGCATGAGGCGCATCGAGGAGGCATCGGCGGCGATGCTGATGGCCTTCGCCCGCGAGACGGTCATGCCGGGTACGACGATCCATACCGATGGTTGGAAGGGCTACAATGGACTCAAGGCTACTGGCTTCCCGCACCGCGTCACCGTGATCGGCACTTCGCCCGAGCCGGCGCACGAATTGATGCCACGCGTCCATAACGCCGCCTCACTGCTCAAGCGTTGGCTCATGGACACGTTTCAGGGCGGTATTCAGAAACGTCATCTCGACTACTACCCGGACGAGTTACCTTCCGCTTCAACTGCCGCACTTCGCGTGCCCGCGGCGTGCTGCTCCATCGCCTGGCCCAGTTCGCCGTAGACCTCCAGCCAGTCCCCTACCGCGACATCATCCATGACCGTACGCCGTAACTTGGGTCAAAGGGATACCAATTTCCCTTGAATATTCTCAGCGATTTCCTATACTGAGCCGTGGTAGCCCGGATGTTTCATAAACCCGCCGCGCGATGTCAATGTCGTGCCATTCCAGCCGTGATGCGAGTCAGCTTGCTGCGAATTTTGCTGCCAACCCGCCACGATCGGCCAAATACCCCAACTTTTGGGCATCACACCCTGCCGCCATCGATCCCTGGACAGAGCGCTGGCGAGACCTGACCTCCGCTCAAGCGGATTCGAGTCGGTAGCATGAGACGGCGTCGCCGAGTCGATCAGGCCGGTGCCGGCGGGCGCGGGACGAGGTAAAGCAACTCGGTCACCCGCGCCAGCACCCCTTCATCGGACACGACGTAGGCAAGGACAGCTTGATCCGATCCTTGTACTGCACCACGCGCACCGCCAACTTAAAGAGTTTCAGGATAATCGACAGCGGTTGCGCCTTGGCCAGTTCCGTATGCACCAGCGTGTTCTCGCGCAAGCCGTGAATCAACCCATACGCCGCACACGAATAGAACAGCCGCAGGTGATTGGCGAGGAAGGCATGATCGGAGGTCCGGTCACTGGCCAAGTCGTTCTTCACCGCCTTGATGAAGTTCTCGTCCTGCCCTCGAGCACAGTACAGCTCTTTGTAAAGCACATCAGGCGTCGGGTCGGACAGCGAGGTCACCACGTACCGCGGGTTGTCACCCAAGGCCATCACCTCGGCCTTGACCACCACGCGGTAAGCCTTGGGCCACGAGCCCGCCTGATACTCGATATCGTCGTACAGTCGTGTCGCCGCAGGCTCGGCGTTCCCCAGGCGCTGGGCGTTGGCGCTGTGTGTCTGGTGCAGCGCACGGGCTTTCTTCAGCAGCGGCTCGGCCTTGGGCGAGAGCACCTGGTTGCCGGCCAGGCCGAAGAGGAAGTCCAGATGCGGATCGGACGCGCACAAGGCCATCAGTTCGGGATTCGAGAAGTGGCCATCCCCGCGCAGAATGATGTGGGTCTCGGGCCAAGCCTGGCGGAGCAAGCGCAGCACGCGCTTGATGATGGCCGCGTTCTCCTTGCCAGTCGGGCGTTTGCCCGGACGCAGGACGGCAGTAATGAACTTCCCGGAAAGTCCTTCGAAGAGAAACAGCGGCAGGTAGCAGTGATTCCCGTAGTGGGGGTTATAGAACGCCAGTTCCTGCTGCCCGTGAGTGGCATCCTCCGAGTGATCCATATCGAGCACGATCACGGCAGGCGCTTGGGCGTAGCTGGCGATGAAGGCGTCGACGAAGCTTTTGGCCAGGCGGTAAATGTCTTTGCGCGATACGCTGTTTTCGAGCCGGGAGAGCGTGGGGCCGGAGGCCAGGTCATTTCCCTCGTCCAGCGGGGCACGACCGACCGCCAGTTTGAACAGCGGATCGCGCCGCAGCGTGTTGGCGTCATTACCGTCGGCGTAGCCGCTGGCGGTCTGGAATATCCGCTGACGAAGCAGGTCGGCCAGCGGATGGTCAATGTACGAGGCGTGGCGTTTGTCGTGAATCGCGCTGACCAGGCGGGGAATCAGGCCGATTTGCAGGTCGATGCCACGCAACAGGAGTGCGCCAAAGTCGGAGGACATCGCCCCGCCGTCAAACTCTGCCCGGATCGTAAATCCGGCGCTGGCGGGAAAGTGAAGCTGGGTTGGGATAGAATAGTCCATAGGCGGTCTCGTTTAGGCTTCTTACGAAGCGTTATTGGCGTAACCCCTATTATATCAATGGGTTAAACGAGATTCGCCTGCTTTTATGAAAAATTCGGGGTAGGTGACTAGGGTGTGTTGACAATCACGTGAGCCAGATGAAAGCTGCGGCGAGGGCGACGAAGGAAGCGAAGCGTTCGGCGAGTTTGTCATAGCGCGTGGCGATGCGTCGGAACTGCTTGATCCGGCAGAAGAAGCGTTCTACCAGGTTGCGATTTTTGTAAAGGTGCTGATCGAAACTACGCTGGACAATACGATTGCTTTTGGGAGGAATGACCGCTTGAATCTCATTCGCAGCAAGATGCTCGATGATCGCGTCTGTGTCGTAGGCTTTGTCCGCACTCAGCGAGTCGGGCAACAGATCGCCCAACAGGGGCAGCGCTTGAGGGCTGTCACCGGCTTCTCCACCGGTGAGACGAAAGCGGGCGAGTGACCCCAAGCCTTCAACCAGGGCGTGAATCTTGGTGCTCAGTCCGCCCCGTGATCGCCCAAGCGCCTGGCCACCGTTTTTTTTGGTGCACCGGCGGCATGTTGATGGGCGCGAACGATGGTGCTGTCGATGAACACCTCTTCGAAATCTGCGTCCTGCGCCAACTGGGTGAAGATGCGATGCCAGACACCACACCGCGACCAGCGAGCAAATCGTTGATAGACACTATTCCACGGCCCGAATGGGCATGGCAGGTCACGCCACGGACTACCCGTGCGAGCAATCCACAAAACCGCTTCAACGAACTGTCGATTATCGGCCGCCGTGCACCCCGGGTCGCTGGCTTTACCCGGCAACAGGGACGCTATCCGCTCAAACTGATCATCACGCAACCACAAACGTACCATCATCCTGACGCCACCCAAAAGTCAGGATATGAACCTATATCAACCTCTGTGAACAGCCTCCTTGTAACTCATTGACTGTAAACGAGGATTTCGCCGATCAATGCCATGGTCATCTATCGGAGTGATTGTCAACACACCCTAGCCCGGATGTTTCATAAACCCGCCGCGCGATGTCAATGTCGTGCCATTCCAGCCGTGATGCGAGTCAGCTTGCTGCGAATTTTGCTGCCAACCCGCCACGATCGGCCAAATACCCCAACTTTTGGGCATCACACCCTGCCGCCATCGATCCCTGGACAGAGCGCTGGCGAGACCTGACCTCCGCTCAAGCGGATTCGAGTCGGTAGCATGAGACGGCGTCGCCGAGTCGATCAGGCCGGTGCCGGCGGGCGCGGGACGAGGTAAAGCAACTCGGTCACCCGCGCCAGCACCCCCTTCATCGGACACGACGTAGGCAAGGACAGCTTGATCCGATCCTTGTACTGCACCACGCGCACCGCCAACTTAAAGAGTTTCAGGATAATCGACAGCGGTTGCGCCTTGGCCAGTTCCGTATGCACCAGCGTGTTCTCGCGCAAGCCGTGAATCAACCCATACGCCGCACACGAATAGAACAGCCGCAGGTGATTGGCGAGGAAGGCATGATCGGAGGTCCGGTCACTGGCCAAGTCGTTCTTCACCGCCTTGATGAAGTTCTCGTCCTGCCCTCGAGCACAGTACAGCTCTTTGTAAAGCACATCAGGCGTCGGGTCGGACAGCGAGGTCACCACGTACCGCGGGTTGTCACCCAAGGCCATCACCTCGGCCTTGACCACCACGCGGTAAGCCTTGGGCCACGAGCCCGCCTGATACTCGATATCGTCGTACAGTCGTGTCGCCGCAGGCTCGGCGTTCCCCAGGCGCTGGGCGTTGGCGCTGTGTGTCTGGTGCAGCGCACGGGCTTTCTTCAGCAGCGGCTCGGCCTTGGGCGAGAGCACCTGGTTGCCGGCCAGGCCGAAGAGGAAGTCCAGATGCGGATCGGACGCGCACAAGGCCATCAGTTCGGGATTCGAGAAGTGGCCATCCCCGCGCAGAATGATGTGGGTCTCGGGCCAAGCCTGGCGGAGCAAGCGCAGCACGCGCTTGATGATGGCCGCGTTCTCCTTGCCAGTCGGGCGTTTGCCCGGACGCAGGACGGCAGTAATGAACTTCCCGGAAAGTCCTTCGAAGAGAAACAGCGGCAGGTAGCAGTGATTCCCGTAGTGGGGGTTATAGAACGCCAGTTCCTGCTGCCCGTGAGTGGCATCCTCCGAGTGATCCATATCGAGCACGATCACGGCAGGCGCTTGGGCGTAGCTGGCGATGAAGGCGTCGACGAAGCTTTTGGCCAGGCGGTAAATGTCTTTGCGCGATACGCTGTTTTCGAGCCGGGAGAGCGTGGGGCCGGAGGCCAGGTCATTTCCCTCGTCCAGCGGGGGCACGACCGACCGCCAGTTTGAACAGCGGATCGCGCCGCAGCGTGTTGGCGTCATTACCGTCGGCGTAACCGCTGGCGGTCTGGAATATCCGCTGGCGGAGCAGGTCGGCCAGGGGATGGTCAATGTACGAGGCGTGGCGTTTGTCGTGAATCGCGCTGACCAGGCGGGGAATCAGGCCGATTTGCAGGTCGATGCCACGCAACAGGAGTGCGCCAAAGTCGGAGGACATCGCCCCGCCGTCAAACTCTGCCCGGATCGTAAATCCGGCGCTGGCGGGAAAGTGAAGCTGGGTTGGGATAGAATGGTCCATGGGCGGTCTCGTTTAGGCTTCTTACAAAGCGTTATTGGCGTAACCCCTATTATATCAATGGGTTAAACGAGATTCGCCTGCTTTTATGAAAAATTCGGGCTAGGTGGCACGGAATGCTTGAAAGCCGCGGATTTTTCGGATGGACTGACGAATATCCCCGGATACTGTTAAAAATGCCGCTGCAGAGCAGTTGCTAGCGCGTCAGCGGTCAGCTAACCAGCGCTTCCTTAACTGGATCGTTTTGGAAGAGGGACTTGAGGGGGTAATTAAATGAAAGCTCTGTTAGCGGTCGGCACGATCGTCTTCATTCTTCTCCTCTCTGCCTGCGCCACCGGCGTTGCGGAGTTTCAGCTATACGGTGCAGCGTTCGACACGCAATACGTCGAAGGCGCCAAAGTGTTCGACCGCCTCGCCGCCGCCGAACGCACGGTTGCCAAACGCATGCTCAAGCCCAAAGCCGGCATTGCCGACTTCGACCCCAATCAGGCGGCAAACTATCTCCAGGTCGGTGATCCGCCGCTCACCGGTGCGATGCGCGCCAGCCTCGGCGCGGCGCTCCACTACAACCAGGCGCTGTCGGGTCTCGCCACCGGCGAAGCCACGGTAGCGCTGACCAACCGTTTGTCCACCGCCGCGACCTCGCTTGGTGGCTCCGCCTCTGCTATTGCAGGGGCCGCGGGGTTCGATCTCGCGGTCACGCCGCTGTTGACCAGCGCCATTGGCAAGGTCCTGCCGATTTTCGAAATGTTGTCGAAAATCTCTAATCGGATCGAGTTTCGCCAGCAGTTGGTGCTCGCTTACCCCGATATCCGTAGTCTGCTGGTCACCTTGCGCAACGGCACCAAGGACATGTTCGAACTGATGCAGCGCAGCTATGTTATCCGCAGCAGCCTTGCCGGCACTGACGGCGTATCGAACGAAAACCTCAAGAAACTCGAAGCCGACCGTGCCCTGCTCGCCGGTTGGGTGATCCTGCTGGACCGCACTATCGTGGCGATGGATAGCGCAATTCTGGCCATCGCCGAGGGCGAGTCTAGCGCCGATCTCGCCGGGCTGGTCGACGCCACGGTAGAAATTCGCGCACTGGCCGAAACCATAAGGGCGCTGCAAAATAAATAACCTACTCATAGGAGCACACCATGGACAGAGATCAGATGCGCGACCAACTGAAGGCAATGCGTCGCTCACTCGAAGCGCCCTTTGCCGCCGCGAAGGCCATCGGTGACGGGGATGAAATGCAGCGTCTCGAGGGCATCGCGGGCGATATTGACGATGTGCTGGACGAGCTTGCCATGATCAGTCTTGCCAGCCTAGCCGCCAGCCTCACCGAGATCAAGAACCGGATCGACAAACATGCAGTCGATGTGAACGCGGCTGGAAACGAATTTGCCGGGCTGTCGGTCGCCGAGACCAAGAAAAGGATCGCCGAGATCTTTGCCGACTCTGCCGAGGAAGACTTCAGTGCAATTTCCGCTGCATCCCCCGACCCAGGCCCCGGTACTGGCGCCGCCGCGGCCCCGGCCACGCCCGGCGGCACCGCCGCCGAGACTGCTGCTCCGAGCGCTGCCTTCGCCGTGCCTACCCCCGCCGATGGCAATGAAGGCCGCTTGATGCTCTCCGAGGCGCATCTCCTGGCGCTCTGGAAACGCTCACAATTTCCCGTTACGCCTGGGCAGATCGTGGTCTTTGGCCTGCGCGGCTGCCGCCCGGTCGATTTCGGCGGCACTGACTTTGCCCCCCACCACGAGATTTTCCTCGCCACGGTGAACTACAAGTCGATGAACTGCACACTGGGTCAATGGAACCCCGGGCACGGCCTTGCCGTCTTTCCAGGCTCGACCGTACCCTTTGGCATCACGGTTTCGGCGCGGATAAGTGCCAATGGAAACGGGGTCAATCAGATGGGCCGTGGCCGTTACCCGAAATACACCGCTGGATGGCACAAGCGGAGCGAAGGCACGAACGGCCATTGGGCTTTGCTGCAGGATTGCCCGATCACCGCCCAACGCACCGGCGACGATGCCGATTTCGATACGCTCGACCGCTGGGAGGTGGGTCGCCAATTCGGCGACAACATCCACTGCGCCTTTAACATGGGGGTTGATGGCAAGATCCCCGATGCGGCGTTTTCCTCGGCCGGCTGTCAGACTATTGCCGGCACGGTGAAAAAGGGGGTGCGCAACAGCGCTGCCGGACCGTTCCGCACATTCATGATGCCCTTTGCCGATAAACTCGGTGCGCAGAAAAATACCGAATACGTGCTATTTGCCGCCGATGAGGCCCAGACAATGATCCGCAGTCGTCTGGTGGGCAAAACGGTGATCCTGCGCAGGGGTCTCAGGGGCCGCTGGTGCGCCAGCTACAGGACGCGCTCAACCGGCGCACCGGTAGCAAGCTCACGATTGACGGCGATTTTGGTCCCCCGACCTTTCAGGCGGTAATCGATTTTCAGACCCAGCAGTTTGGTCCGGACGCCGACGATGGCATCGTCGGCCCGGCGTCAGCGGCCAAGCTGGGCTTCCAATTGCCGCTGTTTGATTTCGACGATGCCATTTCGGGTGGCAGGGGCTACACCCCGATTGCCCCGGAAATCCCCGCCGCAACCAGCGGCGCGGGAACCGCCGCTGCCATTTCCGCTGCCGTCGCTGCCCCAACTGCCGCCGTCGGCAGTCCCCTCGCCTTTGGCAAGGTCACCCGGAAAAAACACGGTCAGGAATTTAACGACAAGGTAATCGCGATCTCAGCCCGCCTGCGCTGCGATCCAAACCACCTGATGGCGGTGATGGCTTTTGAAACGGGTGAATCCTTCTCGCCGGCCCAGAAAAGCGCCGCCGGCAGCAGCGCCACCGGCCTAATCCAGTTCATGCCCGGCACCGCCATCGGTCTTGGCACAACAATTGAGAAGCTAGCCTTGATGAGCGGCGTAACACAGCTGGATTTTGTCGAAAAACATTTCGAATCGGTCGTCCACAGCCGCGCCATGCCTAATCTCGGCGATGTCTACATGGCCGTGCTCTTGCCGTCAGCGTTGGGCCAACTCGATAGTCACGTCCTGTTTCAGAAGCCCTCGCGCGCCTATGACCAGAACGAGGGCCTCGACGTCAATAGGAACGGCCGCGTCACCTAGGCCGAAGCCGCCGCCAAGGTGCAGGACAAACTCGTTCTGGGCATGAAAGACAATCGCTTCGGGTAGCCCAATAAGGGGGTGGGTGCGGGGTCTAAAGTCGGGTGTCACTTCCGACTTTTCGTGGTTCGAGGGCAGCGGTGTTTTGCATTCACGGACAACCACAACCGCAAGGGATTAAATTCCGGTAATCAGCAAATCGAAAGCAGCAATAGTGTAAGCGAGCAGCGCATCCACCAATCCGTGTGCAGCTCAGGCAAACATTTTGATGGGCAACATCTCCTCAATGCGGCGGTTGAGCCAGGACGGGAGTTTTTCCAGCGTGTCAGTCAGTTAGGCCATGGGGGTCGACACCGTTCAGGTGGGCGGCTTGTAGCAGGGCCTGAATCACCGCCGCCCGTTTGCCGGCGGCTTCGGACCACGTGAACAGCCAGTTCTTCTTTTTATCGAAAAATTGCGATAACCGGAATTATCCTCACGAGGACAACCACTGCCGGTCATTGTGTTGGTCGCGGAAACATAGCGAAAAAGGGGCAAATCTCATGCGATCAATGACTGCCTGCGTCGTGGCTTTCCTCTCCCTGACGGCAGCGGGTTGCTCGGTAGTAGCCATGCACCGAAGCTGTATTGGAGAGGTCTGCGAGCTTGGGGAGACTGCAGGTAATGCTGCGCTTAAACAATGCGCTAACGCCACAACAATCGATCCGCGAAAGCTCTGTGAGAAAGCTTCAATAGAGCACGTCAAGGATTTCGCTATCGCGTACGTTGAACTGACGGATCAGGGTTGGTTTTACGACCGAAAACAGCTGAACGCGGCACTGAACCTGTTGCAGGCCAAGGGTGAAAAGAGTCTAGAAGTCGTCGTTTTCGTCCACGGGTGGAAACACTCGGCGCAATTCGACGATTTCGATGTCACCAAGTTCCGCGATACGGTCATGCCTGCCCTGACCCGTGGGCGACCCGGGAGCCGTGCCGTTGGCATCTACGTCGGGTGGCGAGGTGCACCGCTTGATCTACCTACGTTGGTCCAGGGTATTACTTTCTATGATCGCAAGGCGACCGCGGACCATGTGGCGCGAGGCTCGGTACGGGAGCTGTTTTCGCATCTCCAGGCGATACGCAAAGAGCCCGTGGCGGCGTCAGGTCGCGAGGTCCGGTTGACGCTAATCGGGCACAGCTTCGGCGGATTGATCGTCTACAACTCGGTCGCCGAGTCACTGTTGAATTCGCTGGTCACCGCCAATCACGGCGACCAGGCTACCCTTCGCAAAGCGATCCCCATCGCAGATCTGGTCCTGCTCCTTAATCCGGCATTTGAGGCGAGCAGGTTCGAGCCATTGTTCCAGGTCGCCAAAGACCAATCCCCGTCGACGGGATCGTTCTGGGCTTATGCTGAAGACCAGCGCCCTATTCTGGTATCGATCACATCGGAAGCTGACAGTGCCACCAGAATTGCCTTCCCTCTGGGAAGAACGGTCAACTCGCTTTTCGAGCACGAGGGCTGGACCGACCAGGACGTGCCACGCAGTGATTACTCTGAACGCCTGGAAAAAATTGCCAACACGCACACTATGGGGCACATGGAACGCTACCGCACGCACCAGCTGGAATTGAGCGACAATGCGCAGCAGGCTGATCCCGCCACCATTGCTCTTGCCTGCAAGGTCTTGCCTAACCCTCTGGTCGCGGACGGCAACCGCTTTCCGCTGTGGAATATACTGGCGCGGGAAGAAGCAATCGGCAGCCACCACGATATCTACCGGCAAAACCTGTGGGATTTCGTATCGCGGCTATCAAACCCACGAAGCCGACTGAACGACATCTGCCGCTGAGTCGGCGCGGACCAGACCGACGACACCGCGGGGAACTACGCACCGATTGCCATGGCACCGTGGCGAAAACGGCGCTAGCGACCGAAGTGGTGATTCCCGAAGAAATCCATAGCCTTGTCGGAACCGGCTGGCCCGGGGACGTAGAGATTGCGTTTGAGGTAAAAGTCAGCTTTAGCCACTAACAACTTCAGTCATGACAAATCATGCGAGGAATTCATTGGGTAGCAGCCATGGCAGGGATGATGTTGAAACGGGTAAGCGAGCAAGCGGCGGCGATGGCTGAGCGTCCCAGACGAGTCAGGTAATAACGATAGGTATGCGCCACCTTCTTGATCATTCCGAGCACGCGAAGTCGCTTGAGTTGCCGCGACATTGCCCAAGGGGTACCTCCTGCGCCCGCTCACGGATGCGATCCCGCAGCGGTTCAGCAAAGCGCGGGTAGTCAAACACGCGAACTCCATGTGCATACAAAAAACTCGTCATTCCTTCCGCGTAGCACACGCCCGGCAGCGTGCCCGTGATAATGATCCGGTCATCTCGCCAACGCTCAAGGGTTCCCGAACCAATGCCTACTTCACGGGCCACCACATCTACTGCTGCATTTTCCGGCGCCAACAATCGTGCTACCGCTCTACCTTTGAACTTCTCTGAGTACCTTGCCATTTCCATCCTTTGTCGCCGCCCTGGGGGGAGATTCTATCGAGGCGACAACTATTCTGACGTAGGGGGCAACCCTTGACGATTTACCCAAAGCGACGAGTCTACTCCTCATTCTCCGCGTGAATATTTGTCTTCAACCCGTTGAATAAGTCGCAAACCATGAGGAGAAACCTCAGGGTCTGTCCCGAATGGCACTTACTTAACATTCAACTCTTTGATGCAAATGATGAAACAGGCTGGATCGACGCGTGATAAGTTGGCGTCGCCAAACACCCAACCCGCCCACGATGAGCCAGCCCAAATGCATCCTATCCGCAGTACACGCGCACAGCAACACCGAACGGTCAAGGCCCACGCTGCCCAGAGCGACGCCTATGCGTTTTTCAACCTGTTGATGGGGCCGGAATTGTTCGATGCCGTGGAATCTGAACTGCCGCCCCACCGAGAAAGGCAATATCCCCCGACGGAGACGTTGTCGATGTTTCTGGCCCAAGCGCTGAGCACCGATCGTTCCTGCCAGAAGGCAGTCAATGACCGTGCGGTCAAATGCCTGGTTGGCGGCCTGGTGCCGGGCAGCACCCACACGGGCGCCTATTGCCGGGCGCGAAAGCGCTTGCCTTCGAAGATGATCAGTACACTGGCGTGCCACGTGGGGCAAAGAGTCGCCACGCAGGCGCCGACAGCTTGGCATTGGCGGGGTCGTCCCGTCCGTCTGGTGGACGGGACGACCGTCGTAATGCCCGACACCTCAGACAATCAGGTCGTCTACCCGCAACCGACGAGCCAGAAGCCGGGGCTGGGTTTCCCGCAGTGCCGGATCGTTGGGCTCGTTTGTTTGGGTAGCGGGGCGGTCCTCAATGCCGCGACCGGCTCCTGTCGGGGCAAGGGCAGCGATGAGCAGTCGTTGCTGCGTTCGATATTCGATTCTCTGGAGCAGGGTGATTTACTGTTGGGCGACGCCTTCTACGCCACCTATTTTCTCCTCTGCTCATTGCGCGAGCGGTGCATTGATGCGGTGTTTGAACAAAATGGCGCGCGGCAACGCACCACCGATTTTTGCCGAGGTCGGCAGTTGGGGCAGTGCGATCATCTGATCGTGCTGCCAAAACCCGTCAGCAAACCCGACTGGATGCCTCAGGCCGACTACGATCAGGCCCCCGAGAGTCTGACCGTACGCGAGCTTCGGGTCGGTGGCAAGACACGGGTGACGACATTGCTTTGCCCAAAACAAACCGACAAGACTGCCTTGAAATCGCTCTATCGGGATCGCTGGCACGTTGAACTCGATCTGCGCAACATCAAGACCACGCTCGGCATGGAACGACTGAGTTGCCTGACGCCTGCGATGGCGATCAAGGAAATCTGGGTCTATCTCCTCGCCTACAATCTGATTCGGTTAATGATGGCTCAGGCTGCAATGCTCTCCCACAGATTGCCGCGCCAACTGAGCTTCAAGCATACCGTGCAAATCTGGCTCGCCTGGGCACCCTTTGCGAGCCGCAGCCATCACGACATACACAGCGAACTATTCGTTTTAATCGCCCAACAACAGGTCGGTAACCGACCGGGCCGGATCGAGCCTCGCGCCGTCAAACGACGACCTAAACCCTATCCAATGCTCACCAAACCACGTAATCTCGCCAAAGCTATCGTCATGAAAAATGGACATCTCAAAAAGCTTAAGTAAGTGCCATTCGGGTCTGTCCCGAATGGCACTTACTTAAGCCCCAACATACTGATGTAATTGATAAAGCAGGCTGAATCGACGCGTGATAAGTTGGAGTCGCCAAACACCCGACTGTCACCCGAGGAATCAGCCCCAATGCATGCTACTCACAAAGCCATCACCCGGCAACGTCACGCGATTTCGGCGAAGGCCAACAGCGTAGATGCCCACGCGTTTTTCGATCTATTGACTGGGCCGGAACTCTTCGATGCCGTGGAGTTGGCCTTGCCGCCGCACCGAGAGCGACTGTTTCCGCCCACTGAAACGCTATCGATGTTTTTGGCGCAAGCCCTCAGCGCCGACCGCTCCTGCCAACGCGCCGTCAATGAAGGGGCGATCAAGCGCCTGATCGCCGGACTCACGCCCTGCAGCTCCCATACCGGCGCCTACTGCCGGGCTCGCCAACGCGTGCCGACGTCGATGGTCAGTACCTTGACCCATCAGACCGGGCAATGGCTAACGGCCCATGCCCCGGCGGCATGGCACTGGCGGGGGCGTCCGGTACGATTGGTGGATGGGGCCACGGTGATCATGCCCGATACTGACGCCAATCAGGCCGACTTCCCGCAGCCCGGTAGCCAGAAGGCTGGATTGGGATTCCCGCAATGCCGGATCGTCGGCCTGATCTGCCTGGGCAGCGGTGCTGTGCTCAATGCCGCGATCAGCGCCTGTCGCGGCAAAGGCAGCGACGAGCAGTCCTTGCTGCGCCGCCAGATCGACACCTTGGTGCGCGGCGATGTGCTGGTGGGCGATGCGTTCTTTGCCACCTACTTCCTGCTCTGCGCGCTGATCGAGCGAGGGGTTGATGCCGTCTTTGAACAACACGGATCACGCCAACGCACCACCGATTATTGCCTCGGCCAGCGACTGGGGGAGCGTGACCACCTGCTGGTTTTATCCAAACCAGGCATCAAGCCAGACTGGATGTCTCAGGAGGATTACGCGCAGGCACCGGCCAGTGTCACGGTTCGCGAGCTTCGGGCGGGGGGCAAGACACTCGTCACGACCTTTCTGTGTCCAAAGCAAACATCCAAGGAGGCCATCAAACGCCTGTATCGGGATCGCTGGCATGTTGAACTTGATCTGCGCAACATCAAGACCACCTTGGGCATGGAGCAACTGGGCTGCCAAACGCCAGCCATGGCCGTGAAGGAAATCTGGGTCTATCTGCTCGCCTACAATTTGATCCGCTTGATGATGGCTCAAGCGGCGCTACAAAGCGGCCTCTTGCCCCGTCAGTTGAGCTTCAAGCATGCCGTGCAAGTCTGGCTCGCCTGGGCGCCTCATGCCTATCATGGTGGCATCGCACACCCCAGCCAACTCTTCGCCCTCATTGCCCAGCAAACCGTCGGCAATCGCCCAGGCCGCATCGAGCCTCGTGCCCTCAAGCGACGCCGCAATGCCTACCCATTATTGATGAGACCACGCCCTATGGCACGGGAGGATATCCAGCGCCATGGGCACCCAAAAAAGCTTAAGTAAGTGCCATTCTGGGCTGTCCCCGGTTGTTCCCAAAAAAATCATTGGTGCGGCAACTCAGCAACGAAAAAACTGAAAAATACCCTTTCTGGACAGTTGACCGCAGCACAGGGCACGCTGGCAAGATCAACGATTGACCACGGCCGCTGGAGGAACATATACTTTTCGCGGCGCGGTTGGATTTCTTGGCCCTCTAGTCATTGACACGCCCGAGCCAGGAGTGGCTTTTCTGTCCTGATCGACGTGCCATCTCGGACCCGCGTGCTTTAGTATTGTGAAGCGCCCCGTTGCTCAAGACACGGACGTATTCTGCCTGGACACCCAGACCTTCTTTTTATTGCCTCAACCAATCAGGAGTAATCGATGGCCAACAAAAATGACAACGTATGTGGCTTTCTCCCCGGGATAAAGCCCGACAGTCCGCAGGGCACAATTGGGTATCTCAAGCTCAGTGAACTGCGTCCCACCCAGAATGCTGTAGGCATGGACGAGGTTGACGCAAAGGTGAAAAGAATAGAGAGTATAAAAGACAGCGACCAGTTGGCGAACTACCTGCTGCCGCGCGCTGTCCCCGTGATTATCGGGAACGATGCCCAGTACTACTTGATCGACCACCACCATCTGACCATATCCCTGTGGCGCGCCAAGGGCGACGTAGATGTCCCGGTCGTCGTTACGCGCAACTGGAGTGGGATCAAAGGGAACCGCTTCTGGAAGGAAATGGCCACCAACAATTGGGTCTACCCCTTCGATGCCATGGGCGCGGGGCCGTTCAATCCGGACACCCTGAAAAAGCATGTAAAAGACCTCGACAACGACCTTTACCGCAGTCTCTCGTGGGTCGTACGTGAGAAATTCGGCTACATCAAAGACCCCAACAACGCAATTTTTGCCGAGTTCAAGTGGGGCAGTTTCTTCCGCACCCGCGTGATCTTTGATGAACAATTGACGTGCAAGAAAGAAGACAGCATGAAGATGACCCTTGACGACATCAAGAAGAAAGACCCTGGCGACCACAAGGATCAAATCGCCTACGCGCGGTATCTGGCCAGTTCTCCCGAGGCTGCCGGTCTCCCCGGGTTCGTTGGCCGCTACCGCTAGCAAGCTTCCGGCGCCGGCCGCCGATCGTTAATGATCAACACATTCGACACGGAGCCGGCAAAACCACATCAAATCAGCGGGCTGCGGGTACGGCTATACTCGTAGCCTGTCCAACAAAAGAGGTCAGAACTAAAGAGTAGAGTAGAGAACAGGCTTTCGCCTGCCCTCCCTCATCAAACCGTGCATGCGGTTCTCCCGCACACGGCTTTCCGATGTTCTTCATGCCGGGGCATGCGCCGAGTTCCAGCCCGCTGTCCCGGAAACTTTGTACAGCCCGTAACGCGCATAGAGATCGCGGCGCGGGAATCGGCACAGGCCGGTTCCTCTGTCCTTCACCTTGTGGCGCTTCATCAAGTGGGTTCGCAACCGGTCTTCCGCATGCTGCCTGACTTTGCTCATTACCTGACTTGAGTTCCGATAGTGGAAGTAGTTCACCCAGCCTCTCAGGCTTCGGTTCACATTTCCCACAATGTCGCTCAAGGGGATGGCAGTCAGTTCCCGCTGTGTCAGTTCCGTCAGTCTCGCCTTGATTTTCTTCAGCGATTTGTCTGCCGGTCGAACATTCGTCGTAACCGGCAACTACGCGGCGTCGAGCGCCCCTACTTCGGCAACGCGTACAAAGGCGAGCGCAGCGGGTTCTGAGCGAACAGTTCTTTCCAGACCCGTGGCGTGAGTTCATGGACGCGGTCGGCGGGGTGCTCGGCGACGCGCTGCAGGACATCGACGAGATAATCGTAGGGGTCGATCTGATGCAGCCGACAGGTAACGATCAGGCTCTGGATGATCCCGACCTGCCTGGCGCCGAACTCCGTCCAGCAGAACAGCCAGGAGCGGCGCCCCATGGGAATCACCCGCAGGGCGCGTTCGAGGTGATTGGTGTCGATCGGCACGTCCGGGTCGGCGAGGAAGACCTCCAGTCCCCATCGTCGATCGCGCGCGTAGGCCAGCACCCTGGTCAGCGGATTGCGCGGTAACAGCCCCTGCGCCGCGAAGCGTTCGCCAACCCAGGCGAAGAAACGCTCGACGATCGGTTTGGCATGCTCCAGACGATAGTCGCGCTTCCTTGCACCGGTGAGCTTTTGCTCGCGGATGCGCTCTTCGACCTGATACAGGTCCCCAATGAGCGCGAGTGCCTGCGCTGCCGCTTCTGGTTCCGCGTCTTGCGCGTCAAAGAACTTACGACGCGTGTGCGCCCAGCATTGGGCGTGCGTGATCCCGATCTGCGCCGCGTAATGACTGTAGGCCTGATAGCCGTCCGACAACAGCACCGCGCCTTCGGCGGCGGTCAGTCCGAGGGCCGCCTCGACGTGCTTGAACTCGCGACTGGCGAAGAAGGGGAAACAGATTTCGTCGCCTTCGCCATACACCGGCCAGAAGTACGCCGCTTTCAGCTTGCCGGGTGCGCCCTGTCCGGCCTTGATCGGCGTCTCGTCCATCGCCTTGACGCGCGAGCTGCGGATCGAGGCAAACTGCGCCTCGTAGATCGGTTCGAGCAGAGTGATGCCCTGTTGCCCGATCTGCGTCAGCCACGGCCGGCTGACGGTGATTCCCGCATCGGCCAGGCGTTGATGCTGGCGATACAGTGGCAGGTGGTAGGCAAATTTGTCAATCAGCAGTCCGGCGACGAAGCTGACGTCGGCCCGGCTGCCCTCAATGACACCGGCCGGCGCGTTGGCGCAGACCAGTGTCTGGTTACTCTTGAGCTTGATTACCGGCCGGCGATACTTGATCACCACGTAGCTACCCGGCCGTTGCGCCAGGCGATAGCTGTCCTTGTGGCTGATGACCTCGTAGTCCTCGGGAGAGAGGCCTTCGACTTCCGGCGCGGTGAGCTCGACGACTTCGACTGGGACGCGGTTCTCGTCGAAGAAGGGCACGCTTTCGTCACTGGGACGCTTGCTGGTCGGCTGACGGGTATGCGCGGCGACGGGGCGACCTGGTGACTCAGAACCTGGTGGGGGCGTCGGGAACTCGCCGAGACTCAGTTGGCCGCTCGGCGTGACGTCGATGCGTCGTTCGCTTTTCTGGCCGAAGATCTGGCGCTTGAACCAGTCGATTTGTTGCTTCAGTGCGGTGATTTCAGCAGACAGCGTCTGGCACAGATCCAGCACCTCTTGCGGGCACAATGCCGCGGCTTGTTCGAGGTTGTAAACCGTCTGGTAACGTGCTGAATCCATGCGTGCATTTTAACACAAGCCGCTGTTTTGAAGCGTTTTTATGGGCGCTCCAGAGGCGTGATAACGCTTCTTCCGGCGTCCCGGCTCGATCCCTTCGAGGAGCAGTTTCAGACCGGTCCAGTCGATTTCGCACGTGCGCACTTTATCCCAGTTGGCGACGAAACGGCCTTCTTCGAGACGCTTGGCCCACAGGCAGAAGCCGCTGCGATCCCAGTAGAGCACCTTCACCTGAGTGCCACGGCGATTGAAGAAGACGAAGAGCTGGCCGCTCAGCGGGTCCTGACCGAGGACATGACGGGTGATCGCGTACAGACCGTCGAAGGATTTGCGCAGGTCGACCGGCTGGCCATAGACTTGGACGCGGATTTGGCCTTCAGGGAAAAACATCAGCGGCGCTCCAGCTGCAGGATCAGGCCGCCGCCGAGGTCGAGGGTGAGGTGGAAACGAGCGGGCGTCGCCGTGGTTGTGCTCAGAGGGCCGACGTCGACGAAGGTGGCCGGCTGGCCGCTGGCCTTGTCCTGACTGTCGAGGGCGATGCCCAGACGTGTGCGCCAGCGATGGAAGCTGGTATCGCTGATCCCTTCGCGTTTGCAGAAGGTCGCAACGTTCAAACCGCTGCCCGGAAATCGCGACAGCAACGCCTCCCATTCGCTCGCGCTACGCCGCACCCGCGACCCTTCCCCTGCCTTGGCCATCCTGGCCTCCTCCGCGTTTCGTGATTCGAGGAGGACATTGTCGACAGCACGATCGGCGCTGGAAAGAACGCCGCAGAGTTACCGGTTACATTCGGGTAGGGCTTTCCAGCCTTCGCCCCTCGACTCATCTGAATCGTAAAATCCAGGAAGTTAAAGCTTGCTTCGGTGGCGTTCACGATATGGGTCTTGGCTTCGTTGAGGCTGAGGCCCAGTCGATCCAGTACATGGCGCACCACTTTCATCGGTTCCTCTATGCTTTTTCGACACATGACGACAAAGTCGTCCGCGTAGCGCACGATGTGCGCTTGCAATTTGCCTTTGAGGTCGTGTCGTTGCCATATCCGGTCGAGAATATGCAAGTAGCTGTTCGAGGCGGGCGCCGATTTCCCGGCGCAGGCGCTCGACTTTCTGCGGCAGGACGATACCGAACTCGCTGATCAACCCGCGCAGACGGTTGTAGAGGGCGGTGCGCTCTTCGATGAAGCCTTACCGGGTACGGTGCAGACAGAGGATGGCTTGCTGGTCGATGTCCTTGATTGGCACGAAGCGCATATTGGGCCGGGTGACGGCTTCGCAGATCGCGGCGGCATCCGCCGCATCATTCTTGCCGCGCTTGCCGCTCATTCGGTACGGCGCCACGAACTTGGGTGCCATCAGTTTGACGGTGTGCCCGAACTGTCGGAACAGTCTTGCCCAGTGATGCGCACCCGAGCAGGCCTCCATACCGATCAGACAAGGTGGCAGGTTGGCAACCGTCTCCGGATTCTCTCAAGCCGACCTCGATGCCGTTGCCTGGCAGCTCAATACGCGACCGCGCAAGAGCCTCGACTTCAGGTGTCCTGCCGAACTGTTTATGCCATAGTCCTTCGACTTCTTTAAGCATCATCATCAACAGGGCAAACGCATTTACTCTTGAGGAGAGAGGCCGAGCAATGAGGCCCGATATTTTGGGAGTCGATCTGCGGTTTTTCGGCGGGAGCGCAAACTGCGCTTGGGGTACTGAGTATCTTGGCGTAGCAACGCAAGGGCGAACTTGCGCAGGGTGGCGAAGTTATGCGGCGCGTGGTCTTTGCGGACACGGCAGTTGTCCTCTCGAAACGTGACATCGAGCACCCAATGCAGGCTGTTCTCGATACCTCAATGACTGCGTGCTGCGTTGGCAAAAGACGCTGCGGTGGTGACGCCCTTGCTGCCGATGTAGAAGGCGCGCTCCTTGGAAAGCGTGCCGTTGATGTCCCGCTGTCGCTCGATCATGCCGACGCCAGCGAGTTTTGGCCAGTGTGTCTGGAACTTCTTGTCCAGCCAGGACAGGTTCGTGACCCACATCGCCCGTCGGGCTTCGATGCGGCCATGGTTCTTCTCGACAGATTGGAATCGATCAACCGGCAGCGTGCCGAAGCCGGCTGTCTCGCCATCAGAAAAGAACTCTCGCAAGGCATTCGCCAAGGTTTCCTGATTATCCTTGACGGCCAGCAGATAATCCCCGCTCTGGTCGAGAATCTTTCGGGCAATCTCGGTCTGGCAACCGATGGCATCAATCGTCACGATGCATCCCTTGAGGGTCAGTGTGTCGAGCAGCGCCTTGATGGCGGGTATCTCGTTGCCCTTGCCACGGGTATGATCCTGGGCCAGACACAAGCCGCTGGCAGTGGCGTAAGCGCTGATCGTGTGCAGCGCGCTGTTATGGCCATCCCGGGAACCACAGGCGGTCTTGCCGTCGATGGCGACTACCCCCGCCACAACGCCGATGAGGCCACTGATCCATTCACGGAAACAGGTCTCGAATACTTGGGCATCCAGCAGGCGGAATACCCGGCCAAAAGTGTCATGGGACGGTGTGCCGTGCTCAAGAACCAGGTGCTGCTTCAGCCAAGCCTCGTTGTCCTCGACCCATTCGGCGACATCCACCCAACTATCCGCTCCGCACAACACTGCGCACAGCGCCATCAGGATCATTTCCGTCAGATCGTGCCGCTGCGCAGGCCCGGTGCGAGGATCATCCAGACCAACAAATACTTCCGTCAGTGTCATTTCCATTCCCGACAAAAGTCGATTGAGTCCCTAAACTGCTGTAAATCGGGTGGCAGGTAGCCACCGCTTCGATTCGGTAAACTGACGTTGCGAGACGATCGATAACCGAAGGAGAGAAGCGATGACTGGGTATGAGGTTAGCGTAGGAACGGACTTGCTGCCAGGGCTTTTAAACGTGCAGGACGGGCTGGCGAAACTGGTGGAAGCGGTGCTCAATCAAGTACTGGAGGCGCAGGTGACGGAAACGCTGGGGGCGACGCGGCACGAGCGCACGGACGAACGGGCCGGCTATCGCAACGGCTACCGGCCACGCACCCTTTACACGCGGGTTGGGCCGGTGACGCTGCTGGTGCCGCAGACGCGGGACGGCAGCTTTTCGACGGACATCTTCAAGCGCTACCAGCGGAGCGAGCAGGCCTTCGTTCTGGCGCTCATGGAAATGGTCGTGCACGGTGTCTCGACGCGCAAGGTCTCGGCGATCACCGAAGAGCTGTGCGGCGCCAGCTTCTCCAAATCGATGGTGAGCGCACTGTGCGCCGGACTGGAACCGCGGGTCAGCGCGTTCAACGAACGGCGGCTGGACGGCGAGTATCCCTTCGTGCTGGTCGATGCCCTGTTCATCAAGAGTCGGCAAGAAGATCGTGTGGTTTCGCGTGCCGTGCTGACCGTCTCAGGCATCCGCTCCGATGGCTTCCGGGAGATTCTGGGCGTGCGGATCGGCGACACCGAGAGCTTCGCCACCTGGGACGAGACCTTCCGCTGGCTCAGAGGGCGCGGCCTCAAGGGCACGCAGTTCATCATCTCGGACGACCACGGCGGCCTGCGTGAAGCGGCAGCGCGGCACTTTCAGGGGGCCAGCTGGCAACGCTGTCAGGTGCATCTGATGCGCAACATTCTGGGCCAATGCAACACCCGCCACCGCGCCGAGGTGGCAGCTGCCGTCAAGCTCGTGCTGCAGGCGCCCGATTTGGTCGAGGCCAAGCGCCGCCTGGCGGAATTCACCGAGCGCTTCGCCAAGAGCGCCCCCAAAGCGGTGGCCTGCCTCGAAGCAGGATTCGAGGATGCCATGGCGGTAATGGTCTTGCCCGAGAAGTATCGCAAGCGGCTACGCACAACGAACATGCAGGAGCGGCTCAACGAGGAAATTCGCCGGCGGGAGCGCGTGATCCGCATCTTCCCCAACGACGAGTCAGCCTTGCGCCTGATCGGCGCTCTGCTGGCCGAACAGAACGAGGCTTGGCAGGAACGGAAGTACCTCGACATGGATGAATTCAAGGAGTGGGCGGCTTCCCGCGCCGCAGCTAGCGAGGGCAACAACGTTGTTGCCCTCGCTAGCTGAAAACCATTCGTCATTCATCGGATCGAAGAGTATTTACAGCAGATTTTGGACTTGACTCTCAAAACCAGTGCGGTGCAGCATTCTTCAAACGCGGTGCAACATACGCTACAAACGCTTCGATACAAATTGTTCGCCAAGGCGGCTTACATCACGACCGAAAGTCGAAAACCGATTTTGAATCTGGCCCTGGCAATGCAACAGCGCGCTTGGATGCAGGGCTTGTGGGATGTGTCAAAAACCTTCAATTTGCCCGCCAAATTCACGCCCATTTATTCAGCTTGAGGAGGCTCTAATGGAAAATCTCGGATGAGGGAGATCCGGTGTAGCGGCCATGGTTCTCGCGCTGTTCGTTGGAGAGGAAGCTAACGGGCATCGGGCTGGCGGACACATAGACTTGGTCGAGGGGAAAACGCTCGAACTACCATCGGCGTATTAAGACATAGCCAGATGAAGCGCCCATATCCGCTTGACCTGGCTGATGCTGCACCCGGCAAGCTTGGCGGTGCGCACGATGGTCGGGCCAGAGCTACGCAGGGCAACGATGCGCTGATGGGTGGCCGAGTTGGCCTTCCGCCCAGCGTATTTGCCGGCCACCTTGGCGAGTTGCACGCCTTGGCGCTGACGCTCGCGGCGCGTCTCATAATCATCACGAGCCATCTGGAGAGCGAGTTTCAACAGCAGTTCTTGCACCGATTCCAGCACGATCTTCGCTACACCATCGGCTTCCGCCGCCAAGTCAGACAGATCGACAAAGCCGGGCACGACCAGTCTCGCGCCTTTGGCCCGAATCGAGGCGACTAGTTGCTCGGCTTCTGCCAGCGGCAGTCGGCTGATGCGGTCCATCTTTTCTGTGACGACCACTTCACCAGGTTGCAGGTCGGCGATCATCCGCAGCATCTCGGGCCGGTCGGCGCGGGCGCCAGACGCCTTCTCTCGGTAGATACCAGCGATGTAGTAGCCGGCCGCCCTAGTGGGGGGGGGTACGCCCAAACCCCAGAAAATTCCGTCGACCGGTAGTTGCACAAAGAAACGGCAATTTTCCGATTTCCGATGGTTGGTGGGTCGCCATCCTATGGCGTTGAACATGCATAGATGCTCATGTCGCGCTCCAAACTTTCCGTTTATCGCTCAAAATATGGAAAGTTGTGGCGAAAAACTAGCGAAAATTGGCCCCACGGAATTTTCTGGGGTTCCGGCTTACAACCCCATAATGCGGAAGGCGTCCGACACGGTCAGCCCCATCGCCGCAAGCACGGCGGTCGCCTCTTCCTTAATGTGCTCGTTGATTCTGGCACGGACAACAGCATTTGCGGACATGATCTGATCCTCCAAGTTATTGAGCTATATTGTGGCCCACGAGACGCCAGGACGCATCCCTTGCGTGTTGGCCGGATGTCGGAAAACATCTGTTTCCCACACGGACGGCAAAGCGTCGCAAACGATGGTCTCGACAGGGCGAAAGCTGCACGGGAAACCGTGTCGGATAGGTCGGATGGCCGGAAACCTTGTCCCCGGCGTTTTCCGACTGCGAAATGGCGGCTGGTGACATGACTGCTCGGTCTACCCCCTGTACGGGGCTGGAGTTGGGGTGACGGAATTTTCGGCGATTCCGGCTTACAACCCCAACCTGGCGCATTGACCAACTCTCCCTCGAACGGATCACGCGGGTCCCGCTTCAGTCCGTCGACTTTGCCTGAAGTGTCGGGGTCGCCGCCTTGGGCCGCTTCCATTGCTCGTTGATCCTGGTGCACAGCGTAATGATGTCATGCCGCAGCGCTTCCGTTGCTGTGGGTTTGATCACTGACGCTGCAGCGGCATCGCGCAAGGCGACGCTGCCAATGCGGTAGCCAAGCGATCGGTAGCTTTCGAACTGGGTTTCGTCGAACCACTGGTCGGCTGTCGACTGATGCGGGAAGCAGGGGTCGGTCTTGCGATAATTCAGCACATCAGCCATCTCCTTGCCGATCAGGGACGGCTTGATGTAGAGCAGAGTTCCATCCGGTGCATCCCAATCCACCTTGCCGTAGTGAACGGTGCCCGCAACACAGTAGGCCCGGCTGAATTCGGCATCGCGCTCGCGATCAATGCGCCCGACGTCTATCTCGACTTCGACGCCGAAGTCGGTGTAGCACTTGCGGATAGCGTTGCCCAGATCCTCGAAGTTCAACTGGCCGTCGGCGCTGGCATCGACGACCACGATCAGTCGGCAGCGCCGCCGCACCAATTCGTATATCCCCAGATTCTCGAAATGTCCACCGTCCGAGAGGTAGACATAGTTCGAACTGGCATCGGTCAAGCCAAACAGTTCGGCGATCAAGCGAAAGAGGCCGATACTCGGGCCCGAACTCTCCCATTTCGTCGGTATTCGCGGGTTCGCGCACCAACGGCCGAGACGCACATTGAACAGGGTCATGAGGAACGCGAGGGGCGGCGACGAGTGGTAACCCATGCTCGGACTGACCGCGGCACCCGACACCGCAACCGCCATGCCGAGCTTGGTGCCTGCATCTTCGTCATTGAGGCGACTGTATTTGGCGCCGTACAGCGCTGTCGGCCTGAAGCAGCCGCGTGCGGCATGTTGCTCGGACTGCGCCCCGCCCGCGAGCGGCATACTGGGCATTTCGTACCCGCAGAAAGCGGGCGTAAACGTGAATCCGGCCGCTTTGCGCGTCTGCCACGCCAACTCCTTGCCCTTGACGAGATTCAAGGCGGTGTTGATGATGTGAAACGGCTTTTGCACACGGGTCTCTCCTGCCTTGAACAGTTCCTCCAGTCGGGGGTCGTCCCCGGGATCGAAGCCGGTGAACGGATGCGGCCGCCGTTTCTTGCTGCTGGCGCCTAGGTAGGCACGCACCAGCCGGTTGCGGTACATCATGTAGAGTGAGAACTTGTTGATGTCCACGCGCCACGCCAGCAGCCCGCCGACGACGAGGAAGCCCCCCAAAGCCATAGCCAGGACACCGAGTTCGCTTCGTTCCACTTCGCCGAGGTAGGTATCCACGTAGGTAGTCAACTTGGCCCCTCTTGCCAGCTCCATGAGGCTGGATCCCCCGGGGGCCACGACGAGGTGCACGAGAGTCGAAACGGCGACGACAATCCCCAACGTAAAGACATAGGGAGCCAGGTGTTCGACAAGGTTGAGCCAGGGCCTGGTGTCCTCCTTGCCGGTCGACTTGCCGGCGCCCGCCGCGACGCCAACGAGGGTCGTCGCCAGCCAGCCACTGGCGATGACGCCACCGATCCACTCCGATCCAGCGGCGCTGGCCCAGAACAGGACAGGTGGGATGTAGAAAGTGACCAGGAACAACGCCAGCCAGCCCAAGACGAAAATCATGGCCCAGCCGCCTTGCCGGCTCCACCATTCGCGGCTACCGTCGGTATAGAGCCGACCGATCAGCCCCACCAGCAACACCATCGTGACCCCGAAAATGCTCAGCATGAGAGGCATGCCAAGAGTGACCAAATGGCTGTAGTGCCAGGCCAGACCTGCCGGGCTTTCCCAAGCACCAACCCCCACCAGCACGGTCAGCACGAGCACGGTTCCGAGTCCGAGGGCAAGAATGGCGAACAGCAGGTGCCCCAAACCCTCGCTCCCGAGGTTCTTCCAGTTCACGGAAGAACCTCGGGGCAATTTGTTCACAGCCTGCGCGCGCGCCCATCCGGCGAGCCAGACCACAAAGTAGACGATGCCGGGAACCAGCGCGAACTCGAACACGCGCAGTTTCTCAGCCCAAAGGTAGGTGATCTTCGAAAATCCGCTGGCCCCCTGCAACCCACTGATGAACCTGTGCCACCCGCTATGCGCGGACCCGCGCAACTCCCACAGTCCGATGCTCCCGGCGAATCCGGCCAGCACCAGCGGCACGACGACAAAGGCAATCACACGGCCTTGACTCTGCGCGAGCACCTGACTCTTGCAGGCAGGATCCGGCTTGACAGATATGCCGAACGCAATGGAATAAACGACCCACAAGAGGGCCGCCAGTGCCAACCGCAGAAACCAATCTCCAAATTCGTCGTGGTGGTTGACCGCGAGCCAGGTCAGCGCGCGCGGCAGAACCAGAAAGGCCGCCAACAGGGCGACCAGGATGGCAAGATTGAGCAAGGTGTTGCGCAGGTAGGTGGCGATAACCGCCCAGGTATCGGCGCTGAACATCCCGGTCTTCGGGGTGAGGTAGTTGCTGTACTGGCGAAGAAACTTGATCTGATCCGGCTCGTCGCTGACGGGCGTCTCCTTTGAACCAGGGGTCAGACGCGTTTCAGCTTCTGCGATGTTGCCACCCTGTTCCTTCAGCCACTTCGAGAACCAGCCGCCAATGTAACCGCCACCCGAGACGGTAGACAGGTAGTCGAAGTCACGCAACAGCTTGTTCTCGGCCAAGGCTTGCAGGATGCCCAGGTTGAACGTGGCGCTGCGGATTCCCCCGCCGGAGAACGCGAGCCCCGCAAGTTTAAGCGCGTGCGCGCGCGCAATGACTTTCGATTCGCTGGCCGGACGAACGCCGCTGGGCGGCGCGCCGCGAAGCGCATCAAGTTCGTACTGCAGGGTTTCTGAGGAGACGCTGCCGGCGACCTCGTCCAGTTTTTTCCAGGTGTCGGTGTCGCAGACGCCATTTTCTGGCAGCTTGTGCCGCTTCTGAAATGCGCAAACCGCCGCATGGAGACTCTTGTCGAACGCCGCCGAGCGCGGCCCGGCATAGAGACCGATGCAAGCGAGCTTGCGCTGAATGTCACCAATCTCTTCGCCTTTATCACCTTCCTTGAAGCTGATCTCGCTCATGGCACGGGTCTCCCTCTTAACGTGAAAGCGAACGCGAACGCGAATTCAGCGCGCCGTAGCAGTCGAGCGACGACGGCGTCAGTGCGCTTTGATGACGAATGTGCACGAGTTGCTGCAAGGGTGAGCTTCCCTCTGTTTTTCGTCTTCCATCCTATCGGCATTATGCCGCCAATTGCTGCTCATGCTGAGTCGTAATCCAGTCTTCCATGAATTTCATGGGCGAGGCGCTGGAACGCCTCGGCGGTGAGCAAGCGGGAAGCAACGGCGGGGGCGGCGGGCAATGGGATGAATATCCCTTGGCCTGGCACAGCCAGGGCATCAAGCATGGGCGACCGCCTCGGCTGGCTGGTGCGCGTCAACCTCGTTATGCGGTTGTGAAACGAGAACGGTCGAGCACTCCGGACAGACGAGACATAGATGGCCTACGATCGCTACTTGCTCAAGTTCGGTGCTGGACAGCGATACGTGACAATGGGGGCAGACAATACGGCTCATGGCTCACTCCTTGAATACTGTAATTCTATACAGCTATTCATGGAGCGCAATACTGTATGCGTTACGCATCAGGCCATCTGAAGATTCTGTTTGATAAGCGGCGATCGATCATGTGCTCACACTACGACCTGCAGATTGACCCATAGCGCCTTGAGGTACCTGTCGATGGCAAACTCGGCAAGTCTGGAGGTGCGCCACCTGGAGGGCTCATACACCAGTTTCGACTTTAGCCCTTGAGACGCCGCCCGTAGTGATTCCTGGCGCTGCATTAGAAAAGCACGTACACAACGACAACCTGCTGCCATCTGATTTTAGCCGCTAAAATCGGGCCCGCTTGAATCCCGGCTGATCTGGAGCTTGTAATGAGCAAATCGGCGGCACCCAGGGTAGGCGACGAGCCCCAGCTATCCGGCTTGCTGGATGCGCTGCACAGCCTGATTCACCAAGGACGGCAGCGGGCTCTGCGGGCTGTGGATATAGTGCAGGTGCATACCTGTTGGGAGATCGAGCGGCACATCGTCGAGTTCGGCAAGGGCTTTGATCCATCGAATCTTCGCTACGTGCGCCTGTTAGACCAGGCGTTTCCGATTCGTGACGCGCTGCGTCACGAATTGAGCTGGACGCACTGCCGTCATTTGCTGCTGGTTTCGGACACCACCGCTCGATAGTGGTACCTGCAGGAGGCTGCCGCTCAGAACTGGAGCGTGAGCGGGAAGCGATAGAAACGGCCCAGCGCTTGAGGGAGCGTGAATGCAACTCCCTTCTTCACCGAGCCTTTGTCGTCACTGATGATGCTGGATGGCCCCCAGGAAATTTTAGCCGCCAAAATTTTAGCGGCTAAAATCCGGCCTCCTTGAATCACGGCTGGGCACTGCTCACTTTTCGCGGAACATACCCGGCGGTCTCCCAAGCCAGCTTGCTCAGTGGCTTTGCTGCCGGTGGTGTCGTCGTCGCTCGCTCTCGGGTTGCTTGCACCACCGCCGGCGTCACCGGCAGCGAGGCCGTTGCACCCTTCTTCGTCACATCCACCGTCACAAAACGCGCTTCCAGCCAGTCCGCCCACTTGGCGGCCTTCACGCGTAGATCGCCTCGGTACACTGCGTTGTATTGCGGCGTCCGTGAGTGGTAATTGGCTGCCCGAGTCCAGAGGTCGCCCTTGTCGTTCTTGAGGTGTCCACGGATCCGCCAGGCGGCCAGGTCGTACGCGTAGCAGCCGGCCGCGGCCACATCACTCGCGGTGATTCCATAACGGGCCAGGTCGCCCAGGTAGGACGTGTTGAACTGCATCGGCCCGACGTCATGGCTGCCGTTGGTGTTGCGCACCCATTGCCCGGGTTTGCCCGCTTCCTTCTCGGCGACCGCCAGGACGATGTTCGCGGGTACCTCGTACTTCACGGCCGCCGCAATCGAGCACACGACGCGCTCCTGAAGCTGGGGTGGAAGATCGGTAAAAGGCATTGCCCTGCCCTCTTGCTTATTCCGGCCCTGGTTACAGATTTCGCCGCTGTACATCTTCAGCAGCGATTCTGGCGTTGTACGCCGCCAGTGCGCGGTCGTAGTCCCTGGCTTCGATCCAGTACCCTCCCCTTTCTGGCGTCCCCACGTAACGCGGCAGCGTGCCGGCGAAGTCGGTGTAGGCGTGGCCGGTATAGACCGCGCAATAGCCCGGCATCTGGTTGCCGATGAACACCATGGCCTCGCTTTCCCAGATCCATGACCGAAGCGTGGCGTTCAGCGAAGCCGCATCGCAGCGGCCAGCGCCGTTGGCCATGGCGTTGACCAGCACACTCTTTTCCAGTGTTTGATTGGCCACCGGACACAGCTTCAGGAAGTTGCCCAGGGCCCGGGTGGTGTCGCTCCGTTTCCGGTGAGAAATGCTTAAATAGCGGTGCAGGGACGGCGAGCACTCGCCGGGCTTGGCGCCGGTCGACAGGCACAAGATGGCTTCGTACGCCAAGCAGCTATCGCCGGTCAGCACCGCTTGGGCGCCGGCCGTGGCTGGGATCGCTGCCGCCGCAGCCAGGGTGAGCGAAGCGAGAACGAATTTGGTTTTCATGTGTAGCGCCCCTTTCGTGATGAAGATCGGGTGTCTACGGTGTCGCGGAACGCGGCGACTTCCGACTCGGCGTCCACCGCCGTGTCGCTGGCTCCTGACAGACTGTTGCCGTCGAATATCGCTTCCGGTCTGGCCTGCTCGGTCGATGCGGTAGTCGTCCCTTGGGCTGTGATGGCGGCGGCTATCTTTCCGCCGATGGTCTGACCGATGCGCTCCTGTACCACCCCGGCACCGGTCTGGGCCTTTTCCCTGGCAACGTCCCAACTGCCTTTGGCCAGGTTGGCGGCCGTGTCGGCAGCAACCTTGCCGGCCGTACCCAAAGCCGACTTGGAGCCGCCTTGCGGCTGCTGACCTGGTGTCGTTCCTTCGCCTTTGACCTTGGTGTTGCCAGCCGCACTACCCTTGGCGCCGCTGCTCTTGCTACTGGAATTCGGGTGAGAACCGTCCGAGCTCGCACCGAAGGACGGGTTGCTACCCATCGCCGGGCCGTCCATCGCACCCGCCAACGGGCTGCGGATGCTGCCCGCGCTACCGCCCGATCCGCCACCGCTGACTGCATCAGCCATTCCCCCAGCCATGCGCGAAACGATGTCGGTGCCACCGGCGACGTTCTGCGATGCCTTGGAAGTGGCTGCCATCAAGGCCTGAGCACCGCCAGCGGCGCTCGCAGCGCCGGCCATGATGGCAGCACCACCCGTGGCAACGGCGGCGCTTGCCATGGCCGCCGCACCCATCGCCACACCCGCTCCGAAACCATGGCCCAGGGCATGCGTGCCGCCACCCATCGCCAGGCCACCAATCAAGGCCGGCACCCTATTCACCAGGGCCAGCAAAACCACGGCGACGATCAGCATCACACCCAATTCCTTGAGGCTGATGCCGGCACTCATGTTGGTGTAGTACTGGTCAACGAAGGACTTGCCGATGCCGACCAAGAGCACCATGGTGAAAAGCTGCGCGGCGATGCTCAGAACGGTCTTGTAGTAGTGGATCGCCATGTCGGAAGTCCACCGCGACCCACCAAAACCGAGAAAGAAAACACCAGCGTAAGCCAGGATTCAGCCACTCACCAGGAGCAACAACATATTCACGCCGATCAACGCCAGGATGACAAGGATTGCCGCGCTGATGAGGATCCCGGCCGCGCTATCGACGGGCGACCATACCGAGGACTGGTCGAGCACCTTGAAGAAGATGTCGAAACCAATATCGACGATTCCCGAAGGCGTCAACGACGATCCGGTGCCGCTTGCCGTCCCGCCAATCGTGCGCAGGGAATTCATGATGTCGGTGGCGAAGTTCGGGCCGTTGGTGAGCAGCCACCAGAAGAAGCCGGTGAAGATCGTGAAGCGGACGAACTCCGCGTAGAACTCGCCGATGTCGGCCTTGCGCAAGGCCAGCATGCCGAAGGTCCAGACCATCGAGATCAGCGTCAGGGTCCAGAACAGCCACAAGGCCCGTGCCGTGATCGTTGCCGCCCACGTACTGGCAGCGGCGGAATAGCGTGCCAGGACGTTATCCAGCACCCCGGCATTGTCGATCACGGCCTGCGCTTCGACCGAGAAGAACACCAGCCACAGCAGCAGGCCGACGGCGGTTTTCCATTGGGCTGGCATTCTCATGCTCGACACCTCACCAGGCTTTCTTTTCACTGGGTTTGAACTGCCCTTGTCGTGGGCACTTCTTGAGAAGTTCGGCGCGCTGAGCCGGATCTTGTACCTTGTCAAGATCAGCACAAGTCGGGCTGGCGACCGGGCTTGGGGTTTCGGGTGGAGGGTTGGGCTTGTCGCTGCATCCCACGGCCATGGCCGCTATGAGGATGGCCAGGGCCACACTTGAAGGTTGTTTGGCGTTCATGTCTTCTCCTTACCAGGCGCGCTCGGCGCTGCTGCGGTAGCTACCTCTGCGCAGTTGTTCGCCGGCAGCGGCTTCTTGTGCTTCACGGTCGGCCAGCACCTGGTTCCGGGTGACGATGGCATTTTGCTGCGCGATCAGGAGTCCCCGGATTTGCAGCAACTGGTTCGCCTGCTGGCTGGCAAGCTGGTTGGCGTAGCCGATGGCCTGCATCTGGCCTGTAGCCCCCTGCGCGCTCGACTGGAGGCGTTGCAAGGTGCGCGCGTCGGCTTCCATCGCATCCTGCTGCTTGTCCAGGCCTTTGAACAACGCATCGGTGGCCTTCTTCTGCGCTTCGGAACCGAGGCGCTGGCTGTCCCTCACGGCGACCCATTCCGCCTCCGTGCAACCGCCGGAGTTGAAGCAAGGCGAACTGCGGTAGTAGGGGTCTGAGGCGCAACGGAACGAAAAACACGGTTAAGCCAACGTCATTGTTCTGAGACGCCCCCGTCGATGGCGGCCTGAATTTCGGCGGCCAGCCGTGCGGTGTAGTTCTCCTGGGCCGTGGTCATTAAGCCGTCTCCCATGGGTTGATGACGTTCAGCCCGGCAGCCTCAAAAGGGCTGGTGTCGCGGGTGGCGACGGTGAAGCCGTTGGCAAGGGCGACGGCCGCAATGAAGGCATCGGCTGTTTCGACCGCCAAGCCGGCAGCACGGGACTTGGCCAGCAGCTCGGCATAAGCCTTCGTGCAAGCCATATCGAACGAAAGCACCCGATTGGCGAACATCGGCAGCAGGCCCTTTTCCAAGTTCTCATGCAGGCTGTCCCGGCGCTTTCCTGCCGGCATCAGCGCGATACCCGCACGCAACTCGGCTACCGTGATCGCGGACAGGTAGAGCGTTTCCAGCGCTTGCGCGTCGATCCAGTCAAGGACGCGGGCATTGGGCTTCTGGCGCTGCGGCTCCGAAATCACGTTCGTATCGAGCAGGATCATTCGAAGCTCACCGCACGGGCCGGAGACTTGATGCGCACGCTCTCAAACAAGGCGTGTTCTTCATCGGTTAGGCCGCCAGCCTCGCGGGCGATGGAGGCCAAGAAAGAGCCAAGTTTCACGCGGCCATCGGGCCTCGCTGCCCGCTCCAAGATGTCGCGGATTTCGGCCTCGGTGCTGCGGCCGTGCTGGGCGGCTTGGATTCGGATGGCCCGATGCACCTCATCAGGCAGATTTCTTACATTCACGTTTGCCATTTGGTAGCTTTCCAATGTAACGCTGTCAATGGAACCATTGTATGTCATTGATACCACCGCGCAAGCATTTTCATGCGACGTGGTCCATTTGGGTAGCCAAAAACAAACTAGCCAATTTAGATTGCGTTTTGCCTTCTTGGCCTGGCCTGCTACGCTAGGACAAGTTAGCTATACCCATCTTGGCCAGACCCAGTGAATATCGCTCGCATCTACCTCCGTGTCAGCACCGATGTCATTTTCAGGAGTCGACTGCACTGCAGAAGAAGTCCTTGCTGCTGACAGCAACCGGCCACTATGCACAGTTTGAAACTATGCACAGTTGGCATCTATAGAAAGTCACCGAGACAGTCGTGGCCTGGCTCTCTGGGAAGTGGCGCAGTAAAGAGTTGGACATAGTTTTTGTCACAGAGTGCAGTGGTGGCTCAATCCTCTCAACTTAGTCCATAGTCATACGGCGGGTTTGTAAGCAAAGGACAGGTGAGGCTTTCGCTGGTTTGGCCGAGGTCGAGCACGATCAGGGATAAATTTCTGAAGGTTTTTGACGATTTCCGAGAAGATTTCCTTGGTAACTCGGGTGGTGATTTGCTGCACACCCGCCAAGACTCGGGGCAAGATACGACGTACGGTATTGAAGGCCATCGTCCGATTCACTCGCCATGGCGAATCGCTGGGCAGCCGCTCTTCCGCAGCCAGGTAGGTGGCCAGGGCATTGAGATTGTCACACACCATCTTGGCCCCAACATCCTGGCAGGCGGCCAGCCAAGTCAGGCCGGACGTGTGCTCCAGATTGAGCCGGTGTTTGATGCGCTTGAACGCCTCCTCGATACGCCAACGGCTGTGATAAAGGGCTGAGAAGCTTGTGGCCGGATACCGCGCGGTATCAAGCAAGGAGGTCATCAAGACCCGTACCTTGCCAGTCGGCGTCACCTGACGAATCAGGCGAACCATAGAAGGCAGACGCGGACACTCGTAATCAATGGCATCCTGACGATGCGGTGGCGGCAATGTCACCTGCGCCTCATCTTCTCCGGATCGCATGAACTGGGTGATGGCAGAAAAGGAAGCGGACGAATCACAGCGTATGCAAAAGGGGATACCTCGATGCAACAGCGCCGCGACCAACCAGGCACCCGGATACCCGCGATCAAGCACCAGCATGTCCTGAGCACCGAGTCGGTCAAGCCGCTCAAACAACATCTGACGTTCGCCGACCAGCGAACTGTGCAAAATCAGCGAGTCGAACAATTCGATCCCTGGCCGAAACAAACCGAAGATGGCCGCTTCTCGAATATGGCGGCGCCCTTCCAGGTCAAGCAAGGTCAGACGTACCTTCGATGCATCCGCCGCCAAGACCCGCAAGCCTTGCCAGTCCGGCTGCTGCGGAACGACCTCATCGACCAGGCGCAGCAATTCTGTATTGAGCGGCTCAAAGAGATTGGCGACCAGATGGCTGCGCGCCTTTGAGAAGGCACTGGCCGTGATCGCCCGACAAAGGCGGGTTCTTCCGGCAAGCAGGGCAAAGCAGGAATCAAGCTCCGCCTGAACTGCGCCGCGAATGCCGGTGAGCAGGAAAGCGATCAGATTCGTGAATGGCAATTCACGGTTTCGGGTGAAAAACCGAGGCTCGCGGCGGGCGGCGGCAAGGAAATTGGCGCCATGAATGTAGTCCGTTAGCCGTGAAACGATATTGGCATATTTAGGCCGTCATATAAAGCCTATTTATATCAATTGGTTACATGCTCGATTATATCTTGGCGCGGCCAGATGGCAAAGTTGCCAAAATTAGATGACAGACCGCTAAGTCAAGAGGATTGAGTGGTGGCTCCACTTCAGGAGACCACCATGGGAAACACCCAATCATCACGATTCAACCGTATCGACTGGCTTGTCGAGGGCCCTTTCGCGCCTCACATTGATGCGTACAAGCAGTACCTGACTGAGCGTGGGTACGCGGCGAACACGTTCAGCAGTTGCATGCGCAGCATTGCCCACTTCGCCCAATGGACGCGTAGCCGACGTCTGCAGGTCCGGCGCATTGACGAACCAGTCGTTGCCGAATTCCTTGACAGGCATCTTCCTGAATGCCGATGCACCGGTCCGATTTGTAGTGATCGTCGCAGTCTGAGCGCCGCGCTGGGACATCTTCTCGTCGTGCTGCGTGCTCGTGGCGCCGTTGCGCAACCAACGGTGAAGTCGACGCCGGTAGATGAGGAACTGGTGCGCTACAACACGTACATGGATCACGTGCGCGGCCTGGCACCCAAGACCCGGATCATCGCCTTACGCATCGTAGGCAGGTTGCTGGTCTCCCGCTTCGGCGACGGTGCCATCGACATTGCCGCGATCAAGCCCGACCATGTTCGTCGGTTCTTCGCACAACAAGCCAAGCTTTACAGCAAGCCGGCAACGGCCGGCACGGTGGTGTCGGCATTGCACGGGTATCTCTCGGCAGTGCCGGAGTTGATGGCGCTCGCCGCAGGACGATTCGAGTCCTACATGCATCAGAGGGAGGTGCCCGATGCGTAAAGCCATTGCACCGAGGCCGCCATCGTTTGCCTCTCTGGTTCAGCAGTTCTTCACCGAGTATCTGGTCACACAACGTGCAGTCAGTCCGCGTACGGTGGCCTGCTATCGCGATGCGCTCATGCTGTTCCTGGACTTCTCCAGTCAGCGTTTGAAGAGGGCGGCGACGAGCCTGAAACTCAATGACATTCAGCCGGATCTAATCCTGGCGTTTCTGGATCATCTGGAACGCGAGCGACATAACGCCGTGCGTAGCCGGAATCTTCGACTGACGGCTCTACGGGCGTTTCTGAAATTCGCCGGCCGACGTGACGTGGCTTCGCTGCACGTGGTCGAGCGAGCGCTTGCAGTTCCGATGAAGCGGTTCGAGCGCCCCATGCTCGGCTTCCTCACGCGCGAGGAGATGCTCGCAGTCTTGGGGCAACCCGGGGAAACCTGGACCTCTCAGCGCGACCATCTGCTCTTGGCCATGCTCTACAACACCGGCGCCCGGGTCTCCGAGATCATTGGCGTACGTGTTACGGACGTCGTCCTTGACGGTGGCGCATGCGTGCATCTGCACGGTAAGGGGCGCAAACAGCGATCGGTTCCTCTCTGGCATACCACGGTCACAGAGGTTCGTGCCTGGCTTCGACTAAACCCGGCGTTACGTGGTGAGGAACCCTTGCTGCCGAACCGCGAAGGACATGCGATGTCGCGATCAAATGTTGTTCAGCGCCTTGAGCTTGCCGTCGCGCGCGCCACCAATCAAGCGCCGAGCATCGTGAAGAAGCGCATTTCGCCGCACATAATTCGGCATACGACAGCCATGCATCTGTTGCAATCAGGGGTTCCGTTCAATGTGATCGCGCTGTGGCTGGGGCACGAAAGCACCACTACAACACACCGTAATGTCGAGGCCGACCTGGCGATGAAGGAGAAAGCACTCGCGAGGTTGGAGGCGCCTGACACGATGATCCGTCGTTTCAAGGCGCCTGACCTACTCATGCGATTCCTCCAGACGCTGTAACTATGTGCACCAGCGCCGGCTTCAACAGCGGCCAGCGTTGCGAATCCCGAGGCAACTGTGCATAGTTTCAAACTGTGCATAGTGCAGAGGGTTTTTAGCTTGGCGGGCGCGGCGTGCCGAGGTTGGTAGGAGGTGTAGCGCCACCACCGCGACCGGTAGGCTAAAAATCCTGTTGTACTGAACCGCCCGCGCAGGCGGTGGAGCTATGGGGTTTGAATCAGAACGGTATTGTTGGTGCGCGAGATTGGCAACCGCGAGAAGCGCGCCGCATAGGCACAAGAATGCATTTCCTGTGCGCATGCTCGATCTCGGGCGGTTGGGTGCAGCGCTTTGATGGATAGCCCAGCCAAGGCAAGAGGGCATTTCGGCGGCGCATGTCCGCTCTGGCAATAGGATGCCCGATGGCTGCCGGGGAAACTCGCAACGCCTTTTTGAGAGTGAGTAAAGTCGAGACCATCAGCCATGACGAGGTGGTCCGCGCGGCAGGGTGCCGGGCAGGAAGGTTTCAATGCGAAGCATGTGGCCACGTCCGCACTTTGGGCAGTCACGCAGCGAGTTGCCGGTCAGCAACTGGTAGTGGTCACGGTAGTCGAGCGGTACATCAGGAATCTCGACCACGGGTGTGGGTTCGGCGAGCAACTGCCGGCAGAGGGCCAGCTTGGCCGCGCGGTGGCGGTTGGCCAGGAAGCCGTAATGCCGAATCCGTTGAAACCCGTCCGGTAAAACATGTAGCAGGAAGCGGCGGATGAACTCCTGGTCATCCAGACACATCACTTTCGGACGCGACTCATGGCGGTAATCCTTCCAGCGAAAGCGAACCTGGCCATCGCCAAAGTCGAGCAGCCGATTATTCGAGATGGCCACCCGGTGGGTGTAGCGACCCAGATACTCGAGGACATGCTGAGGACCGCCAAACGGCGGCTTGGCGTAGACCACCCACTCGACCTTTCGCGCAGGCGCCAGATAGTGGGCGAACGTACGTGGAACCTGAAGCGGTTCGAGAGTGTTGAAGAAGCGTAGGTGCCCGGCGTCAAAGGCGGCCTGTAACTGCGCCAGAAACAACCGGCGAAAGAGCCGCGAGAGCACCCGCACCGGCAGAAAGAACCCCGGACGGCAGGCGATCCAGCGCTCACCATCGGCACTCAAGCCGCCGCCCGGCACCACACAATGCAGATGTGGGTGATGCAGCAGATTCTGACCCCAGGTGTGCAGGATCGCGATGAAGCCGATCTCGGCACCGAGGTGCTTGGGATCCACCGCGATCGTGCGCAAGGTCTCGGCAGTTGCATGGAACAGGATGTCATAGACCACAGCCTTGTTCTGATACGCGATCGCTGCAATCTCCTCTGGCAACGTAAAGACGACGTGGAAATAATCCGCAGGCAGGAGATCGGCGTGGCGATCATCCAGCCACTGCGCACGCACCAGGGACTGACACTTCGGGCAGTGCCGATTGCGGCAACTGTTGAAGGCAATGCGCAGGTGACCACAGGCGTCACACTGCTCCACGTGTCCGCCGAGAGCGGCGGTGCGGCAGCGCTCGACCGCGCTCATGACGCGGCGCTGCCCGCGACTGAGCGCGTCAGCGTGGTCCTCGCGGAAACGGGGCCCGGTTTGGCGAAAGATGTCCGCCAGTTCGAGCCCGATGGCACGCAACGCCCGCCTCAGAAATGAGCAGGCGGTGTCGGTGTCAGGGGCGGAGGTTCCACTTTGGGCAACAGGTCAAAGGGACTGGTCGTGGCACACACGGTACTGGCCGCCACCTTCAGGTAGCGCGACGTAGTGGCCAGACTGCGGTGCCCGAGGAGGAGTTGAATGGTGCGAACATCGGTGCCGGACTCAAGCAGGTGCGTGGCGAAGGCGTGACGCAGCGAGTGAGCAGTAATCGGCTTGGCGATGCCCGATGCGCGGTGGGCTTTCTGGCAGGCCAGCGTGACAGCACCGCGGGTGATCGGCTGACCTGGCAGATCGCCCGGAAACAGCCACAGCCTCGGGTGCTCGGCTTTCCAATACAGCCGCAAGGTCTCGAGCAGTCGCGGCGAGAGCATCACATAGCGGTCCTTCTGTCCCTTCCCTTGGGCGACCCGGAGCATCATTCGCTGGCTGTCGATATCCGTCACCTTGAGGTGAGTGGCTTCGGAGACGCGCAGGCCAGCCGCATAGGCGGCCGTCAGAAGCGTTCGATGCTTGAGACTGCCTACCGAGTCGAGGAAGTGCTCAGTCCGCCCCGTGATCGCCCAAGCGCCTGGCCACCGTTTTTTTTGGTGCACCGGCGGCATGTTGATGGGCGCGAACGATGGTGCTGTCGATGAACACCTCTTCGAAATCTGCGTCCTGCGCCAACTGGCTGAAGATGCGATGCCAGACACCACGCCGCGACCAGCGAGCAAATCGTTGATAGACACTATTCCACGGCCCGAATGGGCATGGCAGGTCACGCCACGGACTACCCGTGCGAGCAATCCACAAAACCGCTTCAACGAACTGTCGATTATCGGCCGCCGTGCACCCCGGGTCGCTGGCTTTACCCGGCAACAGGGACGCTATCCGCTCAAACTGATCATCACGCAACCACAAACGTACCATCATCCTGACGCCACCCAAAAGTCAGGATATGACCCGAATGGCACTTACTTAAGCTTTTTGGGATGTCCATTTTTCATGACGATAGCTTTGGCGAGATTACGTGGTTTGGTGAGCATTGGATAGGGTTTAGGTCGTCGTTTGACGGCGCGAGGCTCGATCCGGCCCGGTCGGTTACCGACCTGTTGTTGGGCGATTAAAACGAATAGTTCGCTGTGTATGTTGTGATGGCTGCGGCTCGCAAAGGGTGCCCAGGCGAGCCAGATTTGCACGGTATGCTTGAAGCTCAGTTGGCGCGGCAATCTGTGGGAGAGCATTGCAGCCTGAGCCATCATTAACCGAATCAGATTGTAGGCGAGGAGATAGACCCAGATTTCCTTGATCGCCATCGCAGGCGTCAGGCAACTCAGTCGTTCCATGCCGAGCGTGGTCTTGATGTTGCGCAGATCGAGTTCAACGTGCCAGCGATCCCGATAGAGCGATTTCAAGGCAGTCTTGTCGGTTTGTTTTGGGCAAAGCAATGTCGTCACCCGTGTCTTGCCGCCGACCCGAAGCTCGCGTACGGTCAGACTCTCGGGGGCCTGATCGTAGTCGGCCTGAGGCATCCAGTCGGGTTTGCTGACGGGTTTTGGCAGCACGATCAGATGATCGCACTGCCCCAACTGCCGACCTCGGCAAAAATCGGTGGTGCGTTGCCGCGCGCCATTTTGTTCAAACACCGCATCAATGCACCGCTCGCGCAATGAGCAGAGGAGAAAATAGGTGGCGTAGAAGGCGTCGCCCAACAGTAAATCACCCTGCTCCAGAGAATCGAATACCGAACGCAGCAACGACTGCTCATCGCTGCCCTTGCCCCGACAGGAGCCGGTCGCGGCATTGAGGACCGCCCCGCTACCCAAACAAACGAGCCCAACGATCCGGCACTGCGGGAAACCCAGCCCCGGCTTCTGGCTCGTCGGTTGCGGGTAGACGACCTGATTGTCTGAGGTGTCGGGCATTACGACGGTCGTCCCGTCCACCAGACGGACGGGACGACCCCGCCAATGCCAAGCTGTCGGCGCCTGCGTGGCGACTCTTTGCCCCACGTGGCACGCCAGTGTACTGAGCATCTTCAAAGGCAAGCGCTTTCGCGCCCGGCAATAGGCGCCCGTGTGGGTGCTGCCCGGCACCAGGCCGCCAACCAGGCATTTGACCGCACGGTCATTGACTGCCTTCTGGCAGGAACGATCGGTGCTCAGCGCTTGGGCCAGAAACATCGACAACGTCTCCGTCGGGGGATATTGCCTTTCTCGGTGGGGCGGCAGTTCAGATTCCACGGCATCGAACAATTCCGGCCCCATCAACAGGTTGAAAAACGCATAGGCGTCGCTCTGGGCAGCGTGGGCCTTGACCGTTCGGTGTTGCTGTGCGCGTGTACTGCGGATAGGATGCATTTGGGCTGGCTCATCGTGGGCGGGTTGGGTATTTGGCGACGCCAACTTATCACGCGTCGATCCAGCCTGTTTCATCATTTGCATCAAAGAGTTGAACGTTAAGTAAGTGCCATTCGGATATGACCCTATATCAACCTCTGTGAACAGCCTCCTTGTAACTCATTGACTGTAAACGAGGATTTCGCCGATCAATGCCATGGTCATCTATCGGATTGATTGTCAACACACCCTAGGACAGCACGATTCACGAGTCGACAGCACCAGGGTGGACGAAAGAAAGCAGGCAGCATACGGCCATTCGCCACACCGCGATCAGCCGTGGAGAACGCCGCGCTGACCTTCGGCCTTGCCTATATTTGGCTAAACAAAGTCGTCAATTGGCATTGGATACCGGCTGCTTATGCCGCCCCTGCCAGGTCATCGTCCGTGCCTGGTCGCCGGATGGTTTTATCGCCAGGGGTTCAGTGAAAGTCCCGGCTGCTTGTCTGCAGCGGGCCGAGCCACGCGGACAGGTCGACCAGCCGCCGGGCGATCAGATGCACGACCTCGCCTTCCTTCTGTAACTGTCCGTAGACGCCGAGCAGGCTTGAACCGAGTAGTTCACGCCGTTGCTTGTCGACCAGTTGCGGATGGACGACGATGTTGGCGAGCCCGGTTTCATCTTCCAGCGTGACGAAGACGATGCCGGTCGCCGTGCCCGGCCGCTGGCGGCCGACGACGATGCCGGCGGTGCGGATCAGGGCGCGCTGGCCCGCCGTCTTCAGCGCTGCCGCCGTGACAAAGCGGCGTTCGGCGAGGTGCGGACGCAGCAGGGTCAGCGGATGGGGACGCAAGGTCAGGCCCAGGCTGCGGTAGTCGGCGACCAGGTTTTCGGCCTCGTTCGGCTCCGGCAGAATGGTCGCCGTTTCGGCCGGCGGCAGGCCGTCGAAGAGATCGCCCTGCACCACCGCCGCTGATTTTTCCACACTCGCCGCCCACGCCGCCTGCCGGCGATGGCCGGCCAGGCTGCATAGGGCATCGGCCGCGGCCAGCAGGTCGAGGTCGCGGCGCGACAAGCCGGTACGCGCAGCCAGGTCGGCCACATCAAAAAACGGGCGATTTTTCCGGTCGACCGCAACAATCCGTTCACCGGCCGATTTCGTCAAGCCATTGATCTCGCGCAGGCCGAGGCGCACCGCACCGCTGGCGTCAAGCCGGCTGTCCCAGTCGCTGGCGGTGACATCCGGCGGCAAAACCGTCACGCCATGACGGCGGGCGTCCTGGATCAGCAGCGACGGCGAGTAGAAGCCCATCGGCTGGCTGTTCAGCAGACCGCACAGGAAGGCCGCCGGGTGATGGCGCTTGAGCCAGGCCGAGGCATAGACGAGCAGCGCGAAACTGGCGGCATGACTCTCCGGAAAGCCATATTCGCCGAAGCCCTGAATCTGCGCAATGATGCGCCGGGCGAAGCTTTCCGGCAGGCCGTTGGCGGCCATGCCGGCGAGCAGCTTTTGCTCGAAGACTTTCAGCCCGCCCTTGCGCCGCCAGGCGGCCATCGAGCGGCGCAACTGGTCGGCCTCGCCGGGCGTGAAATTGGCGGCGACAACGGCCAGTCGCATGACCTGTTCCTGAAAGATCGGCACACCATAGGTGCGCTCCAGCACGGCATCGACGGCCGGCGAGATTTTCTCGATACGCTCCCGACCCTGGCGCCGCTTCAAATAGGGATGCACCATGTCACCCTGGATCGGCCCGGGGCGGACCAGCGCGACTTCGACGACCAGATCGTAGAAGCTGCGCGGCTTGAGGCGCGGCAGCATGGCCATCTGGGCGCGCGATTCGACCTGGAAGACGCCCATGCTGTCGGCGTGGCGGAGCATTTCGTAGGTAGCCGGGTCTTCGGGCGGAATGTCCTGCATTTTCCACGGTCGACCACAAGAATCGCCCAAAATCGACAGTGTCTTGCGGATCGCCGACAACATGCCAAGGGCCAGGATATCGACCTTCATCAGCCCCATCGCATCGAGATCGTCCTTGTCCCACTGGATCACGCTGCGTTCGGGCATCGCCGCATTTTCGACCGGCACCAGTCTTGAAAGCGGCCCGCGCGAAATGACGAAGCCGCCGACATGCTGGGTCAGGTGGCGCGGAAAACCACGCAGGGCTTCGGCGATGGCCAGCCATTTTTCAACGCGCGGCGATGCCGGATCGAGGCCGAGTTCGGCAAAGCGTTCCGGCAATTGCTCGCGCTTGTCCCACCAGGCCAGCGAAGCGGTCAGCGCGTTGATCTGGGCAATGCCGAAGCCAAGCACGCGGCCGACGTCGCGCAAGGCGCCCTTGGTCCGGTAAGTAATGAGCGCCGCGGCCAGCGCCGCCCGCTCGCGGCCGTATTTGGCGTAGATGTACTGGATCACCTCCTCGCGCCGCTCGTGCTCGAAATCGACGTCGATATCGGGTGGCTCACCGCGTTCCTTCGAGATAAAACGCTCGAATAGCAGCGAGGAGCGAGCCGGATCGACCTCGGTGATGCCGAGCGCGTAGCACACCGCCGAATTGGCCGCCGAACCGCGCCCCTGGCAGAGAATCTGACGCTCGCGGGCAAAACAGACGATGTCGTATACCGTCAGGAAATAGGCCTCGTAGGCCATCTCGGCGATCAGCTTCAACTCGTGCTCGACGCGTTCCCGAACGCCTTCCGGCACACGCGCCGGGTAGCGCCGCAACAAGCCGCGTCCGGTCTCGGCGCGCAGCCATGACGCGGGGGTTTCGCCAGCGGGGATAATTTCCTCCGGGTATTCGTAGCGCAGTTCGTCGAGCGAAAACGCGCAGCGCGCGGCAACATTCAGCGTTTCGCCCAGCAGGGCCGGCGGATACAGGCGCGCCAGACGCAGCCGGGTGCGCAGGTGACGCTCGCCGTTCGCGAACAGCGTATAGCCCGCGTCGAACACCGTCGTCTTCAGGCGCAGGGCGGTCAGCACATCCTGCACGGGCCGGCGCGCCTTGACATGCATATGAACGTCACCGGCCGCCACCAGCGGCAGGCCGCTCGCCGCGCCCAGCGCCTGCAGTGCTTCGAGCCGGGCGGCATCGTCCGGCCCGGCGTGCAGTTCGACGGCGATCCAGGCCCGACCGGAAAAATGTTCGGCCAGCCAGCGCCCGTCCGCGGCCGAGGGCGAATCCCCCGGTACCCACAACACCAGGCAGTCGGGCACGGCGCCGCTCGGCGAAACCACGTTCAGGTCATGGCGTTGCAGCGCGTAAGCGCCCTTCTCCGCCCGCCGTCGGGCCAGCGTGATCAGTGCCGACAGATTGCCGTAGCCTTCGCGGTTGCACGCGAGAAAGACAAGTTTCAGGCCGTCGACCGCGCCCGCCAGGCTACGCGGCCGAGGGCTCAAGTCCCCTTGGGGGATGCTTATTTCGCTGCCGACAATCAATTTCAGCCCGGCCTCCCTGGTCGCCAGATGCGCCCGCACGACCCCGGCCAGCGAGCATTCATCGGTCAGTGCCAGCGCCGTGTAGCCCTGTGCGACAGCCTGCGCCACCAGTTCCTCCGGGTGCGAGGCGCCGCGCAGAAAAGTGAAGTTGGAGAGGCAGTGCAGCTCGGCGTAATCAGGCAAAGAGACCATGCAGGAACCATCCTTGCGCATCGCGAAATACCCAGGCCCACTGCCCCTGCGGATTGCGGGCGACAAAATAGTCGCGCCGCACATCGCCTGCCGCACCTTTTTCGCCCTCGTCCCACCAGCCGCTTTCAAGGCGTTCGGCGCGCGACAACAACTTCAGCGGGCCATGCCAGTGCGGACTGCCGGCCCGTTCGGCCAGGGCTTGCGGCACCGGCAGCAGCCAGAGCGGACGTGGCGACCTGAATGCTGCGGTCGACGGCCCGGAAAGGGCAAAATCCGTGGCCGGATCGAACTGGCAGGTCGCGCACTCCGGCCGGTAGTCCGCCATCTCGCCGAGCACCTGCACCGCCGCCTCGCCAAGCCGGGCGCGCAGCCGTTCCAGGCAGGCCGGTGCGCCCTCGCCGGCAAGCGGCTGTTCGAACAGATGGGCGCTGGCTCCCGGCTTGCTCACAACCTCGTCAGCCTGCAAGCGCAAGGCCGCGACCGGCGCCGCCAGTTTCAGTCGCGCAAGATGCTCGCGCAACAGGCGCGAGAACCGCCCCTCATCAGCGGCCGGTTCGGCGAAGCGCAGGACCAGGGCACTCTGCGCGCCGTCGTCATGCGTCAGGTGCAGCGTGCAGGCGCGCACCAGCAGTTGCCGGCCATGCAGCCAGCCGCTCAGCGCCGCGAACAGCCGCTGGCTGGCGAAGGCCAGCGCCTCGGCATGTTCGACGCGGGCCGGCAGTTCGATATGACTGCTGAAGCTCTCGGGAAAAACGAAGGGCTTTTGTGGGTCGGGCAACTCGCCCCAGGCGTGCAACAGATCATCGACCGGCCCGTTGCCGATACGCCGGCGCAAACCTACCCCCGGCAAGGCGCGCAGATCGCCGAGACGCTTGAGGCCGAACGATTCCAGCCGCTTCACCACCTCGTCCGGCCAACCGGGAACGCCACAGGGCAAGGTGGCCAGGGCTGCCTGCATGGCCGGCACTTCCTGGTGGTTCCCGCCGGTAGCGGCCTGCGCCAGCCAGCGTGCCCCGAGCGGCGTCGGGGCGACAGCCCAGTTGACAGAGTAACCCTGCCCGGCGCACCCACCGAGCACGGCCTCGACAATGACCTCCACTCCACCGAACAGGCGCAGGCAGCCGCCAATTTCCAGCAACAGCCCGGCCGGCGGCGCCAGGCTCAGCGTCGGCGTAAACCGTCCAGCCCAGCAGGCCAGGCTTTCCAGCGCGCCACCCTCGCGCGCTGCATCGCGCTCGAAGACCGCCAGCCCAGGTTGCAGGCCGAGCGCCGTCGACAGCCTCTGCCCGGCGCTGACTCCCGCCTCGGCAGCCAGTCGGTCGCACACCAGCACCCGCCCGCGATTGACAACGGCGCTAGGCGACTGCCGCAGTGGCAGCGCTTCGAGCGCCAGCAGGGGAAAGTGAAGGGCCAACCAGAGCACGGTTCGTTCTCCCGGGACGGGCAATCGACAAATCGAGCGGCTGCGCCGCCGGTCGGCCGCGCCGCTTGAGAATACGCACCGACACCCCCTCCCCGCCCGCCGCCAGAAGAATTCGCAGGGGTGCCGGCGAAGGTGCCGCGGCCAGCGCCAGCGGACGCCACAGACAGGCCAGGGTTGGCCGACCCTCCGCCGCCACCTGCAAACGGCGCAGCGCCCTGGCATCGATACCGGCCTCCGGCCAGGCCAGCACGCCGGCAAAGCCGCCGCAGGCGAGCAATTGCTCGCAACACCAGGCCGCCTGCCGGCCGGCTCTGACCACCACCAACCGCTCCAGCGCCAGCCCCGCCGCCGCCCAGGCCGGTGCATGCGGCAGCCAGGGCGGCGCCACCAATGCCAGCCAGCCGCCTGCGGCCGACAGGCGAACCAGCGCGGGCAGCAACAGGCTCATTTCGCCGAGACCGCCGCGGTCGACCAGGATTTCGGTCAGATTTCCACGTGGCCAGCCGCCGCCCGGCAATTCGGCATCGAGATCGGCATGCCCGCTCGGCACCGCGTTTTCCGGCAACCTGGCCAGCGTGTCGCCACGCCAGACATCGCCCCTCGCCAGCACCTCCGCGAGCGCTGCCGGCGAGGGCGGCGCGCTCATGACAGGCTGCCAGTTGCCCCGCGGATCAGGCCGACGGCGATGCCCTCGATGGCGAATTCGACTGCGCCGGGATCGACGATGATCGGCTCGAAATCGGGGTTCTCGGCGATCAGTTCGATCAGGCCGTTCCTGCGCTTCAGGCGCTTGACCGTGACCTCCTCGGCTACGCGGGCGACGACGATCTGGCCATCGCGCGCCTCGCTGGTCTTGTGCACGGCCAGCAGGTCGCCGTCGAGGATGCCGGCGTCGATCATCGACAGACCGCGCACCTTGAGCAGATAGTCGGCGCGCGGGCTGAACAGGTGGGCGCCCAGCGCATAGCGCCCCTGAACGTTTTCGACGGCGAGAATCGGCGAACCCGCCGCGACGCTGCCGATCAGCGGCAGCCCCAGTTGCTCGACCAGCCGGATGCCGCGTGCCGAGCCAGGTTCGAGGACGATGGCACCCTTCTTGGCGAGCGCCTTCAGGTGGTCTTCTGCCGCATTGGGCGACGCGAAACCGAAGGCGCTGGAAATCTCCATGCGCGTTGGCGGCGCGCCCAGCACTTCGAGCGTGTTGCGGATGAAATCAAGAATTTCCTGCTGCCGCGGGGTGAGTTTCATGGCCTGCTCCGCTAAAAACTAATGGCTGTATTTTTATACAGTAAATCATTTTTTGCAAGCAGAGAATCATGCTCACACGAGTATCAAAAAGGGAACTGCTCGCCGTCTCGCAGAGTGCAGGCAACCCGCTCTCGTTTCAACTGCTTCCTCAAAACCAGCTTTCCACGCTCATCCATGCCATGGATTTGAAACACGTTTCTGGCCAGACCAAGGCCAACTGGCGCAATCTTCATCTCGGTCGCCCCTCTCGTTCAATCGGATATTGCTATCGTTACCCTTTGGCACTTTGATGCCGATTCGGGGAGGGACGACCATCCCATTAGCCCTCCGCGTGACTCCTTGAGGGTGAACGATTATTTTTAAGGGTTCACAACGTTGGCATTCGGGCGATTGCCTTGGGGCACCCCGCAGAACCCCGCAAATTGACCGCGTCGCTATAGAATGTGCGGCTGATAGACATCCTGCGAGAATGCCCGGCATTCCCGCAATCACAAACAAATCCGGAGAGAACCGTGTCCGCACTACTACCCAACGTTGACCCCCAAGGCCTGCTCGAATATTCGGTGGTCTATACCGACCGTGCGCTGAACCATATGTCGCAGCGCTTCCAGGGGGTCATGAAGGACATCTCGCGCATCCTGAAGGACGTCTACAACGCCCAGGCCGCCGTCGTCGTCCCCGGCAACGGTACCTTCGGCATGGAGGCGGTGGCGCGCCAGTTCGCCAGCGACAGGAAAGTATTGGTCATCCGCAACGGCTGGTTCAGCTTCCGCTGGACACAGATTTTTGACATGGGAAAGATTCCCTCCGAGACAATTGTGCTCAAGGCGCGCCAGGCGGGCAGTGGCCCGCAGGCACCTTTCGCGCCGCCGCCGATCGCCGAAGTCGTCGCCGCGATCCGCGAACAGCGGCCCGAGGTCGTCTTCGCGCCGCATGTCGAGACCGCATCGGGGATGATCCTGCCCGATGATTATCTGAAAGCCGTCGGTGACGCGGTGCGCGCGGTCGACGGCCTATTCGTGCTCGATTGCGTCGCCTCCGGCACGGTCTGGGTCGACATGGTCGCGAGCAACGTCGATGTCCTGATCAGCGCCCCGCAGAAGGGTTGGAGCGCTTCGCCGTGCTGCGCCCTGATTGCTCTCGGCGAGCGCGCCCGCGCCCGGGTCGACGTGACGACCAGCAGCAGCTTCGCCTGCGACCTGAAGAAATGGCTGCAGATCATGGAGGCTTTCGAGAACGGCGGCCACGCCTACCACGCGACGATGCCAACCGATGCGCTGGCGGCAATGCGCGACGTCATGCTGGAAACCGAAGCCTACGGTTTCGCGCGAGTCTGCCGCGAGCAGCAGGAACTCGGCCGCCGCGTGCGCGAACTGCTTGAAAGCCGGGGCTACCCGAGCGTAGCTGCCGAAGGCTTCAAGGCGCCCGGTGTCGTTGTCAGCTACACCTCCGATCCGGACATCCAGAACGGCCGGAAATTTCTCGCTGTCGGCCTGCAGACCGCGGCCGGCGTCGCGCTGCAATGTGACGAACCACCCGAGTTCCGGACCTTCCGCATCGGCCTCTTCGGGCTGGAGAAGCTGCACAACCCGGAACGCACCGTCGATAACCTGGCCAGGGCGCTCGATGCCATCACCTGACCGGCATATCCCACCGCTACCAAAGAACGCCCTGTCGCGCGCAACACGCTGCGCCGCCGCTGCCGCGCTGCTGGCTCTCGCCGGCGGCTCCAGTCTTGCGCAAGCCCAATCGCAATCCGAATTCGCGAGCTGCCTCGCCCGGCTGCAACCGGTGGCGCAGCGCAGCGGCGTCCGCCCAGACAGTTACAGCCGCTTTACCCAAGGCGTGCAGGCCGACTTCGCCATTCTCGACAAGCTGAACTACCAGCCTGAATTCAAGCTGCCAATCTGGGACTACCTCTCCGGACTGGTGGATGACGAACGGATCGCCGACGGCAGAGCCGCTCTTTCACGCCACGCCGACGTGCTGCAACGTATTCAGGCGACCTACGGCGTCGATCCGGCCACCGTGGTGGCGGTCTGGGGCGTCGAGAGTAACTACGGCCGGATCACCGGCAAATACCCGCTGGTCCAGGCACTGGGCACGCTTTCCTGCTTCGGCCGGCGCCAGGGCTATTTCCAGGGCGAGTTCTATGCCGCCCTGCGCATTCTGCAACGCGGCGACATCTCCCCTGACCGCCTCAACGGATCGTGGGCCGGCGCCTTCGGCCACACCCAGTTCATGCCCGCCACCTACGAGCGCCTGGCCGTCGATTTCGACGGCGACGGACGCCGCGACCTGGTCGACAATACTGACGATGCACTGGCGTCGACCGCCAATTTCCTGCGCAAGGGCGGCTGGCAGAGCGGCCTGCCGTGGGGCGTCGAGGTCAGGCTGCCGGACGGCTTCGACACCGGCCTCGCTGGCCGTACCCGCAAGCGCACGCTTGGCGACTGGGCGGCCTCCGGCCTGACCCTGGCCGATGGCCGCCCGCTCTCCGCCAGCGGCCTCGCCACGAATGAACGTGTCGGACTGCTGATGCTGGCCGGCCCGCGCGGCCCGACATTTCTGACGACGCGCAATTTCGACGTAATCTATGGCTACAACGCAGCCGAGAGCTACGGGTTGGCGATTGCCCATCTCTCGGATCGTCTGCGCGGCGGCTCGCCATTCGCCACGCCATGGCCCACTGACGACCCCGGCCTGTCGCGCGCCGAGCGCCGCGAACTGCAGGCTCTCCTCGTGGCGCGCGGCTACGACATCGGCGAGATTGACGGCATGCTCGGCGACAAGAGCCGCACCGCCATCCGGCAGGAACAGACCCGACTCGGCCAACCAGTGAACGGGCGCGGCGGCCAGAAGATCCTCAACGCGCTGCGCAACGACAAACCGTCCCAAACCACTGTCAAACAATGAGGTAACCGCCATGTCCAAAGCCGTACCTTGCGTTCTGGCCTGTCTTCTGGCGACTCTGCCGCTGGCCGGGTGCGTTGTCTACGAACCGGTCGGCTACACGACAACCCAGCCGGCCAGTTTCGACCGTTCGTGGAACGCCGCGCTCGACGCGGCACAGGATATCGGCATCGCCGTCGCCTCGGCCGACCGTGCCAGCGGCCGCATCTACGGCCGGCACGCCGGTGCCGATGTCTTCATCGCCGTGCTGCCACAGCCGGACGGCAGCCTGCGCGTCCAGTTCGACGCCAAAAATCTCGGCCCGCAGGACCAGAACCTAGACCAACGCTTCACCCAGACCTACAATCGCCGCATGGGTCGCTGACCCACCCGCGCCCTTTCCGCCGCATCTCCATCCATCACCTGAGCGCACATCATGAACCTGCCTTGCAAACCCGATAATGAAATGGAAGAACGGATCGCCGCCCGGTTGCTCGACGTCCTGATCCGCGCCGGCCTGATCCTGGCGATGGTCCTGCTCTGCTACCGCGTCTTCTCGCCCTTTCTGACCCTGATGGTGTGGGCGTTGATCCTGGCGGTGACGATGTATCCGCTGCACCAGTCGCTCGCCCGGCGCATCGGCGGCCGCCAGGGGCTGGCCGCCACGCTGCTGGTGCTCATCGCTTCCGTCGTCATCCTCGCGCCGACTGCCGTTCTGATGAGCTCGCTGGGCGATTCGGTACACCAACTGATCGAGAAGGTGCAAACCAACACGCTCGCACTTCCCGCACCGCGCCCCGGCGTGGCGGAATGGCCGCTGGTCGGGAAGAAGGTCCACGCCGCCTGGTCACAGGCCTACAGCGACCTGCCGGCACTGATCCAGAGCATGCAACCGAAGATCGGCGACCTGGCGAAGTCGGCGCTCGGCTTCGTCGCCAGCATCGGTGTCGGGCTCCTGCAATTCCTCGGCTCCTTCATCATCGCCGGCATCGTCATGGCCTTCGGGGAAGCCGGCCACCGCGGCAGCCACTCGATCTTCGAACGCATCGTCGGCCCCGCGCGCGGCGGCGAATTCGCCCGCCTGTCCGTCGCCACCATCCGTGCCGTCGCCCAGGGCGTAATCGGGGTCGCCTTCATCCAGGCGATCGTCGTCGGCCTCTGCCTGCTGATCGCCGGCGTGCCGTGGGCCGGCGTGCTGGCGGCGATCGTCCTCGTCCTTGGCATCGCCCAGGTGCCGGCGCTGATCGTCACCCTGCCGGCCATCGGCTACATCTGGACCAGCAACGGCTACGGCAACGTCGAGGCGATCGCCTACACCGTGCTGCTCCTCGTCGCCGGCATGGCGGACAATGTCCTCAAGCCGCTGATGCTCGGCCGCGGCGTCGATGCGCCGATGCCGGTCATCCTGATCGGCGCTCTCGGCGGCATGGCCACCGCCGGCATCCTCGGGATGTTCGTCGGCGCCACCCTGCTGGCACTCGGCTACCAGATCTTCATGGGCTGGGTGGACGCCAACCCGGCCGTCGCCGCGAAACACGCGGAAAGCTCAACCCCGCCCGCCAACTGAGCGATGCCGCAGCGACGACGTTTCCGTCCGCCAGCCAGCCTGACGGGCGTTGCCGCCAGCATGTTGTTGTGCGCCTGCACGGCGGTCGGCCCGGATTTCAAGCGCCCGGACGTACCTTGGCTGGCCGACTGGCAGCCCCCTTCCAAGGCGGCGCCGGTAACCGTGCCGGCACCCGGCCGGCCGGCACCGGACGACGAATGGTGGCGCCACTTCAACGACCCGGCGCTCGACCAACTCGTGGTCGAGGCGCAGCGCCTGAACCCTGGCGTGCGCACCGCCGGCATGCGCATCATGGAGGCGCGCGCCCAGCTGGGCATCGCCGGCAGCGCCCTCTACCCGCAGTTGCAGCAGTTGAGCGGCGAGGTGCTGCGCGTCGGCCAGCAGCAGTCGGGCGGGCCGGATACCACCTTCACCGCCTACAGCACGGGTTTATCGATCGGCTGGGAGCTCGATTTCTGGGGCAAGTTTCGCCGTGGCGTCGAGGCGGCCGACGCCTCCTACCTGGCGAGTATCGCCCAGTACGACGACGTCCAGGTCCTGGTCGCGGCACAGGCGGCCAGCCTCTACAGCGCGATTCGCACCATCGAGCTGCGTCTGCGCATCGCCCACGAGAACGCCGCTATCCAGAAGCGCAGCCTGGAAATCACCGAACACCTGTTCAAGAGCGGCAATGAAGCCGAACTCGACGTGCAGCAGGCGCGCAGCCAGTATCTCGGCACGCTCGCCACCATCCCTGAACTTGAGGGCAGCCTCCGCCAGACGCAGAACGGGCTGTGCGTGCTGCTCGCCCGGCCACCCGGACCGCTGCCGGAAATGGCGGCCGGCCGCGAGAAAATCCCCGAGGCGACGATCGACGTCATCGTCGACATGCCGGCCGACCTGCTGCGTCGCCGTCCCGACGTGCGCACCGCCGAAATGCAGCTTGCCGCGCAATCAGCATTGATCGGCGTCAGCGAGGCGCAACTCTACCCGTCGATCGCCCTCGCCGGCACGGTTGGCCTGTCCGCCACCTCGCTGGCTTGGGGCTCGCGTACCCTGGACTGGGCGGTCGGCCCCGGTTTCGTCTGGAACATCTTCGACTGGGGGCGACTGAAGAACCAGGTTCTCGTCCAGGACGCCCGCTTCCAGCAGATCTACGAGCAGTACCAGGACGTCGTCCTGCGCGCCGCGCGCGAGATGGACGACGCCGCCGTCGGCTTCGCCAAGAGCCGCGTCCAGGTGGATATCCTGCAGTCGGCCGTGCAGGCTGCCGCCCGCTCGCTCGAAATCGCCACCATTCAGTACCGCGAGGGACTGGTCGACTTCCAGCGCGTGCTCGATTCGCAGCGCGCCCTGTTCAGCCAGCAGGAACGGTTGGTCAGCACCCGCGGCGCCGTCACGCAGAGCCTGATCGCGCTCTACAAGGCGATGGGCGGCGGCTGGCAGCCCGCCCGGGAACGCCCCGTGGTCGACACGGCGACGCGTGAAACGATGGGCGAGCGCAGCGCCTGGAAGGATCTGCTGAATGCCCCCCTCCCACCCGCGGCGGCCGACTCGCCATCGCCGAAGGACACCCCATGACCCCGGATTCCCCTGTTCCCCAGCCCGCGCCGGACACCGGGCGCGGTACGCGCATCGGCGCCCTCGCCGTCGCCGTCCTGATCGTCGTCAGCCTCCTTCTTTACTTTATCGGCGATCGCCTGACCCCGCACACCTCGCAGGCGCGCTTCCAGGCCTTCGTCGTGCCGGTCGCCGCCGAAGTTCCCGGCAAGGTGCTCAAGGTCCACGTCCGCAACAACGACGAGGTCGAGCCGGGCCAGCCGCTGTTCGACATCGACCCCGGCCAGTACGAAATCGCCCTGCAGCGCGCTCGCGCCGATCACGAGTCGGTGCGGCGCTCGGTCAACGCCTCGGCGGCCGCCGTCGACGCCGCCCGTGCTTCGCTGCAGGCAGCCGAGGCCAACCGCGACATGGCGGAAAAGGATGCCAGCCGTCAGGAGCGGCTGTATGCCGAAGACCCTGGCGCCATCTCGGTGCGCCGCCTGGAAATTGCCCAGTCGACCCGCGAGGAATCGCGGGCCAAGGCCAAGCGGGCCGAGGCCGACCTGCGCAAGGCGCAGGAATCCGCTGGCGACAGCGGCGATGCCAATGCCCAGTTGCAGAGCGCCCGCAAGGCCGTGGAAAAAGCCGAGCTCGACTTGGCGCGAACTCGCATCGTCGCCCCGGCGCGCGGCACCGTCACCGACCTCCAGCTCGACGTGGGTTATTTCGCGGCCGCCGGAACGCCGCTGATGACGCTGATCGCGCTGCACGACCTGTGGATCAGCGCCGACATGACCGAGAACAACCTCGGCAACATCGATCCCGGCGACGAGGTCGCCATCGTCCTCGACGTCATGCCGGGCGAGGTGTTCAAGGGCCGCGTCCGCAGCATCGGCGGCGGCGTCGAGAGCGGCCAGGCCGGCTCCCCGGGCGCCCTGCCGACGGTGCAGAACAGCCGCGACTGGCTGCGTCAGGCGCAACGCTTCCCGGTGGCGATCGAGTTCGACCCCGCCGAACGCGACCGCCTGCACGGCGCGCGCATCGGTGGGCAGGCCGACGTGCTGGTCTACACCGGAGACAACCCGGTGATGAACCTGCTCGCCGCCGCCTACATTCGAGTCATGAGCTGGCTCTCCTACCTCTACTGAGCGCCGGCCATGCAGCGCGCTGACAAGGCCACCCTGCGCCTGGCGAGCGGACTCGGCCTCGCCGTCCTGATCGCCTACGGGTTCGCGCTGCCAATGCCCTTCGTCGTCTGCGTGATGGCCGTGCTTGTACTGTGCAAGCCGGGCCCGCCGCTGCCGCTGCTCAAGGGCGCCGTCGCGGCGCTGGCCTTCGCCGCGCTGGTGGCCGCCGGCGTGGTCATGGTCCCGCTGCTTGAGCACTACGCGGTCGCCGGTATCCTGCTGACGGCCGGGGTGCTGTATGGCATCTTTCTCATGGGGCTGCGCAGCGGCAGCCCGCTCACCATGATCCTCGTCATCGCCTTCGCCCTGATCCCGGTCGTCGGTGTCGCCGACCAGGCGCTGATCGGCATGTTGAGTCTGACACTGGCCATCGGGATCGGCACCGGAACGCTGGTCAGCAGTCTCTCCAACGCCCTGTTTCCCGATGCACCCGGTCCCGCCGGCAGCGCCGCCGGGGCGCCGACCATGACCACCGAGGCGGCACGCTGGATCGCCCTGCGCGCGGTGCTGATCGTCATGCCGGTCTTCATCCTCGCCCTGACCAATCCTTCGCTCTACCTGGCGGCAATTCTGAAGACGGTCGCCCTCGGCCAGCAGGCCGGGGAAACCGACGCCCGCCACGCCGGCCGCGAACTGGTCGGCTCGACCCTGATGGGCGCGCTGATCGCCGCGCTGGTCTGGCTCGGCCTTTCTTTGCTGCCCAACCTGTGGATGCTCATGCTGTGGCTGACGGCGGCCGCGCTGTGGGTAGGATCGGGCATCTTCGGCACGCGGCGCACGGCATTCCGCCCCTCGTTCTGGAGCAACGCGCTGATCACGGCGCTGATCCTGCTCGGCCCGGCGATCGAGGACAGCGCCAGCGGCAAGAGCGTGCTCCAGGCATCAACCGTCCGCACCGGCCTCTTCGTCGCCGTCGCGCTCTACGCCTGGGGTACCGTGTGGCTGCTCGAGCGCTGGCGCGCCGCGCGGGCGCCGGCCGCCAAACCACCCTGCAACACCATGGAGGAAAGCGCATGACACTGAGTAACTATCTGATCGGCCTGCCGGCCATGCTGCTCTGCCTGATCCTGCAGGTGGCGGTCGCCTTCTGGTGCGTCCGCTACTACATTCGGCAGGCGGCTGACGGGCCGGCACAGCCCGGCTTTCTCGCTGGCATCCGTCCGCTGCTGGTCGCCATGCTGGTGATGATGGTCGGCAATTTCCTGCAGATCGCCCTCTGGGGTGCGCTCTTCCTGTGGCTCGGCGAGTTCGGGGAACTCTACGAGGCGATCTACCACTCGGCCGTCAATTTTACCTCGCTCGGTTACGGCGACATCGTCATGAGCAAGGAACACAAACTGCTTGGCCCCCTCGAGGCGCTGAACGGCGTGCTCATGCTGGGTATGACCGCCGCCGCGCTGATGGCGATCCTGCAACATCTGATCAAGACGCAGAGCCAGGCGCTGGCAAGCCATAACGAACCCCGCGTCTAAATACCCACGGCCCATTTCTTCTCGCCCACCGGCACGGCGAACGGCAGCCAGTTCTCCGGGGCGACAACGGGCACGTGGCAAAAGGCGTGATAGCGCAGGGCGGTTTGCAGATGAAGTTGAATTCGAGGGCAATTTTGCCGTCGACCGCGGCAGGTGCCTTCAGGAAGCACCCGGCGCCGTAGGTCTCCCTGCCGCGGCTCGCATCACGGAAGGCGAAGAAAACCTCCTTGTCGCTGACCGACATCGACTACCTCCATCTTGCACGGCAGTGACAGCAACTGCCATTCCGCCTCGATCCGCCAGGCGGAGTCAAAAGCGAAATGATCCAGGGTGGGAGTCGACTTGCGCGCCGCCCAGTTGCGGTCGCGGACCCGGGCCACCCGGCGACTATCACGGTCGACGATGAAAAATGAACAGATTTCGTGGTTGACCGCGGACGGCTGGCCCGTGGCATCGGTCCGTATTGTGCATGCCGAACCCTGGTGTACCGATACTCGCGGATTCCAGAGTTCGCGGAAGCAGGAATTTCATCCCGCTGGATGAGGCCAATCCCCACCCAAGCCGAATCTGGGGTATCTTCCACTGCCCCCGAGTCTCAACCATTGACCGGATGGCTACGCGAGCCACGTGCCCTCGCCTGCCACTTCCGGAACGACCAGCCGATGCATTCGACAATCTTCGACACTCCCATCATCAACACTCTGATGCACTGGCTGTCGCGGCTTATATTGTGGCTGTCGGGATGGCGCATCGAAGGCCGCGCGCCTGACGTCCCCAAGTACGTGCTGATTGCCGCCCCGCATACCAGCAACTGGGATTTTCCCGTGACCCTGATGGTCTGTTTTGCGTTGCGTCTGAGGGTCTACTGGATGGGAAAATCCAGCCTCTTCCCGCCGATTGGCGCCGGCTTGATGCGTTGGTTGGGAGGCATTCCGGTGAACCGGGAACGCTGCGGTAATCTGGTGCAAGGCACAATCGAGGCATTTCAGCGCAGCCAACGCCTGACCGTGATTATTTCCCCCGAGGGCACGCGCGGCAAGGTCAGGCACTGGAAAACCGGCTTCTACTTCATCGCCCACGGCGCTGGCGTGCCGATCGCCCTGGGTTATCTGGACTTCCGGCAAAAATTGGCCGGCATCGGCCCCCTGTTCGCGACAATGGGCGACATCGATGCCGACATGTCCCGGATTCAGGCATTCTATGTCGACATTGCCGACAGGAAGTCGTAGCCTTCCCCGCACACTTTGCGATTCCGGCATTGGTGCCATCAATGCCATCGCGGAGCCGTGCGGCTTGCCAGTCAGTCGCAATGCCTGGGTCTCGACAGTGCGCGAGGCGGTCTTCTCTTAACAGGGCGTGCTTGCGCCACCAGCGACAACTCCGATGAAAATCGACCTGCGTTTGACCTTCCACTACGGGCTGACAATATTTCTCAGCGCCTTCCTGCTCTTTCAGGTACAGCCGATGATCGGCAAGATGATCCTGCCGTGGTTCGGCGGATCGGCGTCGGTGTGGACGACGTGCATGCTCTTCTTCCAGATGATCCTGCTGCTCGGCTACCTTTATTCCCACTGGATCGTCGCCCGCCTTTCGCCGCGCCGCCAGAGTCAGTTGCACATTGTCCTGCTGCTCGCCAGTCTGCTGGTCATGCCGATCTCCCCGAGTGACGCCTGGAAACCGACTGGCGCCGAAAACCCGACACTGCGCATCCTTGGACTGCTTCTCGCCTCGATCGGCCTCCCTTACTTCGTGCTATCGACCACCGGCCCGTTGGTCCAGGCGTGGTTCGCCCGCGAGCGTTCCGGCCAGGTTCCCTACCGGTTGTTCGCACTCTCCAACTTCGGCTCGATGCTGGCGCTGATCGCCTATCCCCTCGCCATCGAACCGGTACTACCGACGCGCCTGCAGTCATGGGCATGGTCGGGGCTTTTCGCCACCTTCGTCGTCTCCTGCGGCCTGCTCGCCTGGCGCGGACGCAACAGCCAGCCCCTGGCGCTCAAGCACCACGATGACATTCAGCCGATCACCGGCCGCCAGCTAATGCTGTGGGCGGCGCTGGCTGCCTGCCCATCGATACTGATGGTCGCCAACACCAGCTTCCTGACCGAGAACATCGCCCCCATCCCGTTGCTCTGGGTAGCCCCGCTCAGCCTCTACCTGCTTTCCTTCATTCTCGCCTTCGGGAGCCGCTGCTGGTACCGGCGCGCTGTGTACCTGCCGCTGCTCGTCGTCAGCCTGGCCGCCCTGGCCTGGCTGCCGACCCTGGGCTTGAGCGCGCTGCCGATTCAGTTGTCGATGGGGATCAACCTCGTCGCCTTCTTCGTCGCCTGCATGGCATGCCACGGCGAACTCGCCAGGCTTCAGCCGCATCCCGCGCAACTGACCACCTATTTCCTGATGCTCGCCGCCGGCGGCGCCCTCGGTGGCTTTTTTGTCGGCGTCGTCGCTCCGTATTTCTTCAACAGCCACTATGAACTCTCGATCGCCATCGTGCTCACCGGACTGGTTGTTGCCATCGCCGTCATCGCGACGCTGCCCGTCGGGGAGCGGCGCTGGCGACTGGCTGCCGGCGCCGGCAGTGCGCTCATCCTCATCGCGCTGACTGGCGTGCGCGTGGCCGACCACGTCGCGGAAAACAGCGGCGCCGACGCCCTGCTGCGCAACTTCTACGGCACCCTGACCGTCCATAGCAACCCGGAAACCGGCTTCCGCACCATGCTGCACGGCCAGATCATCCATGGTCGGCAGTTCATCGCGGCCGACAAGGCGCTGTCGCCGACCACCTATTACAGCAGTGAAGGCGGCGCCGGCAAGGCGCTGCTCGCCAAGGCTGGCAGCGGCCCGTTGCGCGTCGGCGTCGTTGGCATCGGCATCGGCACGCTCGTCGCCTACGGCCGCGCCGGTGACTACTACCGCCTCTACGACATCGATCCGCTGGTCATCGACGTGGCCCGCAGCCACTTCAGCTTCCTCGCGCAAACCCGGGCACAGACCGACATCATCCTCGGCGATGCCCGCCTGCAACTGGAAGCCGAGCCGCCGCAGCAGTTCGACGTGCTGATCGTCGATGCCTTCTCGGGCGATTCGGTGCCCGTTCATCTATTGACCCGCCAGGCCTTCGAACTCTATTTCCGCCACCTGAAGCCCGACGGCGTCCTCGCGGTGCACATCACCAACCGCTTCCTCGACCTTCGCCCCGTGATCAAGGCTGCCGCCGACCACCTGGGCCGGCCCGCGCGCATCGTCGATCACGACGACGACCGCGAGAACGGCATCTTCCGCTCCCGTTGGGCACTGATCGCCCAGGATGACACCTTCTTCTGCCACCAAGGATTCGAAGATGCCAAACTGCTGGCCGACAAGCCGGGTTTCCGGCCGTGGCAGGATGACTACAGCAGCCTGTTCGCGATCCTGATGTAAGGCGTGCAAGGCGCCGCTCGGGGTAGAATCCTGGCCATGAGATCAGCAACGCCAATCATCATTCTGCTGGCCAGCCTGGCCGGTTGCGCGCTCTTCCCGGGCTGGCACTGGGAGAAGCCCGGCGCCGCGCCCGGTGAATACGACCAGGACGTGACGTTCTGCAAGCAGCGGACCTACCCCGGAGTTGACGGCATGGTCACCAACGAGAGCGTGCGGCGGATGCACGGCTGCATGGAGGCAAAGGGCTGGCGGAAAGCGCAGAATTGAGCGTTCCATGCGCGGACCGCCGCGACACTCTTGTTGTCGCTCCCGCAAGCACAATTGGGCACCACTTGCGAACGCATGGCCAAGGCTGGCGCCGTCCTGCGCCGACGCGCCTCGATTCCAGTTGCCCACGTTCCATCGCGTTCAGCATCATCTGCGCTGCCGGTCTGCCGTTTATTCCATCCTCTAAAAATCGATCGTGCAATCCCGTCGACCCATGGCAGAAATGATCGTTCACGGAATCATCAACCCCCGACGCTAGCGCCGCGGAGCAGCGCCGCAACCGCTCCGGCAGAGGCTGCAGGTACTCAGGCAGTGCTCACAGTCGCTGTGGCGGCAACGTTTCTGGCAAGCCCAGAGCTTGTCACCACAGGCACGGGTACAGTTGTTCCAGGCCGTCTGCCGCACTGACGGCTGCCTGGCGAGCGGCAGTTGCAGCACGCCGTCACTGGTCACCCGGCAACTGGACAGGTCAAAGCCGCGCGGAGGTCCGGGCAGGAAGGCCCATTCGGCGTCGCTGAACGTGAGTGCGGCCTGCAGGGCCGGCACATCCTCGCTCCGCGGCAACTTGCTGCCGAGCAGCGCGCCGAGACCAAGGCAATCCGCCTCGCGGGCGATGTCGGGAGCGCTTTCCGGGCCGGCAGCCGGGAGTCCAAGGCGGGCACATTGGTGCGCATAGAAGAACAGCCGACTGGCCGAACCGAGCCACGGCAGCACGTCCGGGTTGTAGCGGATGAAAGGCTGGCCCTGCTGGCTTTCGTTACGCACCAGCATGGTCTGCTCGCGGTCGACAGCGGCAGCTACCGTCCTGCCCTGGGCATCGAGGCAGTTGTCGAAAATCAGCGGCTCGGCGGCCGCGGCGAGGAAGGGCAAGAAAAAAATCAATGCAACCCCGTGGCCGCGCAGAACAAATCTGGTGATCATCGCGTATTCATACTGTTTTTAAAGGGAAAACTATGAATCAATGGCAGCCAGCCAAGCGCTACGCCGTGGCCCTGATAGAGGCTGAAAGCTGCCGGCCGGGAGCGCGAACGCGGGTACATTCGGTTGAAGCAACATCCTCGCCTCTCCATACCCGATCGCGCAATCAGATCCTGGCATCCGCGCTTTCCAGCTCTACCAGACCGCACAGAAGCGGCGTCAGCGCAGTCAGTCCGAGCGCCCCAGCCACGACGAACAGCGTCACGTAGCCGACCGCCATGGCCAATACCCCGCTCGCCGCCCCGACCATGCCGGCGAGCAGGACCTGGGCGCTGGCTTGCAGAGTGAAGTCGCCACCTTCGTGCTCGGAGCGGCATTTCTGCATCATGACCGCGAACAGGGCAACGGTGGACATGCCGTCGGCGATTTGCTCGCCGACGGCGACCACATAGACCAAGCCAGTGTCGCCTCCGCCATTTACGAGCGAGGCCATCGACGCGATGCCCGCGGCCTGCAGGCTGCCGAAGAGCAGCAACGAGCGCCGGGCGCCCAGCCGAGCGTAGAGCAAGCCGCCGAGGGCGGCACCGCCGATGCCGGCAATGCTGCTGATCAGGGTCAACTCGCCAAGAGCGGTGTTGGTCCAGCCCTGATCCACGAGCATCGGCTTGATCATCGGCGAGCCCAGGGCATCACCAAGCTTGAAAGTCAGGACCACCGCCAGCCAGGTGAGCATGCCCGGCTGCGCCAGCAGGCCATGGTAATGGGTCAGCAGCAGGCGTGGTCCGCGGACGCTCTCGGCTGCAATTGCCCGATGCGGAATCCACTGCAGTTCGGCGAAACGCCAGATTGGAACGGTACACCACAGCAGCAACAGCGTGATCAAGGCGAGACCAAGATTCCAGCCAAGCTGGTCAATGACGATCAGCAGGCCGCTGCCGCTGATGATCATGCCGACCTTGTAGCCGCCGACCTGCAGGCTGTTGCCGAGACCGCGCCCGCGCTCGGACAACAGGCGCACGGTGAGGCCGTCGGTGGCGATGTCCTGGGTCGAGGCAGCCATGTTGATGACCAGGATCACGAAGAGCAGCAACGGCAAGTGAACCGTGAACAAGGTCGTCGGATTGATCAGGGCGAGGCTGGCGACACAGAGGATGACGATTGTCTGCAGCGGCAGTATCCAGCCGCGATGATGGCCGAGGCGTTCCGAGGCGATACGGTCCACCCAGGGCGCCCACAGCACCTTGAGCATCCACGGCAGCGCAAGCAGCTTGAGGACGCCGATCACCGCGAGGTCGACGCCGTGCTGACGCAGCAGCACCGGTAGCGAATGGGCGATCAGACCCGATGGCAGTCCCTGCGCGCAATAGAGGCTGGCGAGCAGAACCAGCGTTGACCTGGTAGGACGGTCGGCGACATCGCCGGATCCTTGCCACATCACCGATGCAGCGTTCGTACCAACTTCAGGATTTGCCGATATTTGGCGGTCGACCGCGACAGCATGGCCCGGCATCCGTAATTCCCGACAAGCGATGACGCGACGCACGAGAGTGAGCGCTCTGGAAGCGGCCGCTTGCTCCCGCCGTCGTCGCCAGTCAGCAACGCTGGCGACACAGGGCGATCCGGTGGCAATTGTCCAGATCGGCTTCGATTACTGCGACCACGGCCGCATCGGCCTGGCCCTGAGCGGCGCGCTTCTTGAGGACCGCCAGGATTTCCGCGGGCGCCAGCGGACGCCGATAGGGACGATCCTGGGCCAGTGCCTGAAAGACGTCGGCGACATTGATGATGCGTGCCTCAAGCGGCAACGCGTCACCGCCGATATGGAAGGGGTAGCCATGACCATCCGGGGTTTCATGATGCCAGGAAGCCCAGCGCGAAATTTCCTCGATGGCATGGAGGCGCTTCAGCACCTGCCGCGTAGCGTAGCTGTGGCTCTTCATGATGTCGAACTCGTGCGCCGTGAGGGTGCTCCGGCCCTCGATGATCTCGTCGGGGATCTGCAGCTTGCCGATGTCGTGCAAGAGGCCGGCGACCCCGATCTTTGCGCAGGTGATCGCGTCGAAACCCATCTTTTCGGCAAGATGCCGCGAAAGTTGCGAAACGCCGCGCGAGTGCTGCTCGGTATAGGGCGACTTGGCGTCGATGATGCGTGCAAGTATGTCGGCACAGCGTTCGAGATCGGCCCAGCCGATGACGCGCAGCTCACCATGGGATTCCATTTCCGCCTGGTACTGGTGCACCGAATCGGGCTGCAATGCCAGCCAGAACGCCTCACCTTCCGACAACGCGAGAAAGGCATCGATGAGTTCGGGAGCGAAGAGCCGCCCGCGTTCGGCCGCCAACCGCATCCTGATCTCCGCGACATGCGACAGCGTGCTCTGATCGGCATGGAACGGAGCCGCCAGGACATCGATGCGATCGGCGAGAAAGATCAGGTTGGCGAACAACGCCGTCTCTGGTGCCAGCGCAGTCTCCCGCTGCAGCGTTTCCCAGCGCGTATGATGGTAGCGGATGATCGGCGCCAGGATCGCCAGTGGCGCAAAATCATTCAGCAGATCTGCGCCGCGGATGCAATGCGCCTCGGCCCCCGACCATTCGAGATCGGCCACCAGGCAACGATGTACACGGGTCGACGAAACGCCGCAGTCATGGAGCAGGCCGGCGTCGTAGAGCAGCAGTTGCGCCTTCTCGTCGAGCCCGAGTTGGCCCCCCAGTTCGCGCGCCAGCATGCCGACCCGGCGACCATGCAGCAGGTCATCGACGCCGACGAGGTCGACGGCATTGGCGATCGTCATCACCAGTTGACGCAGGTCGATGGCCAGGTCTTGCGGGACGGTCGGGACGGTCGGGGCGTTCATGATGCTCAGCTCGCGATGTGCGGCAACGCAAGATACACGCGGGAGTGCATCTCGGTCAGCCGACTGACCGTGCGGGCAAATTCTCCGGCTTGCGTGCCTTCGGTGTACAGCGCGTCCGCCGCGCAATCGGCCGTGGCGATCAGCTTGACCTTATGATCGTAGAAGACATCGACCAGCCAGGTAAAGCGGCGCGCTTCGGACGCCTGATGCCGGTTCATCTGCGGAACATGCGAGAGCAACACGGTATGGTAGCCACGGGCGATCTCCAGATAATCATTCTGCGAGCGCGGCCCTCCGCATAGTGTCCTGAATTCGAACCAGATCACGCCATGCCCGCGGCGAACCGTGTCGATGTCGCGCCCGAGCACTTCGATACTGCCGCCCTTCTTGCCGTCCTCGCCGGCAACCATGCGGAAATAGTCGAGCATCTTCCTTTCCGCAGCCGCATCGGCGGGATGATGGTAGATCTCGACATTATCGAGTGCCCGCAAGCGGTAGTCGATTCCGGCCTCGACCTCCAGCACATCGAGATGACGCTTGAGGAGAGCAATGGTCGGCAAGAAATTCTCCCGCTGCAGGCCGTTCGGGTAGAGCCGGTCGGGCTGATAGTTCGACGTCATGACCAGGATGACGCCCTTGGCGAACAGGCCGTCGAGCAGGCGACCGAGAATCATCGCGTCGGCGATGTCGGAGACGTGAAACTCGTCGAAGCACAGCAGTCGTAGCTCGTCGGCGATCTGGTCGGCAATCCTGAGCATCGGGTCGGGTCCACCCTTGTAGCGATCGAGATCGCGGTGGATCTGCTGCATGAAGGCGTGAAAGTGGATGCGTTTCTTGCGGCGGTAGGGAACCGCGTCATAGAAGCAATCCATCAGGAAGCTCTTGCCACGCCCGACGCCACCCCAGAAATACAGCCCCTTGGGTGGCATCGGCGGTGTCAGCAGGCGCTTGAACGTGCTGCCACGGTCGACCTTGAATGCGAGCAGATTTCCATAAAGCGCCTGCAACGCGCTGGCGGCGGCGATCTGGGCGGCGTCGGCAACGTAGCCACGGGTCTTGAGCAGGGCTTCGTAGGCATCGAACATGCCCCGGGCGGAGACTTTGAGTTTTCTGTGCGGCATTGGACGCGTGATGTTTCAGTCGGTGGGACGCTGGCTCGGGGCGACAACAGGCAGGATTATACGGAAACGCGTACCCCGGTCGGGCTTGCTGTCGACCGAGATGCTGCCACCGAGCACCCCGGTCACGGTGTTCCAGACGATATGCAGGCCCAGACCGTTACCGCCCCGCCCCAGCTTGCTGGTCACAAACGGGTCGAAGATCCGGCCCAGCATGCCCGGCGCGATACCCATGCCGTCGTCGGCCACTTCAAGGCACACTCGCCCATCGCCCTGGCGCTCCGCCGTAATGTCCACCTGGCCGCTGGTTCTTCCCTCGAAGCCATGGAGCAGTGCATTGGTCAGCAGGTTGGTCAGCACCTGCCCGAGCGGTCCAGGATAGCTGTCCATCATCAGTTCTCCGGGAATCTGGCAGCGTAGTTTGAACGATGTGCGCTTGAAGGTGGGTTGCAGGGTCAAGAGAATTTCGTCAACTACTTCGGAAAGCACGAACTGGCGGCGTTGCGCACTGGCCTGGTCGATCGCCACCTGCTTGAAACTGGCGAGCAGTTCGTTCGCCCGCTCTAGATTGCGCACCGCAATTTCACTGCCGCGTTCGACGCGATCGACAAACGCCTCCAGTGACGGCCGCCACAGGCCGCTCTCCATCCGTCGACGAAACTCGCAGACGTGATCATAGACTGTCGATACGGCCATCACGCCGTTGCCGATCGGCGTATTCAGTTCGTGTGCAACTCCGCCGACCAGGTTACCGAGAGCGGCCAGCTTTTCGCTGCGCACCAGTTCGCCCTGGGCCATCTTGAGCGTTTCCATAGCTGCCGACAGTTCGCGGTTGGCACGTGCCAGATCGGCGGTACGTTGTTCTACCCGACTCTCGAGCTCGACATTGAGGCTCTGCAAGGTCTGCAGCGTCTGTACCAGACGCTCCTCACTCTGTTCCAGTTCCGCCTGACGTTGCCGGATTGCCTCAGCCATCGACTCCATGTCGGTCGCCAACTGGTTGAATTCCTGGATGGGCCCGCGCGTGACCCGGCGTCCGAACTTGCCGCGGCTCAGCGCGCGGGTCTGGGCAATGAGGTCGGTCAGAGCCTTAGTCATCGGTGACGCCCAGAAAGGCGCCAGACCGATGGACAGCAACAGGGATGCCGCAAATCCGACAAGAACCACCAGGAAGAGAACCCGGACGCGCGGATTGTTGTGGCCGGCCGGGTTGGCGACCATAAAGGTCCACTCAAGCTTGTTCGAGCGGACAATCCCCGTCTCGTAGGGGGCACCGGAAATACTCATCTCCCGGATGTCACCTTCCGGTTTGAAGGAGGCCAAGTGCAGGTCGGCGGCCCAGTTACGCAGGCGGTCGCCTTCCGCCACATTCTCTCCCACGACGTACTCGCCGGCACGATCGACCACCATAACCGGATAGTCGAGCCGTTCCGCATTGTTCCGGATGGCATTATGGGCCGTATTCGGAGCCAGTTCGCCGAGCAGTACCTTGCTGGCAAAGGGTATTGCCAACCCGACGGTGCCTTCACCATTGAGTGGCGACAGGTAACGGTCGCTCCAGACGCGCCGGCCCAGATCACGGGCCGAGGAAAAAAGCGGATTGCGCGAAAGATCGGCCCCGAGCAGATTCTGCCGGCTATTCCGCGGGCTTTCCGGCGCTGCAGCATAGGCGACCCGCCCATTCTCGCCAACCAGGTAGATCGCCTTGAAACCACCTTCGGCAACCGCGGCATCAAGGAAGCGTTGAATCTGCGCCGGCGGCATCTCCAGGCTCAGCGCGGTAAGGGCGGCAAGTCGCCCCTCGAGAGCATCGATCATCTGTTCGAAATTGTGCGCCAGATCGATCGCCTCGGTACGCACATGCTGGCGGTCCTGTTCAAGGATGATGGGGACGCGATACGCCAGCACACCAAAACCGACAAGCCCGAACGTGCCCACCGTGGCGATCACGAGAAGAGCCATCAGCGAGCTGCGCAGGCGCCATTCGCCCATGGCGCCCGACGGGTGCGGTGTCCGGGACGGGGACGGGGGCGACTGGCCCGGGCGCCTCAAAGCGGCCCCTCAGCGAACGGTGACGAACCGGCCATCACGCACAACCGCAATACGTGGAACCCGCCGGCTGTCCCCGTGGCGATCGAAGGTCAGGTCGTCCTCGGCTCCAGTGAATGGGCCGCCGGTTTGCAAGACCTCACGCAGCGACTGCTTACCCTGCCGGCGGGCAAGCCCCTCGAGTACGACATGCATGGCATCGTATGCGGCAACACCGGCGAAGCCCGGCTCACGCATGAAGCGCTGAAGGTATGCCTGGCGCAAGCGCAGCAATCCGGGCGCCTTGCTGTCCGGGTCAAAATAGCTGTGGAGGACCATCCCCTCGACAGCATTGCCACCAAGCTCGATCAGGCGTTCGGTGCTCGCCCATTGCGAGGCGAACAGCAGAATCCGCGTGTCGACTTCCCGAACCCTTTGCGCGAAGCGCGCCGCATCGAGCGCGCCGGTGATCAGCAGAATGGCATCGGGCTCCCTGGCAAGCGCACCGCGGACGACGGCCACGATATCGACGTCGGCACCCGACTCGAACGCGATCGGCACGACTTCGCCGCCGCGCCCCTGGAATTCCGCCGTGAAATCGCGCAGCCAGCTTTCGGTATAAGCGCGGTTCTTCGTGTCATAAATCGCCACCACGCGCCGCACCCCGCTCTTCGCGAAGTGATAATCCGCACTCAACTCCGCCTCTTCCTTGGTACTCGACATGATCAGAAAAAGATTGTCGTCGCGCCCGAAAAAATGGCGCGCGGTAACCGTCGGACTGACCAGAACGATATTCGCCTTCTCGGCAATCGGCAGAACAACCTCGGCCACGACGCTGGTCATCGGCCCGACAATGGCCTCGACCCGCGCGCCGATCAGTTCATTGACCGCGGAAGCCGCCTTCTCGGGATTCTGGGCATCGTCGCGAACAATCAGCTCGACCTGGCGGCCGTCGATGCCGCCCGCGCGATTGACCTCCTCGACCGCAATCTGCGCCCCGTTGCGCCCGGCCTCGCCGAGATCGGCAACGCGGCCGCTGAGCCCGCCAAGAAAACCGACACGCACCGGTTCGCGCGGGCCACAACCGCTGACGAAGCCGAGCACCAGCAGGAGAGCGGCTGTCCGTAGTAGCATCTGCGCTCAGGGCTCCCGGCCCCTGAGCCAGTGTAGCAAATCGTCCTGCTCCATCGGTGGCGCGAATACCATTCCTTGACCCTCGTGGCAGCCGAGGCTCCGCAGAGTCTGCAACTGGCGCGGATTTTCGACACCCTCGGCGAGGACACGCATACCTAACTGCTTGCCCAGATGAACCACCATCTCGGCAATCGGCGTACCGGAGTGCCGGTTCCCGAGCGCGGCGACAAAGCTGCGATCGATCTTTAGGCAGTCGGTCGGCAGCCGCGCAAGATAACTGAGGGACGAAAAGCCGGTGCCGAAATCATCGATCGCAATCGACGCCCCGAGCGCCTTGATCGCCCGCATCCGCTCGACGGTCTGAGCCCAGCCGAACAGTGCAACCGACTCGGTTAGTTCGAGTTCCAGGAAGCGCGCATCGATCGCCGCTTCCGCAACGGCCGCGCGGACCATGCGCAAAAACGTGTGGTGGCGAAACTGGACCGGCGACACGTTGACCGCCATGCGCAGGGGATAGCCATGATCGGCTAGTTCGCGCTGGGCGTCCAGCGCCATGCGCAACACCCAGGCGCCGAGGTCGACAATCAGCCCCGACTGCTCGGCCACCGGAATGAACTGGTCGAGTGGAACCGCCTCACCCGTCCCGCTGCGCCAGCGGACCAGCGCTTCGATGCCGCGGATGGTGTCCGAAGCGAGGTCGAACTGCGGCTGGTAGACGACAAAAAGCTGGTGGTTGTCGAGCGCGGCACGCAAGTCATGCAGGAGGTGCACCCGCTGCCGGGTGAGAATGCCCACCTCAGCGGTGTAATAGGCATCGTTCCCTGGGCCGGCAAGCTTGGCGCGCTTGAGCGCGATCGCCGCGTTGCGCAACAACTCGGCACCACGGTCATCAGCCTCGGCGCCGCTCGCGAAGCCGATCGAGAAAGAGATCGTGTACGGCCCCGCTTCATTTTCGAAGGGATCGAACAGGATGCTGCGCAGGCTGGTTGGATTGACGATGTCCCGACTGCCATAGACGCCGAATATGTCGCCACCGACGCGCGCGAGGTGTACCTCGTCCGGTAACGCGGCACGCAGCCGTGCCGCCACCGCCTGCAATTGGCGGTCGCCGAAGAGGTAACCAAAGGCATCAATGGTTTCCGAAAACTCGTCAATATCGATCAGCCCGAGGACCCGGTCCTGCGATTGCGAAACTCTCCCCAGGCCATCAATTGTCTCGATCTGCGCAACCCGGTTCGGCAACCGGGTCAGGTCGTCGACGTAGGCCGTAGTGCGTAGCCGCTCAACGAGGCAAACATTCTCGCTACAAATCGCAACATTGGAACAGAAAACGTCGAGTAGATGACTCTCGATAGCCGGGAGTGCTGTGGTCGACTCAATATAAACGACGAAATCGCCTCCCTGTCGTCCGGATAAATACAGCGCCAGCGAATGCCCGTTGTGCTGAGTGCGACGTTCGCGCAGACAGCTTTCGACAACCTCTACAACCCGCGGATCAGGCAGCGCGGCGAGCGGCTTGTTCGCCGTCAGCAGGTAACGCCCGGTTGCCGCAAGGATCATGGGCTGCCCCGCCGCCGCGTTTCCCGCACCAACCGGATCGCTCTCGCAGCGGCGGCAGAAAATGCCGTCGGCAGGCACCCCGAGCAGGGCGGCCAACTGGGCGATGACCGCGGAAGCGAAGACCGACAGCCCCTGTTTGGCATTGAAACTGCCAGCTCCCACGATGATGAGTTCAAGTCCACGACGACTCGCTTCCAGCCGCCGGATCTGTTCGAAGGAGCGAATCGCCGCCGTGATCGTCGTGAACAACTTGCCGCGTGTCAGCTCGGTCTTGGTCTTGTAGTCGTTGATATCGAGATTGGCGATCGCCTCGAGTTCCGGCGCATAACCGGGCTGACCGGTGCGCAGTATGATGCGCAGGGCGCTGAGGCAGAGTTCGTTACGGATGCGCTCGACAGCCCTGAGCCCCGCATCCTCGCCCTCCATCACCACATCGAGCAGCACGACGGCCACATCGCGGCGCTGCTCGAGGATCCGGATTGCCTCGTCGGCGCTGAACGCATGCAGGAACTCGAGTGGCCGACCGATAACCCGAAGATCGCCGAGAGCGAATTCGGTCGCGTGGTGAACATCTTCATCATCATCGACGATGAGCAGGGTCCAGCATTTTTCCCGGACGCGCGCTGTTCCCGCGTCAAGCGGGTCGTCGACAACTGCCAGGGAATCATGGATATGCATTTGGCAATCTTGATTGGCGATCGGTACTATAAAGAACGAAGTATGGCCTCAAGTTCACCAAAAAAAAAGAGCCCCGAAGGGCTCTCGTTTGCAACCTTGGCCGGAACCAGAGCCGGCTAGGCATTTCAAAAGTGCAGAGGCCGCTTGTCGCAGGCCAGTGCCGCTTCGTGCACTGCTTCCGACAGCGTCGGGTGGGCATGGCAGATGCGCGCCAGATCCTCGGACGCGCCACCGAATTCCATCGCCACGACGGCCTCGGCGATCAGCTCGGAAGCGTTGGTGCCAATGATGTGCACCCCCAGAATGCGGTCGGTCCGCGCGCAAGCCAGCATCTTGACGAAGCCTGAGGGGTCGCCCATGCCCAGCGCCCGGCCGTTGGCCAGGAACGGGATCTTGCCGACCTTGTAGGCAATGCCTTCGGCCTTGAGCTGCTGCTCGCTCTTGCCGACCCAAGCGATCTCCGGGGCGGTGTAGATGACCCAGGGAATGGTGTCGAAGTTGCAGTGACCGGCCTGGCCCGCCATCAACTCGGCGATCATGACGCCCTCGTCCATCGCCTTGTGCGCCAGCATCGGCCCGCGAACGACGTCGCCGATGGCCCAGACACCTGGCAAATTCGTCTTGCAATGGCAGTCGACCGCAACAAAGCCGCGCTCGTCGAGTCGCAGGCCGACCGCTTCGGCACTCAGCCCATCGGTGTTTGGAATACGGCCGATGGAGACGACCAGGCGGTCAGCATCGAGTTTTCGGGGCTGGCCATCCTTGTCGTCGTAGTCGATCGAAACGCCCTTCTTGGTCACCCGGACGTCGCCAATCTTGATGCCAGTCTCGATGCCGAGGCCCTGCTTGGCGAACAGCTTGGCCGCCTCCTTTGCCACGTCCTGGTCAGCCACGGCGAGAAAGTCGGGCATCGCTTCGAGGATAGTCACTTCAGACCCCAGACGGCGCCAGACCGAACCCATTTCCAGACCGATGACCCCGGCGCCGATGATGGCCAGCTTCTTGGGCACTGACTCCTGATCGAGGGCACCTTCGTTGTCCATGACGATCTTGTTGTCGACTGGCAGGTTCGGTAGATGCCGAGCCTTGGAACCGGTGGCAACGATCACCTGTTTGGCGAGCACTTCGTCGGCACCAACCTTGACCTTCCACAGGTCACCTTCCTTGCCAACAAAGGAGCCGTGACCGGCCAGGAAGGTCACCTTGTTCTTGCGGAACAGGCCCTTGATGCCCGAGGTCAGCTGGTTGACGACGGCATCCTTGCGGCTTTTCATCACCGGCACATCGATAATCGGTGGAGCAACCTTGATGCCCTGCCCGGCGAAACTGTGGCCAGCCTCATCGAAGAGATGCGAGGTATGCAGCAGTGCCTTCGACGGAATGCAGCCAACGTTCAGGCAGGTGCCGCCGAGACGCGGTTCACCCTTGGGGTCAGCGTAGGGATTCGATTCGCAGCAGGCGGTCGAGAAGCCGAGCTGGGCGGCACGAATGGCGGCAACATAACCGCCGGGGCCACCGCCGATGACGAGAACGTCAAAAGATTTGGACATGTTTTCGTTCCTTGATCCAGTCGATACCGTCCGGCCTTGCCGGACATAAATGAAAAAGGGATCCGGGAGGCGGGAGAGGGCAACGTCGTGCCCGGTCCCTTGCCCGGATCCCCGAAAACGATCGCTCAAACGCCGAGCAGCAGGCGGGACGGATCCTCCAGCGCTTCCTTCATGCTCACCAGACCGAGGACAGCCTCGCGGCCATCGATGATCCGGTGGTCGTAGGACATGGCGAGATAGTTCATCGGACGCACGACCACCTGGCCGTTCTCCACCATGGCGCGGTCCTTGGTTGCATGGATGCCGAGGATCGCGGATTGCGGCGGGTTGATGATCGGCGTCGACATCATGGAACCAAAAATGCCACCGTTGGAAATGGAGAAGGTGCCACCGGTCAGGTCTTCGATGGACAGCTTGCCATCCTTGGCCTTGGCGCCGAATTCGGCGATCTTCTTCTCGATCTCGGCGATGGTCATCTGATCGGCATTGCGAATGATTGGCACTACCAGACCACGTGGCGAGCCGACGGCAATGCCGATGTCGATGTAGCCATGGTAGACTATGTCATTGCCATCGACCGAAGCGTTGATGGCCGGGAACTTCTGCAGGGCGGCACAGACGGCCTTGACGAAGAAGCCCATGAAGCCGAGGCGCACACCGTGCGCCTTCTCGAACTTCTCGGCGTACTGCTTGCGCAGGAGCACGATCGGTCCCATGTTCACTTCGTTGAACGTGGTCAGGATTGCGTTGCTCGCCTGCGACTGCAACAGACGTTCGGCGATCCTGGCTCGCAGGCGCGACATCGGTACCCGCTGTTCGGTGCGCGGACCGATGTCAACACCGGTCGCGGGTAACGGCAGAGCTACGGCAACAGCAGCAGGTGCGGCGACTGGACCCGCCGGCGCGGCGGCCTTGGGCTGGGCAGCCACTGCATCTTCCTTGGTAATCCGCCCGCCACGACCCGAACCGGCGACTGCGGTGGTGGCAATTCCCTTTTCGTCGAGGATCTTGCGCGCGGCTGGACTCGCCGTACCCGCGGACGCAGCCGTAGCGGGCGTCGGCGCGTCAGCGGCGGCCTTCGGCGTCTCGGGTGCCGGCACGACGGCACCCGCCTTCGCTTCAGTGTCGATACGGGCGATCAGTTCACCGGAAACAACCGTTTCGCCGTCGGCCTTGATGATTTCAACCAGAATACCGGCATTGGGGGAAGGAACCTCGAGAACGACCTTGTCGGTTTCGATGTCGATCAGGATCTCGTCGCGCGCGACGGAATCGCCGATATTCTTCTTCCACGAGGCCAGCGTGCCATCGGCAACCGACTCGGAGAGCTGGGGAACTTGGACTTCAATGATCATAATGACTCCACTCTGCTGTAGTTATCAGTATTCGATCGCGCCAAGGGCGGATTCGACCAGTGCCTTCTGTTGTTCGTTATGCTTGGCGAGGTATCCGACTGCCGGCGAAGACGATGCCGGGCGCGCTACCAGCAGCATCCTCTGCTTGGTCCCAAGCTGGGTTTCGAGGTGGTGACGCGATGCGATCCAGTACCATGCGCCCTGGTTGCGCGGCTCTTCCTGGCACCAGACGATTTCGGTCGCCTTCGGGTACTTGGCCAGTTCCTTCTCCAGATGTTCCTTCGGGAAGGGATAGAGTTGCTCGACGCGGACGATGGCTATGTTCGTGATGTTCCTCTCGCGACGGGCAGCGAGCAGGTCGAAATAGACCTTACCGGAGCACAGGATGACGCGGCTGACTTTCTTGACATCGACCTTGTCGACTTCGCCGATCACGGTCTGGAACGAGCCATTGGCCAGATCCGCGAGTGACGAACTCGCATTCTTGTGACGCAGCAGCGACTTGGGCGACATGACGATCAGTGGCTTGCGCTGCATGCGCAGCGCCTGCCGACGTAGCAAGTGGAAAATCTGCGCCGCCGTGGTCGGCACGCATACTTCCATGTTCATTTCGGCGCATAGTTGCATGTAGCGCTCGAGGCGCGCCGAAGAGTGCTCCGGACCCTGACCTTCGTAACCGTGTGGCAGCAGCATGACCAGACTGCAGGCGCGGCCCCACTTGGCTTCACCGGATGCGATGAACTGGTCGATAACGACCTGCGCGCCGTTGGCAAAGTCGCCGAACTGAGCCTCCCAGATGACAAGCCCGTACGGATTTGACGAGGCATAGCCGTAGTCGAAGGCGAGCACGGCTTCTTCGGACAGAACCGAGTCGTAGCAATGAAAGCCCGCCTGCTTTTCCTGCAGGTTCTTGAGCGGCAAATACGTTCCATCAGCCCAGTTCTCGCGATTCTGATCGTGGAATGCGGCGTGGCGGTGGAAGAAGGTTCCGCGACCGACGTCCTCGCCGGAAATGCGCACCGCGTGCCCTGAAACCAGTAGCGAGGCGTAAGCCAGATTCTCGGCCATGCCCCAATCGACTGGCAACTTACCTTCGCCCATCGCCGCGCGGTCCTCGACGACCTTCTTGACTCGTGAATGCAGCGTGAAGCCCTCGGGGAAGGTTGTCAGGCGTTCGGAAAGACGCGCCAGTTCGCTGGCCGGAACGCTGGTATCGCAGTTCTCGACATAGTTCTTGACCAGGAACGGGGTCCAGTCGATCACGTTCGGATGCAAGTAGCCGGCCAGAACCGGGTTGTAGAGTAGTTCGCCCTTGTCCAGGTGCTCGCGGTATTGTGCGATCATCTGGTCGGGGCCGTCTGCCGGCAATACACCCTCGCTGATCAGCTTGTCGCCGTAGAGCTTGCGTGTACCGGGATGCTTGGCGACGATCTTGTACATGAGCGGCTGAGTGACCATCGGCTCGTCCTGCTCGTTGTGACCGAGCTTGCGGAAGCAGACGATGTCAATCACGACGTCCTTCTTGAACTCCTGCCGGAATTCGATGGCCAACTGGGTGACCAGCGCGACCGCCTCCGGGTCGTCGCCGTTGACGTGGAAGATCGGCGCATCGGCCATCTTGAAGATGTCTGTGCAGTAGTGACCGGAACGGTAGTCGCGCGGATCACTGGTGGTGAAGCCGATCTGGTTGTTGACCACGATGTGCAATGTGCCGCCCGTGCCGTAACCGCGAGTCTGCGCAAAATTCAGCATTTCCTGATTGACGCCCTGCCCCGCCACCGCCGAATCGCCATGGACGAGAATCGAAAGGATCTTGGCCTTGCCTTCCTCGCCACGGCGAACCTGGCGCGCGTAAACCGAGCCCGCAACCACCGGATTGACGATTTCGAGGTGCGACGGATTGAACGATAGTGTCAGGTGACAGGGACCTCCCGGGGTGGAGACGTCGGACGAAAATCCCATGTGGTACTTGACGTCGCCGGCCGACAGATCGCTCTTCTTCTTGCCTTCGAACTCAGCGAACAGCATCGAAGGCGCCTTGCCCAGCGTATTGACCAGAACGTTCAGGCGGCCACGGTGCGCCATGCCGATGACGACTTCGTCGATGCCCAGCTTGCCGCCGGCACGAATCGCTTCGTCCATGGAAACGATCAGCGATTCACCGCCTTCGAGCGAGAAGCGCTTCTGACCAACGTACTTGGTGTGCAGGTAGCGTTCCAGCGTCTCTGCCGCGGTCAACCGTTCAAGAAGGCGCTTTTTCTGGTCGGCGTCGTAGCTGGGACGTGAGCGGATGGTTTCAAGGCGATCCTGCAACCAGCCCTTCTCGTTGTAGTCGGACATATACATGTACTCGACACCGATCGTGCCGCAGTAGGTCTGCTTCAGCGTTTCGACGATGTCGCCTAGCTTGGCCGTTTCCGGCAGTCCCTTCAGCGAACCGACGTTAAAACTCTGGTTAAGATCGACATCGGCAAAGCCGTAAAAAGACAGGTCCAGTTCAAGGATTTTCGGTCGCGCCAAGCGCTTCAGCGGGTCCAGATCGGCCCAGCGTGCGCCCATCGAACGGTATGCCGTGACCAGTTTGCCAACAGCGGACTGCTTCTTGTTGTCGGAAGCTGGCGCGACGGCGAGCGGACGGAATCCACCGTCCTTGCCCAGTTCGGCAAAGGCCGCGATGACGGGCGCATGCGCGACGTCGCGGGCCACATGACCCGGCATCTGTACCAGACGATCGAAATAGTCACGCCATTCGTCCGGAACGGAGGTCGGATCGTCGAGATAGTTCTCGTAAAGCTCCTCGACAAAAGGCGCGTTGCCACCAAAGAACATCGTGCTGTCGAATAGCTGGTTCATCTTAGTCATAGGCCATTCCCCTAAGGATGTTTCATTTCTCTGTGGCGCCGCTTGCCTGTCCACAAAGTACAACTGTCAAAAAAGGCAGCCGCATGGCCACCCTTCCTCATTCATTCAGCCACGCTGGGCCAGCGGCACGACGTCGCGCTTGGCGGCGCCGATGTAGAGTTGGCGCGGGCGACCGATCTTGTATTCGGGATCGGTGATCATTTCTTCCCATTGTGTCATCCAGCCAACGGTGCGCGCCAGCGCGAAGATGCAGGTAAACATCTCGGTCGGGATGCCGATCGCCTTCTGGACGATGCCGGAGTAGAAGTCGACGTTCGGGTAGAGCTTCTTCTCGACGAAGTAGTCGTCCTCCAGGGCGATCCTTTCCAGTTCCATGGCCAGTTTGAAAAGACGATCGTTCTGCAGGCCGAGTTCGCTCAGCACGTCGCCGCAGACCTTGCGCATCAGCTTGGCGCGCGGATCGAAGTTCTTGTAAACACGGTGCCCGAAGCCCATCAGCTTGAACGAGTCGTTCTTGTCCTTGGCGCGCTTGATGTATTCGCCGACGTGGGAAACGTCGCCGATTTCTTCCAGCATTTGCAGGCAGGCCTCGTTGGCACCGCCGTGGGCCGGGCCCCACAGGCAGGCGATGCCGGCGGCGATGCAGGCGAACGGGTTGGCGCCGGAGGATCCGGCCAGACGCACCGTCGAGGTCGAGGCGTTCTGCTCGTGATCGGCATGCAGCGTGAAGATGGTGTCCAGCGCGTTGACCAGGACCGGGTTCGCCTTGTACTTCTCGCACGGGGAACCGAACATCAGGCGCATGAAGTTGGCGGTGTAGTCCAGATCGTTGTCTGGATACATGAACGGCGCACCAGTGTTGTACTTGTAGGCCATCGCGACGATGGTCGGCAGCTTGGCGACGAGGCGGTTGAAGCTGATGTTGCGATGTTCGACGTCGGAGTAGTCCATCGCTTCGTGGTAGAAGGCGGACAGCGCCCCGACCACGCCAACCATGACTGCCATCGGGTGAGCGTCACGACGAAAACCACTGTAAAAACGGGATAACTGGTCATGCACCATAGTGTGTTGCTTGATGGTATTTTCAAAAGTTGTCTTCTGAGCCTGGTTCGGCAACTCACCATTCTTCAGTAGATAGGCGACTTCCAGGAAATTGCAGTTCTCGGCCAGTTGTTCGATCGGGTAGCCACGGTAAAGCAACTGACCGACGTCGCCATCGATGAAGGTGATCCGCGACTTGCAACTGGCGGTGGACATGAACCCCGAATCGTAGGTAAATAGACCGGTCCTGGCTCCCAGCGTCCGGATATCGATGCAGTCGTTGCCATGAGTCGGGCTCATGATCGGAAAGTTGACGGGCGCTTGTCCGTCAATCGTCAAAGTTGCCTTGCGTTCGGTCGTCATGGTGTCATCCCTCAACAGGTTTTGGTTATCACTGCATTACAAAAAAGGTCAACATTCGGACGTTAGAATGCCAACCTTACTTAACTCTTACGCAACATGGCCACAATCGGCGCCAGACGCGGATCGGGGCAATCCGACTGCCCGCTTATGAGATACCAGAGGTCATGGTCCTCCATGTCTGCAAGTTCCACGAATGCCTGTTGTTGCTCTTCACTCAGTTCCCTGAATTGCTCATCGAGGAAGCGGGTCAGCGCGATATCGACTTCCAGCAAGCCACGGCGAATACAGCGCCAGCGCAGACGTTCGTAGTCCTCTCTCTCCATCACACTGCGCGACGGACCATCATGTCCTTGATCTTGCCGATTGCCTTGGTCGGATTCAGACCCTTCGGGCAAACGTCAACGCAGTTCATGATGGAGTGGCAACGGAACAGGCGATACGGGTCTTCAAGATTATCGAGACGCTCGCTGGTTGCCTGGTCGCGTGTATCGGCAAGAAAGCGGTAGGCGTTGAGCAGACCGGCCGGGCCGACGAACTTGTCCGGGTTCCACCAGAACGAAGGGCAAGCCGTTGAGCAGCAGGCACACAGGATGCACTCGTAGAGGCCGTTGAGTTCTTCACGATCTTCCGGCGACTGCAGACGCTCGCGCTCGGGCGGCGGATCGTTGTTGATCAGGTAGGGCTTGATGGAGTGGTACTGCTTGAAAAACTGGGTCATGTCGACGATCAGGTCGCGAATGACGGGCAGGCCGGGCAGCGGACGCAGCACGACGGGCTGTTTGAGTTCGTCGATATCGGTCAGGCAGGCAAGACCGTTGCGGCCGTTGATGTTCATCGCGTCGGAGCCGCAAATCCCCTCACGGCAAGAGCGACGATACGAGATAGCATCGTCCTTGGCCTTGAGTTTGGTCAGCGCATCCAGCAACTTGCGATCGGTCGGCTCAAGGTCAACCGAGATGCTCTGCATGTAAGGCGCATCGTCCTTGTCCGGATCGTAGCGGTAGATGCTGAACTGAATGGTACGTTTGCTCATGCTGGACTCCGATTAGTACGAGCGCGTCTTGAGCGCAATGGCTTCGACGGACAGGGGCTTCATATTGACCGGCTTATAGACGATCTTGTTGCCTCCCTGCGAGAAGAACAAAGTGTGCTTGTGCCATTCCGCGTCATTACGGCCGTTCGGGAACTCCGGAGTATCCGGTGCATCGTCTCGGACGTGCGCGCCTCGGGATTCCTTGCGCGCTTCGGCGGAGATCATCGTCGCCTTGGCCACCTCGATCAGGTTTTCCAGTTCGAGAGCTTCGACCCGCGCGGTGTTCCATGCTTGGGACTTGTCTTTAATCTCCAGTTCGTTCGCCGCTTTCTCGATTTCGAGAATATTCTTGACACCTTTCTTGAGCATTTCGCTGAAACGGAATACGCCGGCATGGTCCTGCATGCAACGGCGCATGGCGAGACTAGTCTCGTACACGCTGGCCCCTCCCTTGCGACTATCGAGCGCGCTGATACGGCCCAGCGACTTGTCGGCGGCCCCCTTGGGCAGATCACGGTGGGCCTTGCCGCTGTTCAGATCCTGCACGGCGGAATCGCCTGCCGATTTGCCAAAGACCAGCAGGTCGAGCAGCGAATTGGTGCCCAGACGGTTGGCGCCGTGCACCGAGGCACAACCGCACTCACCTGCCGCATAGAAACCCGGTACCACGGCGGAAAGATCGTGACCCTGAGGAGCAATGACCCGACCTGTAAAGTTTGTCGGGATACCACCCATCTGATAGTGGGCGGTCGGAACGACCGGCAACGGCTCTTTGATGCAATCCACGCCAGCGAACTGAATGCCAATTTCACGAATGCCCGGCAGGCGCTTCATGATGGTGGCGGGGTCGAGGTGGGTGATATCGAGGAGAATGTAATCCTTGTTCAGACCACAACCACGACCTTCCTTTATTTCGGTCGCCATTGCGCGCGATACGACGTCACGCGAAGCCAGATCCTTGGCATTCGGCGCGTAGCGTTCCATGAAGCGTTCGTTGCTGCTGTTGCGCAGGATGCCACCTTCGCCACGCACGCCTTCGGTAATCAGCACGCCGGCACCGGCGACGCCAGTCGGGTGGAACTGCCAGAACTCCATGTCTTCGAGCGGAATGCCGGCGCGTGCCGCCATGCCCAAGCCGTCGCCGGTATTGATGAAGGCATTGGTCGACGAGTAGAAGATGCGGCCAGCACCCCCCGTGGCGAAAATGGTGGCGCGAGCGTGAAAAATCACCACCTGGCCGGTTTCCATCTCCATGGCAGTAACACCGAGGACATGACCTTCTTCGTCGCGGATCAGGTCCAGCGCCATCCATTCGACGAAGAAATGCGTGTTGGCCTTGACGTTGCGCTGATAGAGCGCATGCAGCATCGCATGGCCGGTACGGTCAGCGGCAGCGCAGGAACGGCGCACCGGCTTTTCGCCGAAATTGGACATGTGGCCGCCGAATGGCCGCTGATAGATCTTACCGTCGTCGGTACGGTCAAAGGGCATGCCGTAGTGCTCGAGTTCGACCACGACTTCATTGGCTGCCTTGCACATGAATTCAATCGAATCCTGGTCGCCAAGCCAGTCGGAACCCTTAACGGTGTCGTACATGTGCCAGTGCCAGTGATCTTCCTCGGAGTTGCCGAGCGAGGCGGCGACACCACCCTGCGCTGCCACAGTATGCGAACGGGTCGGGAAAACTTTGGAAAGTACGGCGGTCTTAAGGCCGGCTTCGGACAACTGAATTGCGGAGCGCAGACCGGCACCGCCGGCGCCGACGATCACCGCGTCAAATTTGAGAACAGGGATACTCACGCTTACAACCTCCAGAGAATCGCAGCAGCCCACGCGGTGTAACCCACCAGCAAGGTCGCGGTCAGCACATGCAGCGTCAGACGCAAGCCAGTCGGCTTGACATAGTCCATCCAGATGTCACGCACGCCAATCCAGGCGTGGTAGAAGAGACTGACGAAGAACAGGAAGGTCAGAAACTTGATCACGCCATTGGCGAAAACTCCCTGCCAGGCTTCGAAGGTGCCAGGGCGGACAACAAGTAAAAGCAATGCGATCAGTATAGAGTACACTGCCATGATGACGGCTGTCGCGCGCTGGATAATCCAGTCATTAATGCCGTAATGGGCTCCGACAACGATACGACTGATCACAGTAGCACCCCCCACAGGATCAGGGTCAGCAGAATACTGACCGCCAGCACCACGGCCGCAGACCGGCGGCCCGGCTCTTTCTCGACGCCGATATGGAGGTCGAGCAGCAGAAAACGGATTCCGGCGCAGAAGTGATGGACGAAGGCCCAGAGCAGGCCAGCCAGGACAACTTTCACGGGCAGCATCCCGGCAATAGACTTGAACGCAGCAAAGCTTTCAGGCGAGTTCAGACTGGCGGAAAAAAGCCAGAGCAGCACCGGAATACAGATGAACAGTCCGGCACCGCTCACGCGATGGAGGATCGACACCTTGCCCGCTAGCGGCAACTGGATCGTGGTCAAGTCCAAGTTCTTTGGACGTTTCTTGATGGTCATTTCTGCCATGAACGTCATCCCTCGCGAAAAGTTGCGGTTTTTCCGCTATTACGTGGTTTGGAAAGAGTCGTGATTATACATTCAAAATGCGGCGAAACATGGCAATCGGAGCATCCAGCGCCATTGCACCTGACGCCGATCCGGGTCAGCCGAGATCATTGCGATAGTAGTGCCGGTTGGTGCAATAGAGTCCGCGCCGCCATTCGACCGGCTTGTTGCCGTAGGTGTAGGCAGTCCGTTCGACCAGTAGCAGCGGCGCCCCGGGTTGTACGCCAAGGAGGCTGGCGCTGCAGGGATCGGCAGGCACCGCCCTGAGGTGTTCCTCGGCATGAATCATGCGTACTCCGTAATCGTTTTCGAACAGGCTGTAGAGCGAGCGATCACCTCCGCTGAGACTCTCGAGTGTAAGCCCGGCGAAAAGGTCTGTGACCAGATGGATCTGATCGAAGACCACTGTTTCCCCGTTGAAGCGCAACAAGCGCTCGACATGGATTATGGTTTTGCCGAGCGCTATCCCCAGCGCCGCCGCCGCCTCGGCCGTGGCCTCCCGGACCGAGCACGACAGCGGCACACTGACCGCATGCGCCGGACTGCCATCGTCGGGAACGAGTCGCAGGAAGCGGTAAAAGGAACGCGGATCGTCGTGGCTGGCGACGAAGGTTCCCTTCCCCTGGCGGCGAACCAGCAGATTCTCCGACGCCATCTCGTCGATCGCCTTGCGGACCGTTCCCTGGCTCACATTGAAGCGTGCCGCCAGTTCGCCTTCGCTTGGAATGGCATCGCCCGGGCTCCATTCGCCAGCCTCCAGGCTGCGGATCATGAACTCCTTGATCTGCCTGTAAAGCGGACTGAAAGTCGGTGCGGCAATGCGGAAGGAAGGGCGGGATGTGTCGCGATTCATGACCCCAAAATTTCAGCACATTTCACGCGCACCGTCCACGAATAGTTAGCTTATATAAGACACATGTTGAATTGACAGTCCCGTGCTTAGCTTCTAACATCTTTATTCTGTCGCGCCTGTTCATGAAGGAAAAATTCGATGCAGGCATTCGGGCAGATCCGAACAATTTTAACCACCCAGTTTCAATCAGGAGCGATACATGTCCAAAGCCCCCATGCGCGTTGCTGTTACCGGCGCCGCCGGCCAGATCGGTTATAGCCTGCTCTTCCGCATTGCCTCAGGCGAGATGCTCGGCAAGGACCAGCCGGTCATCCTCCAGTTGCTCGACCTGCCGCAGGCCCAGAAGGCCGCCCAAGGTGTCATGATGGAGCTCGACGACTGTGCCTTTCCGCTACTCGCCGGCATGTTCGCCACCGACGACCCGAACGTCGCCTTCAAGGACGCCGATGTCTGCCTGCTGGTCGGTGCCCGTCCGCGCGGCCCTGGCATGGAGCGTGCCGACCTGCTGCAGGCCAACGGTGCCATCTTTACCGTCCAGGGCAAGGCTATCGCCGAAAATGCCAAGGAAGACGTCAAGGTACTGGTTGTCGGCAACCCGTGCAACACCAACGCCCTGATTGCCGGGTCTGCCGCCCGCAAGGTTGGCCGCACCAACCCGAACAACTACCATGGCATGCTGCGCCTCGATCACAACCGCGCGCTGACCCAGCTTGCTCAGAAGTCCGGTCGCCCGGTTTCCTCACTCAAGCAACTTGTCGTCTGGGGCAACCACTCCCCGTCGATGTACGCCGACTACCGCTTCGTGACCTCCAACGGCGACAGCGTCAAGTCCGTCATCAACGATGCCGCCTGGAACAACGATGTCTTCCTGCCGACCGTTGGCAAGCGCGGCGCCGCCATCATCGAGGCCCGCGGCCTGTCCTCCGCCGCTTCCGCCGCCAACGCTGCGATCGACCATGTCCACGACTGGCACCTCGGTTCCGACGAGTGGGTGACGATGGGCATCCCCGCTTCGGCCGACAACGGCTACGGAATCCCGGAAGGCATAGTTTTCGGCATGCCTTGTGAGTGCAAGAACGGCAGCTTCACGCTGATCAAGGGCCTGGAAATCGACGAATACTCCCGGGGCAAGATCGCGATCACGCTCAAGGAACTGGAAGAGGAGCGCGCCGCAGTCATGGGCATGCTTTAAATCGGGATTTGCCTTAGCCTGATCGAAGGGTCGCGGTAGAATGCTGCGGCCCTTTTCTTTTCTGACGACTGAAAATCATGCGCCACCCCAACGCAGTCCTTTTCTCCGGTGAGAAGATATTCCCCATCCTGCCCGCAGTCGACCACTACGCCGGCTCGGAAAAGCTGATGAAGAAGGCGCTGCAGTTGCAGAAGGAACTCGGCCCGATTTTCGACGTCACCTGCGACTGCGAGGATGGTGCCGTTGCCGGCGCCGAGCGCGCGCATGCCGAGATGGCCGCTGCCGTCATCATGAGCGACGATAACCTGTTCAACCGTGTTGGTGCCCGCGTCCATGATGTAACCCATGCGCACTGGCGCCAGGACATGGAAATCCTGGTCCGCATCGCCGGTAGCCGCCTGCCCTTCATAACGCTGCCGAAGCCGTGCAGCGCCGGCGATGTCGAGACCCAGATCGAGGCGCTGCGCGAAATCGAGCAACATTTCGGCGTCGACCGCAGGATTCCGGTTCACGTCCTGATCGAGACCCACGGCGCCCTGCGCGAAGTCTGGGAAATCGCTGCCCTGCCCAGCGTCGAGAGCCTCGATTTCGGCCTGATGGATTTCGTTTCCGGCCACCACGGCGCCATTCCCGGCAGTGCGATGACCAGCCCCGGCCAGTTCGAGCACCCACTGGTCGCCCGCGCCAAATGCGAGATCAGCGCCGCCGCGCTGGCCTGCGGGGTCGTCCCTTCGCACAACGTGACCACCGAACTCAAGGACGTCGAACACATCGCCAGCGATGCCCGCCGCGCGCGCAACGAGTTCGGCTTTCTCCGCATGTGGAGCATCCATCCGAACCAGATCATGCCAATCGTCGAAGCCATGCGTCCCGACTTCTCGGAAGTCCAGGCCGCCGGCGAAATCCTGATCGCTGCCCAGGACAAGGACTGGGGCCCAATCCAGCACGCCGGCAAGTTGCACGACCGCGCCTCCTACCGTTACTACTGGGAATTGCTCGAACGCGCCCACGTCACCGGCATGACGATTGCCACTACGGCAAAGCAACGTTTCTTTGCCTGAAGCCTTACCGATTCTCTATCGCGACAAACATCTCGTCGTTATCGACAAACCGGCGGGCCTGCTGGTCCATCGCTCCGAAATCGATCGCCACGAAACGCGCTTCGCCATCCAGATCCTGCGCGACCAGATCGGCCAGTGGGTCTGGGCCGCGCACCGCCTCGACCGAGGAACCTCCGGCGTGCTGTTATTCGGCCTGAATCGCGAAATTGCCGGCGAACTGGGCCGTCAGTTCGCCGCCGGCACCGTTGACAAGCGCTATTGGGCCCTCGTTCGCGGCCATCCGCCGGATTCGGGAACGATAGACCACCGGCTGAGCCGCCAGCGCGATCCTTACCTTTTTTGCGGCGAACTGAGCAGCGACAAGGCGCAGGACGCTATCACGAATTTCCGCAAGCTCGCCGAAGCCGAGCTACCAGTCGCCGTCGACCGCTACCCGAGCAGCCGCTACGCGCTGCTCGAACTACAACCGCTGACCGGCCGCCGCCACCAGTTACGCCGTCACCTGAAGCAAATCGCTCACCCGATCATCGGTGATTCAACCTACGGCAAGGGCTGCCACAACCGCTATTTCGCCAAGTACCTCGATTGCCACAGGCTGTTACTCGCCTGCACGCAGATACGCTACGACCATCCGCTCCGCGGCCAGCGCCTACAAATAAAGGCGCCAGTGTCCGGCGAATTCGCCGCCACACTGGCGCGCTTTGGCTGGAACATCGCGGATCGCTAGGCGATATTTTCTTCAAGATGCTCCCGGAACTCCAGGTCACGCTCAAGCTGGACCATGTCCTGGCCGAGTGCATCGCGGGCCGACACCATGCCCAGCGGCACACCGTTGGCATCGACCACCGGCACATGGCGAAAACCCCCATCCGCCATGAACTGCAGGGCATAGCCCAGCGGCTTGTCGTCACGAATCGTTTGTGGGTCTCGGACCATCACCTGGACAACCTTCGTCGAATCCGGATCAAGGCCGCCGGCCAGCACCTTATTGAGCGCATCGCGCTCGGTGAATATCCCGACGCTCCGGCTGTTGTCGACGATGAGCAAGGCACCGATCTTCTTTTCTGCCATCAGTCGGCAAGCCGCACGAACCGTCATGTCTTGGGTACCGGAAACCAGCGGACGGCCAGCGATGATGTTGCTGATTACTCTTGTTGGCATGTTTGTCTCCTTGATGGTTATGGGTTAACGCAATAGTCGCCGGAATGGCGGCCGGATGCAAGTGGCAGAAAGCCCAGAAGCGTCGAGCCCGGCGAGGTACGAACATCGTGCGCGCCAAACAGCGTCGTCAGGATGGCCGTCACATCCTTGCCGCTACCGATCCCGCGCCGCGTTGTGAATCGACTGATGATCGGCGTTTGGCGCATGCCGCGCCTTTGCTGAAACGCCAAGCAGCAACAAGAGAAAGTTAAACAAGCCAGTGGCTGATTTTCAACAACAGGATCCTCCATCCTGCTGGTGGAACGGCTATTCAGACAACGGCCGGTTCAGGCAAGACGACTTTGTTGTCGGAGCTGAACTGATAATCGCGGAAGACATGCTCTGCCGACAACAGTTGATAGCTCCCGTCGTCCAAGCGCTGCGTTGTATCCTTCAGGCGATAAGCGGTCTGCCCGCAGGTCCAGATGTCAAAATTGCGCATATGGGTACACAGGCAGGTCTTGTCCATCACCGAAACCTTGCGCGCGCCAGGGTGAGCTAGGACCTCGCGGTTATAGGCCGTCACGTAGGCGCACTTGCCATTGGCGTCGAGCAGGTAACCGTAGGCTTCGCAGTTTGGGCGGATGCCGTCGCCAATACCCGGGCTGCCCAGGATCATCCGCATCGGATAGCCGGTGGGGGAGATTTCATTGACGACGATGTCCTCCTCGTTGACCTTGAAATACTCCTGCTTGACTTTTTCCGGCAGGCCGCATTCCTCGGTGACCGTAAACCGTGTCGCCACCTGGACCGCCGCCGCGCCTTGCTCAAGAAAGGCCGTAGCGTCGCTGCCGGTAAAGATGCCCCCGGCGGGAATGACCGGAATGTCGAGTTGCTCCGCCTTAAGGAAGGCGACCACCTCGGCGACGATGGTAGCCAGATCGAATTGCGCCCAGTCCATACCGAAACCGAGATGGCCACCCGCCAGCGGGCCTTCGACGACGACGTAATCGGGCAGGCGGCCGGTGCGGGCGCTCTTTTTCAAGAACAATGACAGCGCGCGTACCGATGAAACGATGATGCCGAGCCTGGCATCTCGAAAGCGCGGATGATCCTCGATCAGCGGGAACGAACCGAGGTGCAGGCCGGCCGCCAGCGTTATGCCGTCGATGCCAGAATCGAGCGCGGCGGACATGCGGACCTTGAGCGTCTCCCTGGGCGCGTTCATGGTCAGTTTCTCCATGCAATTTATGAAGACCAGCCCACTGCCCTGCTTGCGGCGCATCGTCGCCTCGACGTGCAACCGTGTCGCCTCGACAAGTCGACCGAGATCGAACTTGACCGAAGACTTGTCCTCGTTATGGACGTTGTACTTGTAGAAGGCCAGCTTTTCCTTGACCTGTTTTGTCTCGTAGCGACGATCGGCGACCGTGTTGATCATCGCATCGGAGATGTGGCCGATGCCGCCGAGACGCGCCGCTTCCAGCGCCAGATCGGCCGTCGAGATGTCGACACCCATGCCGCCGATCATGATGGGAACAAGCTCATGCTTGCCCAGCCGCAAGCGGAAATCATCCACACGCCTCATCGTCACCTTCCAGAAATGTGCACGCGGCCAGATGCCGCGAAGCCAACGCCAGATTCTACGCGAATGCCGGGTGTACTGCATGCATCGGAAAACGGGCAGAAATCTCCATCAGAGCGTCGTCGAATCACGCACCCCCGCAATCCGGCACCTGCTTGGGAAAAAAGTCGTGAAAAAGTCAGTTATCGCCCTAGGAGCCTGTCGGACTTAGGAAATGCACGACCGCTACGGAGATTTTCAGAGGTGCTTTGGGCGAAAGCGCGTTCGAAACTGTTGTAAAACTGAAAATTCCGCCTAATTTCTGAGCGTAAATCCCATTTGGCATGGTTTTCCGAGAAAGCCCGACAGGCTGCTAGCGGCCCGTCGGACTTGATTCACTAATCTACCGTAAAGCAGAGCCTGCGGTTGATGGAATATGCATTTGCAATGGATTTCGCTTGATTCTCGCTTGTGGACGCACCATTCCTCCTTATTTTCCTTACTGTGGGCGCAATACGGCCACGCGCTTCAAATTCCACGTGAGGCAAACCAGCGTCCATTCGTTGCGGACATTCTCCAGGCCACGCAGCAGAAACTGCTGGAAGCCCATCACCGACTTGATGATGCCGAACATCGGCTCGACAGTCTGCTTGCGCAGTGCGTAGGTCTTCCGACCCGCCGCGGTCTTGAGCGTGTGCTTCATAGTCTCCACCGGACTGGCGCCTACCCGACATCCTGCTGCCAGACGACGTCGAGCTCGGCGCGGTGGACAATGTGCCGACCTTCGTCGGCCACTACTGGCTGACCGGCACGCCTGGCATGCAGAGTCCGACCGTGGCGGTGCTTGACTTCGGCGCCGGCAAGGCCGGGCCGCTGGTGGCTTACCGGTGGTCGGGCGAGTCAGAGTTGAGTAATGAGCGGTTGGTCTGGGTAGCCTGAGCGAAGTCGCTTCGCGGATCGGAATTGCCACTATGACGACGATGAAGCCGGAAAGTATTGCCGCTGATCAGCGGCGGGCGTCCCGAAAACCTCGGGAAGACCGTCTTCGTCGTCGGTTACCCGGATGATCCGCGCCTGCCGTGCCTGGGTGGAAAGGGGTGTCAGTGGGATGCGCAGATGCTCGCCATGCCGTTGGTTGGTGCCGACGGCGAGGAATACCTTCGTGGGGCGATTGGCGAGCGATGCCTGACACCGCTCAATGTACCGGAAGATCAGGCGATGGCGAAGCTGTTCGAGCGGATAGTGGAGGAATTGCTTCAAGAGGATTTCGGGGATGATGACGCTGTCGACCGAGGAAGGTTGCCTTGAGCAAACTTGCCCATGCTGTTTTCCTTAGGTTGTCGCTCTGTTGGGCACTTTTTTGTTAAGTCAGCCAACACAAAGAAAAAGGGTTTCAGCCTATCGGCTGAAACCCTTGATATTACTGGTCGGGGCGGTGGGATTCGAACTCACGACCCCTTGCACCCCATGCAAGTGCGCTACCAGGCTGCGCTACGCCCCGACAAGCATCGGATTATAACCGAAAACCCAATGAATCAAAGGCGCAACATCTCGATAACATACTGCAATTCGGCACGCAGACTGCCGGTGGACCGTGCGTGGCCCGTGGGTTCGACCCCACCTTGCGAGTTCCGCGGAGGTGCAACAACTCCACTCGCCTCCCCTTCATCGAGCCGGTTACGCGCCCCGCTGATCGTGAAACCCTGGCTGTAGAGAAGCTCGCGTATGCGCCGGACGAGCAGGACTTCATGATGCTGGTAGTAACGCCGGTTCCCGCGCCGCTTGATCGGCTTGAGTTGATTGAATTCCTGCTCCCAGTAGCGCAACACATGCGGCTTGACACCACACAGCTCGCTGACTTCGCCAATCGTGAAGTAACGCTTGGCGGGAATCGGTGGCAATTCCTCGCCACCCGAAGGCTTATGCCGCTGTTCCATCGCTGACAAGCTCGACATCGGACTTCAGTTTCTGGCTGGCGTGAAAGGTCACCACACGCCGCGCTGTAATCGGGATTTCCTCGCCTGTCTTGGGGTTACGTCCTGGACGTTGCGGCTTGTCACGCAACTGAAAATTGCCGAAGCCGGAGAGCTTGACCCCATCACCGGTTTCCAGGGCGTTACGGATTTCTTCGAAGAAAGCCTCGACCATATCCTTGGCTTCACGCTTGTTGAGGCCCACCTTTTCAAACAACAGGTCGGCAAGCTCCGCTTTGGTCAGTGTCATTGTCCTTTTTCCATCAGGCACGTAGTTGCGCGGCAAATGCCTGCTCGAGACAGGATACCAGTTGCTGCACTGCAAATTCGACTTCCGTATCTTGCAAAGTACGTTGAGTATCTTGCATAACTATCCGAAGCGCAAGACTTTTCTTGTTTTCAGGAATGCCCTTCCCGATGTACACATCGAACAACTGGATGTCCTGGACCAAGGACGGCAACTGCCCTTTCAGACCATCCAGCAGCGTCTGGAAGTCAAGGTTCTTATCGACGACGATGGCCAGATCGCGGATCACCGGCGGGAATCTGGAGACCTCCACATAAGCCGGAACCCGTGCCGCCGTGACTGCGGTGAGGTCGATTTCGAACACCACCGGCGCGAGCGGCAGTTCGTATTTTTGCATCCATTCCGGATGTAATTCGCCGAGGCAACCAATCGCTGTGCCGTCGACAATCACCGTTGCGGCGCGGCCAGGATGCAGTGCCGGATGAACAAGTTTCTCGAAACGCGACTGGGCCGGCGCCAGCACGGCTTCGAGGTCGCCCTTGACGTCGTAGAAATCCACCTTGCGCCTCCCATCGCCCCAGCCCTCCGGCAAGGCGCCGCCGTAAGCGAGACCCGACAGTTTCCACGGCTGATAAAAGCCAGCGACCGGCACAGCCTGGATGTCACGTCGGAAAATACGCCCGGTTTCAAACAGGCGGACACGGCTTTGCTTGCGCTTGAGGTTGGTGACCAGATTGGAAATCAGACCGCCAATCAGCGTCGAGCGCATCACCGCCATCTGGCTGGCGATCGGGTTGGCGAGGCGGATCAGGTTGGTGTTGGCGGCGAAATCGGCTTCCCATGTTTCTTCAACGAAGGCGAAATTGACGACTTCCTGGTACCCACGGTCGGCCAGCATCTGACGCACGCGAGCTTGCGGGCGCTGTGCTTCCGGCTGCACCAGCATTTTCATGTTGCCACGCGGCGCCGGTGCCGGAATGTTGTCGTAGCCGTGCAGGCGGGCAATTTCCTCGATCAGGTCTTCCTCGATTTCGATGTCGAAACGCCAGCTCGGCGGCGTCACCAGGAAATCGTCGCCTTCACGAACGAAAGGCAGATTGAGGCCGGTAAATAAGCTGGTGATTTGCTCGGCGGTCAGCGGCATGCCGATGACCATTGCCGCCCGTGCCGTACGTAAGCGAACCGGATTGCGCGCCGGCATTACGGCGCGCGCCGCGACGACCGGACCGGCAGCACCGCCGCAGATGTCGAGGATCAACTGGGTGGCGCGCTCGATGGCACGTCGTGTGCCGCCAAAATCGACACCACGTTCGAAGCGGTGCGAGGCATCGGAGCCAAAACCATAACGGCGGGCGCGGCCGGCGATGGCTTGTGGCGCAAAGAATGCAGATTCGAGGAACAGTTCGCTGGTTTCCAGCGTGATTCCGCTGTCTTCACCACCCATGATGCCGGCCATGGCCAACGGCTTAACGTCGTCGGAAATCATCAGAATATCGGCGTCGACCGCAACAATCTGCTCGTTGAGCAGCAACAGCCTCTCGTCCGGCTTCGCCATGCGGGCATGTACCACCCCTTCCAGCTTAGTGTTGTCGAAGGCGTGCAGCGGCTGGCCGAGTTCGAGCATTACGTAATTGGTGACATCGACCAGCGCCGAAATGGAGCGGACGCCGCTGCGCTCCAGTCGGCGCGTCATCCATTCCGGTGCCGGCGCCTTGGCATTGACGCCCTTGATGATGCGACCGCAGTAGAGCGGACAGGCCTCAGGCGCATCGAGCACGACCGGGCGCTGATCGGCGATGGTCGCCGCAACTTCCGGCACCTCGATCAGTTTGGCCGGGACGCCGGCGATTGCCGCCACTTCACGGGCAACACCGGTCAGCGACAGGCAGTCGGCGCGGTTTGGCGTCAGTTTCAGCGTGAACAGCCGGTCATCGAGGTCGAGGTAGTCGCGAATCGACTGCCCAACCGGCGCATCGGCCGGCAGAACCAGCAGGCCCGAGGCGTCCTCGGCGATCCCCAGTTCCCTGGCCGAACAGAGCATGCCCGACGACTCGATGCCGCGCACCCTGGCGACCTTGATCACGAAATCGCCGGGCAGCTGCGCGCCAGGCAAGGCACACGGCACGCGCAGGCCGACGGCCACGTTGGGCGCGCCGCAGACGATGGTCGTCGAGGCACCGCAGCCGGTGTCGACCCGGCAGACATTCAGGCGGTCGGCATCCGGATGGCGGGTCACTTCCAGTACCTGGGCGACGACGACATTGTTGAACGGTGGCGCGACCCGGTCGAGTTCCTCGACTTCGAGGCCGGCCATGGTCAGTCGATGGGCGAGTTCCTCGCTGGACAGTTCGGGATCGACGAGGGTTCTCAGCCAGGATTCGGAGAATTTCATGCGAATTGCCTCAGAAAACGCAGGTCGCCTTCGAAGAACAGGCGCAGGTCATTGACGCCGTAGCGCAGCATGGTCAAACGGTCGGGCCCGAAGCCAAAGGCGAAGCCGGTGTAACGTTCCGGGTCGATCCCGGCGATGCGCAACACGTTCGGATGGACCATGCCGCAGCCGGCTATTTCCAGCCAGCGGCCTTCGAGCTTGCCACTCATGAAGGCGACGTCGATTTCGGCGGATGGCTCGGTAAACGGGAAAAAAGAGGGACGAAAACGGACCTTGAGGTCGTCGCTCTCAAAGAAGCTCTTCAGGAAGTCGGCGATGACACCCTTCAGATCGGCGAAGGAAACCCCCTCGCCCACCCACAACCCTTCGACCTGATGGAACATCGGCGAATGCGTCGCATCGGAGTCGACACGATAGACACGGCCGGGCGCGATGATACGGATTTCGGGCATTTTTTCCAGTTGACCGCGCCCATCAGGAAGCACCCTTGGGGTGTAGCGGGCGACGTGCGCCTGCATGTAGCGCGCCTGGATGGGGCTCGTATGGGTGCGCAGCAGGACCTTGTCAGCGATGCTGCCGTCCGGGTTCTGCAAATAAAACGTGTCGTGCATCGAACGCGCCGGGTGATCCTCGGGCGTGTTCAAGGCCGTGAAATTGAAGAAGTCTTCCTCGATCTCCGGGCCGTCGGCCACTTCAAAGCCAATCGAGCGGAACAGTGACTCAATGCGTTCCAGCGTCCGTGTCACCGGATGCAGACCGCCGCGCGCCTCGGCGCGTCCCGGCAGCGTGACGTCCAGCGCCTCTTCGGCCAGACGCGCGGCAAGCGCTGCCTTGCGGATCGCTTCGCGCCGTTCGTTCAGCGCAGATTCAACAGCCGTCTTGGCGGCGTTGATTGCCGCCCCGGCGGCTTTCTTTTCTTCCGCCGGCAACTTGCCCAGCCCCTTGAGCAGTTCGGTGATCCGGCCGCTCTTGCCGAGGAAACGGGCTTTCACTTGCTCCAGGGCATCCGGGTCGGAAGTGGCGGCGAACGCAGACCGCGCTTCACCAACGATTTGATCGAGATTTTCCATGCATTTTCACCAACAAAAAAGGAGGCTTGCGCCTCCTTTTCCAATTGTGCTTTCGCTCAGGCGCCGAGCTGTGCCTTGGCCTGGTTGGCCAGAGCGGCAAAAGCCGGCTGATCGAAGACCGCCAGATCGGCCAGCACCTTGCGGTCGACCTCAATATTGGCCTTCCTCAGACCGTTCATCAGAGTGCTGTACTTCATGCCCAACTCGCGGGCGGCAGCATTGATCCGGGCAATCCACAAGGAACGGAACTGGCGCTTACGCTGACGGCGGTCACGGTACTGATACTGACCGGCCTTCATCACCGCCTGTTTGGCGACACGGTAGACGTTGTTGCGACGACCGCGGTAGCCCTTGGCTTGTGCAAGAACCTTCTTGTGACGGGCATGCGCCGTTACACCACGTTTAACTCTGGACATTCTTTGCCTCCTTACGCGTAGGGGATCATGGCGCGGACGACTGCCACGTCGGGCTGGCTGACAACGACCGAACCGCGCAGATGGCGCTTAACCTTGGTGGTCTTCTTGGTCAAAATGTGGCGTTTGAACGCCTGGCCGCGCTTTATGCTGCCATCCGCGCGGACCGAAAAGCGCTTCTTGGCGCCGCTCTTGGTCTTCATTTTGGGCATTTTCTGCTCCTAATGACATGCCGTCAGGTGGTTCCCGGCGGGAACGCTTCGCTTACCCGAAAGCACTTGTAATTGACTGCCTGCTGCTATTTCTTCTTGGCTGGCCCGATGACCATGATCATCTGACGACCCTCCATCTTCGGCATCTGCTCGACTTGCCCGACGGCGTCGAGATCGGCCTTGATTCTCTCCAGCTGGCGCATGCCGAATTCCTGGTGCGCCATTTCGCGGCCCCGAAAGCGCAGGGTCACCTTGACCTTGTCTTCCTCTTCCAGGAACCGCATCATGTTCCTGAGCTTGATCTGGTAATCATTTTCGTCGGTACCCGGACGCAGCTTGATTTCCTTGACCTGCACCTGCTTCTGCTTGAGCTTGGCTTCGTGAGCGCGCTTCTGTTCCTGGTACTTGAACTTGCCGTAGTCCATGACACGGCACACCGGCGGGCTGGCCATCGGCGCGATCTCGACCAGGTCGACCCCGGCATCCTCTGCTATCTGCAGTGCGGCCCGGATACTCATGACCCCGAGCTGTTCACCCTCCCCGCCCTGGAGACGAATCTCCGGCGCCGTAATTTCTTCATTCAGGCGATGTGCCTTGTTCTGAGCTATGGTGTTACCCCCGAAAACAACAATAATTAAGCCGTGCCACTGCGCGCGGCAACTTCGCTTCGAAGTCGCCCGATCAGTTCATCGACGGACATCTGTCCGAGATCCTGACCTCCGCGAGTACGCACGGCCACCATTTCGTCCGCCTTTTCCTTGTCCCCCACGACGAGCTGGTAAGGCAGGCGGTTCAAGCTATGCTCGCGGATTTTATAGGTTATCTTCTCGTTGCGCAAATCCGCCTCGGCCCGAAAGCCCGCCTGGTGTAGCTTTTGCGCGACTTCGGCGGCGTAACCGGCCTGCTTTTCGGAAATATTGAGGACGACGGCCTGCACCGGCGCCAGCCACAGCGGCAAGGCTCCCGCGAAATTCTCGATCAGGATGCCGATGAAGCGCTCGAGCGACCCGAGGATCGCCCGGTGCAGCATGACCGGCGTCCGCCGTTCGTCGCTGCCGGCCACGTATTCTGCGCCAAGCAGGCCGGGCATCGAGAAATCGACCTGCATCGTGCCGCATTGCCATGAACGGCCGATGGCATCCTTGATATGGAATTCGATCTTCGGGCCGTAGAAGGCGCCCTCGCCCGGCAGTTCGGTCCACTCCAGACCCGATGCCTGCAAGCCGCCACGCAGCGCCTCCTCGGCCTTGTCCCAGACATCGTCGGACCCGACGCGACCCTCGGGACGCAACGCCAGTTTGACCACGACGTCGTGGAAGCCGAAATCGGCGTAAACCTTTCTCACCAGTTCGTTGAAGGCTGTCACCTCGGACTCGATCTGCTCTTCGGTGCAGAAGATGTGGCCGTCGTCCTGCACGAAGCCGCGCACGCGCATCAGGCCATGCAGGGCGCCGGCCGGCTCGTTGCGATGGCAGGAACCGAATTCGCCGTAACGCAGCGGTAGTTCGCGGTACGAGCGCAGGTCGGCGTTGAAGACCTGGACATGGCCCGGACAATTCATCGGCTTGACCGCATAATCGCGGTTTTCCGATGACGTCGTGAACATGTTGTCCTTGTAGTGCTCCCAGTGCCCCGACTTTTCCCACAGCGTCTTGTCGAGAATCTGCGGGCAGCGCACTTCCATGTAGCCATTGTTGCGATAGACGGCGCGCATGTACTGCTCGATTTCCTGCCAGATCGCCCAGCCCTTGGGGTGCCAGAAGACCAGGCCGGGCGCTTCGTCCTGCATGTGGAACAGATCGAACTGCTTGCCAAGACGGCGATGGTCACGCTTCTCCGCTTCCTCCAGCATGTGCAGGTAGGCGTCGAGATCCTCTTTCTTGGCCCAGGCGGTGCCGTAGATGCGCTGCAACTGTTCGTTGCGATGGTCGCCGCGCCAGTAGGCGCCGGCCACCTTCATCAGCTTGAAGACCTTGAGCTTGGCCGTGGTCGGCACGTGCGGGCCGCGGCAGAGGTCGATGAAATCACCTTCACGGTAGAGCGAAACCTGCTGGTCGGCCGGAATCGCCGCGATCAGCTCGGCCTTGTATTTCTCGCCCTGGTCAAGGAAAAACTTGACCGCATCGTCGCGCGCCCAGACTTCGCGGCTGACCGGGATGTCTTTTTTCGCCAGTTCGCCCATGCGCTTTTCGATGGCGGCCAGATCCTCTGGCGTAAACGGACGCTTGTAGGCGAAGTCGTAGTAGAAGCCGTTTTCAATGACTGGACCGATCGTGACCTGCGCCTCGGGGAACAGTTCCTTGACGGCGTAGGCCAGCAGGTGCGCCGTCGAATGGCGGATGACTTCCAGGCCATCGGCGTCCTTGTCGGTAACGATAGCGAGATCGGCGTTCTGTTCGATGAGGTACGAGGTATCGACCAGTTTGCCGTCAACCTTGCCGGCCAGCGCCGCACGCGCCAGGCCGGCGCCGATGCTGGCGGCGACCTCGGCGATCGACACCGGTTGTTCAAAGGAGCGAATGGAACCGTCGGGCAGTTTGATATCAGGCATGACGCGCCTCAAGGCAAAAAAAAAGTGCGGGGCGAGCCGCACTTTTCTGGTCGAACGAAAGCTGACTCGGTTAGAGTTTCTGAACGGTGAGGCGAGTTCGGAAAACAACCATTTCAGCTCCGTCAGGAATTTGGTAGGCGGTATTGGAATCGAACCAACGACCTCCACGATGTCAACGTGGCGCTCTAACCAACTGAGCTAACCGCCTGAAGAGACGCGAATTATAAGGATGTCAGGGGGCAAGTCAACAAAAACAGTCAATCCGAAAAGGCCACCCTCAGGGCGGCAATCAGGTAGCCGTGGTCGAGCACCCCGGCACTCTCGCGGATACTGTGCATGGCCCACAACGGCGAGCCGACATCGACGCTCGGCACGCCGAGGCCAGCCGCGACGAGCGGGCCGATGGTGCTGCCGCAGCCGAGGTCGGCCCGGTGTGCATACTGCTGGCAAGAGACTCCAGCTTTTTCACACAGCCGCATAAAGCGCGCGGCACTCTCGGCACCGGTGCTGTAGCGCTGGTTAGCGTTGGTTTTGATGACCGGACCACCGTTGACCGCAACACGATGTCCCGGCTCGTAAGCCGCCGGGAAATTCGGGTTGTAGGCGTGCGCCATGTCGGCGCTAATGGAGAAGCTGCGGGCCAACGCTCGGCGGTAATCCTCGTCGTCAAGCCCGGTGCTGCCAGCGATCCGGCGCAGCACGTCGGTGATGAAACTTCCCCCAGCACCGGCAGCACTCTCGCTACCGACCTCCTCGTGGTCGAAAAAGGCGCAGACATTGGTCGTTCCCGGGTCTGACACGCTCAACAAGGCCTCCAGCCCGGCGTGACACGATGCGAGGTTGTCGAGCTGGCTAGCGGCGATGAATTCCTGCCCCGCCCCCCAGAATGCGCCGGGCTGCGTATCGCAAGCGCACAGTTCCCAGCTCTGGATGGCATCGGTTGCAACGTCAAGCTGCTCGGCAAGCAGCGCGTGGAAGCGCCCTTCGTCCAAGGCATCGGCGCTGGATAAAGCCAACACCAGCGGCAATTCGGTCTGCTTGTTGAACTTGAGGCCGTTTTCATTGACCTCGCGATTCATGTGGATCGCCAGGTTGGGCAGGCGCAGCAGCGGTAAGCCAAAATGGACTAGGCACATTTCAATGTCGTCACCGGCACGCACTGCAACCCGTCCGGCCAGACTCAGGTCGCGGTCGGCGAAGGTTGCCAGGATCGGCCCGCCATAGACCTCGACCGCCAGCCGGAGCAGGCCATCGCCGTTCACCAACGTCTTCGGCTTGACGCGCAGACCGGGCGAATCAGTGTGGGCGCCGACCAGCCGGAAGCCGCGTTCGATCAAGGAAGCGCTGCCAACCACGAAAGCGATGATCGAGGCGCCGCCGCGAATCACGAAATAACGTCCGCCAGACGCCAGTTGCCAGCGTGCACCCTCGTGCAGCGTGGTGAATCCCGCCTGTTGCAGCCGTTCGGCCATCGTGTGCACGGCATGCCACGGGCTGGGACTGGCGTCGATGAAGTTCAGCAGGTCGCGAGCCTGTTCCCGGGCGGGCGCGGATATTTCCATGGTCTTCGCTATCTCGGAAGCAATGGCCGAAAGATACCAAAGCTCGCGCGACGACGGGCGTGAATCGCAGTAAGATTTGACGTTTTCCGGGAGACGCACGATGAACGTGGGCTGGATCGTACTGGGCGTTTGCCTGGTTTTCGTGATCGGCGTAGCGCTGCCTCTGATCAGTCGGCGCGATGTGGACAACCCCCCCCCGCCACCCGCCAAGGAAACCCTGCGCGACTGGCACAACGAAAAATAAGCGAAGGCAGGCGAATGGAATCGCGCATCACCGAACTTGAAATCAAGATCACCTATACCGAAGACCTGGTCGACGAACTGAACCGGATCGTCTTCCGCCAGCAACAGCAGATCGATCTTTTGATCAACGGAATCAATAGCTTGCGCGACCAGATTCAAGCCGCCGCTCCGGCCGAGCAGCACAGCCTGCGCGACGAATTGCCGCCGCACTACTGAACAACGCCCGTGACCCCGGTTACCGTTCTCTATCACGCCGACTGTCCGGACGGCTTTGGCGCAGCCTACGCCGCCTGGCTGCGTTTTGGTGACCACGCCATCTACTGGCCAATGCATCACGGTCAACCGTGGGAAATGGCCGAAATTGCCGGCCACGCAGTCTATGTCCTCGACTTCTCATTTTCGCCGGAGAAGCTCGAAGCAATGGCTGGCGTCGCCGCTTCGGTCACCCAGATCGACCATCACGCTTCCGCACTTCAACCGTGGGCCGACCGCCTGGACAAATCCCCTGACGGCACCGAATTCTTTCGCCACCCCACTCTGCCGCTGACGGTCGTCTTCGACCTTGGCAAATCAGGCGTTCGTCTGGCTTGGGAGCATTTCCATCCGGATCGCCCCGTTCCACTCGTGCTGCGCCATGTCGAGGACGTCGACCTGTGGCGCTTCGCGCTCCCGGGCTCGCGCCCCATCTCCCGCGCCCTACGCCTGCTGCCGTACGATTTTGCCGCTTGGGACGAACTCGTGCGCCAGGCGGACGCGCCGCACACGCCGCGCTACCTGGTCTTGCTGGCCGAGGGCGAAGCCATCGAGCGCTTCTTCCAGAGCGAGATCGAACGCCTTGCACAAGGCAACCTGGTCATGCCCGCCCGCCTGCACGGCGAACCCGTGGATTTGCTGCAGGCGCAACGTCACGGACTGCCGACGGTGAGCGACGGCGAGCGCGGCTGGCGCGCCGTCGACGGCCTTGCCGTCAACGCCAACGCGTTGTTCGCGTCGGAACTTGGCAACCGCCTTGCCGAGCAAAGCGGCAGCTTCGGCCTAACCTGGGAACTTGGCGCCGGGGGCGACGTGAAGGTTTCGCTGCGCGCTGTCGGAAGGGTCGATGTAGCCGCGATTGCCGCTGGCTACGGGGGCGGCGGACACCCGAACGCAGCTGGATTCAGAGTGCCGCTCGCCCGCTTTGCGAGCGAAATCCTTGGCAAGGCCAAAATATAAATAGATTTAAGTAACATTTACAATTATATGATTTTTAAGATTTAATTTATAAACTTAGTGGATCTATGCTCTTGGAGCAGCGGAAAGAACGACCCACGGCTGTAATCCACGCAACCCCGGCCACATTGGGGCATTTCCTGTCTGACGTCACTGATTTTACGTGAATTGAAACCGAATTATTATTTAATATGATCAGCAAGTTATCAGATATTAGTTATGTTATTTATCACAATATTCCGAATTTTGGCTGACGAAAACGCACATTCGAGCACCAGATACCAAAGTCACTGATACCGATCATGCTAAATGATGTTTTTCAATATATTCATGACACTATGTAATACTATTCATGTGCTTAATCACGATGTCCTGAATCTCCGCTGGTTCAAGCGCCACGTCCCAGCGCCAGACGCCAAAACCGCTGCGGGCATTGATCGCCTTCACCCAAGCTTCGAGAGCAGCACGTTTCGCTTTGTTCTGGTCGGAGTCCTCGCCCTTGATCTCAAGCACTAGCGTCTTGCCGTTGCTCAAACGAATCAGGAAGTCCGGAACGAAGCGTCGCCGGCTGCCGTTCCACAGGTAATAAATCTGGAAGCCAAGGTGGTCGTTCTTGGCGTAGGCGACCACCTTCCCAAGCTGGAAGACGACAAGAATGACGGGTTGTGCTGAGCCAACCGAAAGTTCCTGTCTTGCTGCGGTCGACCGTGAAAAACAGGCAAATTTCAGGAACGCGAAACAAGCGCTGGCAACCCGACGCGCTGCCCGCCGGTTTACACGCGCTGGAGAATATGCTGCTATAGTGGCGCTTTGCAAAAAACTATCGGTTCACCGTTGTCAATCATGCTGCGAATTTTGGCCGCAGTTTTTGCAACGTCTTGTTCAATCATTTCACATCCCCACTGGAGATCAGAATCATGAAAATTCATCTACTTGTCATTTCCGCCTTCCTTGCCCTGACCGTTTCCGCCTGTGGCGACGACGCCGCCAAGAAAGCGGCGGAGGCCAAAGCTCAGGCCGCCAAGGTAGCCGCAGAGGCGTCACAGAAGGCCGACGAAGCAGCCAAGAAGGCTGAAGCGGCCGTTGGCGCAGCCACTGACGCGACCAAGGAAGCCGGTAAGGAAGCTGTCGAGGCGACCAAGGAAGCCGGTAAGGAAGCTGTAGTGGCGACCAAGGAAGCTGTCGAGGCGACCAAGGAGGCCGGCAAGGAGATGGTGGTCAAGGCTGCCGACGCGACCAAGGAAGCCGCCGATGCCACCAAGGATGCTGCCGACAAGACCAAGGCCGCGGTCGGCAAGTAAGCACCAATCGCTTCGTCGGGCCGGGCCAGAGGGGAACCTCTGCCCGGCTTTATTACGTCTGGCAGACCGTGCCCGGAACTTCTCAGGTAACATCGCGGCCTTGATGCACGGCTGACGCCACCCGGTTCCTCGTTTGCAAAAATTCCTGCCATGACCGATCAACTGAAGCTCTTCGACACCGGCACCGGGCCGAAAACCTCCGACCCGACAGCGCCGGAACTGCCGCCGACCCTGCCGCCGGCGGCCAGCGCTCCGGCCGGCGATATTCCCTCGCCCGCCGACTACGCTGCCCGCCGCTACCTCGAATATGCGATGAGCGTCGTCACCGGTCGCGCCCTGCCCTCGGCCGCCGATGGCCAGAAGCCGGTACAGCGTCGCATTCTCTACGCCATGCATCGCATGGGGCTATACCGGAGCCCGCGCCACGTCAAGTCGGCGCGCGTAGTCGGCGATGTGATCGGCAAATACCACCCACACGGCGATTCGTCGGTCTACGACGCGATGGTGCGCATGGCGCAGGACTGGAGCCTGCGTTACCCGGTGGTCGACGGCCAGGGCAATTTTGGTTCGCGCGATGGCGACAACGCGGCGGCGATGCGCTACACAGAAGCCCGCCTGACGCCGATTGCCGAACTGCTGCTCGCCGAACTCGATGAAGGCACCGTCGACTGGAAGCCCAATTACGACGGCGCCAACGACGAGCCGGCGCTGCTCCCGGCCCGCCTGCCATTTTGCCTGCTCAACGGCGCCTCCGGTATCGCCGTCGGCATGGCAACCGAGATTCCCGCCCACAACCTGCGCGAAATTGCCGCTGCCGCGGTCAACCTGGTAAAGAACCCAAATTTCAGCGAGGACAAACTGCTGGCGCTGATTCCCGGCCCCGATTATCCCGGCGGCGCGCAGATCATTTCAACGCCCGAGGAAATCGCCGCCACCTATCGCGGCGGTCGCGGCAGCCTGCGTGTACGCGCCCGCTGGAAAATCGAGAATCTGGCGCGTGGCCAGTGGAAGCTGGTGATTACCGAACTGCCGCCGGGCGTCTCGACCGCGACGGTGATGTCGGAAATCGAAGCCTGCTCGAACCCGGTCGCCAGGGAAAAGGCCGGCAAGAAGGTGTTCACGCCGGAACAGCTCAACCTGAAGGCTGCCTTCCTGTCGTCGATTTCGGAAAGGGGCGTGCGCGACGAATCAGGCAAGGAGCACGCCATCCGCCTCGTTATCGAGCCGGCCTCGTCGCGCCAGGGTCAGGACGATCTGGTGCGCCTGCTGCTCGCCCACACCAGCCTCGAAACCAACGCCGCGATCAACCTGACCGTGATCGGCGTCAACGGCACGCCGCGCCAGGCCTCGCTTCACGGCATGATCGCCGAGTGGTGCCGGTTCCGGCTGGCTACCGTCGAGCGCCGCACGCGCCACCGGCTGGCCGCTGCAGAGAAGCGCATCCATATCCTCGAAGGTCGACAGGCCATCCTGCTCGACATCGACCGCGTCATCAAGGTTATCCGCGAATCGGACGACCCCAAGGCCGATCTGATGGCGGTCTTCAATCTGTCGGCGATCCAGGCCGAGGACATCCTCGAAATCCGCCTGCGCCAGTTGGCACGACTGGAAGGGATCAAGATCGGCGAGGAACTGGCGAAACTGCGCGAGGAAGCCACGGGATTGAACCATCTGCTGAGTTCGGAAGAAGCACTGCGCGCCTGCGTGGCCAGCGAAATCCGGGCCGATGCAAAGAAGTACGGCGACGACCGGCGGACACTGATCGAAACGTCGGAGAAGGTCACGATGTCGGACGCCAAGACGGTTTCCATCGTCGACGAGCCGACGACGCTGATCGTCTCGAAGCATGGCTGGCTGCGTTCGCGCACCGGCCCCAACATCGATCCCGCGCAACTCAGCTTCCGTTCCGGCGACAGTCTGCTCGCCTGCCTGCCCTGCCGCACGGTCGACCACCTGATCCTGCTCGATACCAAGGGCCGCGCCTACTCGATTCCGGCGTCCGACATTCCCGGTGGCAAGGGTGACGGCATTCCCGCCACCTCGCTCGCCGACTTCGTCGGTGGCGGCAAGCTGGCACTGGCACATGTGGTTTCCCCCGAGCGCATTTACCTCGTCGCCTCCGACGGCGGCTACGGCTTCCGCTGCCGGGGCGAGGACTTTTTGTCTCGCGGCAAGGCCGGCAAGGCATTCCTGACCCTCGGCGACGGCGAATCACCGACCGTCTTCATGCCCGCGCCGGCCGGCGGCGAGGTCGCCTGCCTGACGCGGGACGGCCGTTGCCTCGTCTTCCCCGTCGAGGAGATCCGCCTCCTGCCGCGCGGTCGTGGCCTCAAGCTGATCGCAGCCGACCCCGGCAAGACTGCTCTCGGCGAGATCGTCGCCGTCGTTGACGGAGCGGCCGGCAAGCTCAAGGGCGAACGACTCGAACTCTGTCGTGGAAGTCGCGGCGGCAGAGGCAAGCTGATCCGGATCAGCCGGAGGTGAAGCCCGTCCGGGCGCAAAAAAGCCGGAGATGTCTCCGGCTTTTTTGCGCCCGGGCGACAGTCAGTACTCAGGCGGCCTTCTTGGCGGAAGCCTTGGTTGCGACGGCCTTCGGGGCAACGACGTTCGCAGCATTCAAGGCTGCTTCGGTGGCGGCGTTGACGCTCGCTTCGGCGACATTGGCAGCCTGTCTGGCAGCCTTGTTCATGCCTTCGAAGGCGTCGTTGGCGGTCTTCATGGCGCCCTTGACGGCTTCCACGGCTACCTCGGAACCGGCCGGAGCAGCGGCCAGAGCCTGATCGACAAGATCGGCGACATTGGTATTGACGGCTGCGACACGGGTTTCGACTTCCTTGGCGATCTTGTCCTTGGTTTCGGTGGCGACAGCGATGACGTTGCGCGAGTATTCCATGCCCGTTTCGATGGCCGGGGTGGCAAGCTTCTGCTGCATGTCGATGAAGGACTTGATGTCGGTCGTGCCGAGAAGCGCGTTGAAGTTGGCGACGGAGGTTTCGGCGAAGGAACGACCGGCGTTCAGATTCAGCGCCGCGAGGCGCTCGATGCCGTCGAGGGCGGCATTGGCGAGCAGGGAAACGGAACCGATACCGGCGTTGGCGAGGTCTTGAGGTTTGAAGTTCATGGTGAGTTTCTCCGTAAAGGTAATACTTGCTTGAAGTAGCCTATTGCCCGCTTGACTCAACTAAATTGCTGCGCTGCAACATGAGTTCATTCTAGCCTTATTTGGCTCGTTGTCAACAATTTTGTTGCAGTGCACCATTTGCTGGCAGGGCGCCGGGTTGCGCCACGTCAACCGCCGGTTGCGCCGCGCGGGTAGAATTGCCCGCTTAATCGCTACGGACAGACGCAGTTCGAACTTGTCGAGGAAGACAGTCATGTGGACCATCATCGTCGGTGCTGTCATCGGCTTGCTGCTCGGCAGTGCCTTCGGCGGTAAACTTTGGTTCTTCGGGGCCATCGTCGGGGCGCTGGTCGGCGGCTACTTCTTCCGGAACCGGCATCTTATGGGGAAGAGCCAGCACGAGCTGGAGCAGCGCCTCCTGACGATTGAGCAGCGCCTGGCCGAGCAGCGCAGCGAACTCGGGGTGCTGCGCCGGCTGGTCGCGCCAGGCGAGCCGTCGATCGTGCCACCCGTCGTCGGGACCACCGAACCCGCCTCCCCGCCTCCTGCGGCCGGAAACGCCGCCGAGGCACCGGCTCTAACCGCAGCGGCGAGCGGCACTGCCGTCAGGCCGCCACATTCGCAACAGCGACCCCGGGAGCACTGGGTCGACCTCGATGCCCTGCTCGAACCGCGTAAGCCATCGGCCGCCTTCGAGAAAGATCCGTCACCATCCGATCCGCAAACTGCCGAGTCCCGACCCGACCCGATGGCCGACTTCATGAAAGGCAGGTTCGGGATCGGCGGCGAACGGCTGGAGGTTCCCGGCTGGCTAAGGTGGTTCTGGGAATCCAACCCACTCGCCAAGATCGGCATCGTTCTTCTCTTCTTCGGCGTCGCTTCGGTGCTGCGCCTGGTGATCGATTACGGGCTGCTGCCAGTACCGGTACGCCTGATCGCCGCAGCCGTCGCCGGCATCGCGTTGATCGCCTTCGGCATCGCCAAGGCGCGAGATGCACGCCACCGTGTCTTCGGGCTGGCACTGCAAGGGGGAGGCTTCGCATTGCTCTACCTCGTCGGCTATTTCATGCTCACCCGCTACGCAATGATCGGCCAGGGGCCGGCGTTCGCCGCCTTCGCCGCGCTCGGCGTCGGCTGCGTCGCCCTTGCAGCACGCCAGGACGGCCCTGTGCTGGCGGTGCTCGGCCTCTCCGGCGCATTCCTCGCGCCGGTGCTTGCTGGCAGCGAAACGCAGACGCCGCTGCCGCTCTTCCTCTATTTCACGCTGCTCAACGTTTTCATCCTTGGCGTCGACTGGTTCCGGGCGTGGCGCGTACTCAACATCGCCGGCTTCGTATTCACTCTGGCGGTCGGCATGGTCTGGGCAATCGGCAACTACCATCCGCCGCACTATGTGGTGACGCAAGTCTTCGTTATCCTCTTTCTCGCCGCCTACTCGGCGATGCCAGTCGCCACTACCATTTTCCGCGCGCCCGGCAGTGCGGGGTGGCAGGACGGCATGCTGCTTTTCGGCGCACCACTGGTCGGCTGTTTTCTACAAGCACAACTGGTAGGTGACACACCCTACGGTCTGGCGTGGAGCGCGCTGGCCGGTTCGCTCTGGTACTTCATGCTCTGGGGGCTGATCGCGCACCGCGCCTCCAGTACTCCGCCGCTCATCGCTTACGCCCATTTCGGGATTGCCGCCTTCCTCGCGACCATCGCTGTGCCGCTCGCCTTCGACGCCCAGGTGACTTCCGCCTTCTGGGCCGCCGAGGGCGCCGCCGTGGTCTGGTATGGCGTCCGCACGCGCCGGACAATTGCCCAGGCCACCGGCCTGCTGATGCAGGTCGCGGCCGGGATCGCTCTGTTCCTCGGCTGGCATGCGCTGCATCGCGGACTGCCAGTAGCCAACGATGCGGTGCTCGGCGCCGCCCTCGTGGTTGGTGCCGCGCTCTTCTCTACACGCATCCTGCAGCGGATCGCGGGGACGACACCGGTGCCGCCCACGCTACCGCTGGGCTGGGCGGCGGTCTGGTGGTTCACCACTGGCTTCGCCGAGATTTCCCGCTGCGCGCCGTGGGCGTTGCAGCCGTCGTATCACCTGCTGTTCGTCGCCGCGTCGGTGGTCGCAGTCGACGGACTTAGCATGCGCTGGCGCTGGCCACAATTGCGGGCGGCCAGCCTGCTCCTGACGGCCGCGGCGGCGCTGGCCGCTGTCGTCACCATAGGCCGCATCGGGCACCCGTTCGCCGGCTTCATGGCCTTTGCGCTGCCACTTGCGCTCGTCCTTCACCATATTTTGCTCGCCGCCGACGAGAAGCGCGGTGCGCCGTCCTTTCAGTCCGTCCGACATGTCGGCGGCTGGTGGCTGCTACTCGCCTCGCTGGTGCTGGAAACTTCGTGGCAGGCCGAGCGCCACGCCGAACCGCCCCACTTCTGGGCATTCGTCGCCGTCGTCGCTGTACTCGCGGCGAGCATCGCGCTGGTTGCCGGTGGCGCGAAGCGCGGGCTGTGGCCGTTCGCCGTCGCCGAAGCGCACTACGTGCCGCTGGGTATCTTCCCGGCTCTGGCCGGGCTGGTTGTGCTGCTGCCGTTGGGTAACGCCACGCTCTCCGGTGCCGACGGGCTCGGCTGGCCCTACTTGCCGCTGCTCAACGTCTTCGACGCGACGCAGGTTGCCGCCACGGCTTCACTCCTGCTGCTGGCGGGCGTGCTGAAGCCGGAGGAAGGCCGCCTTCTCCGCGGAGTGCTTATCGCCCTCGCCTTTATCTGGCTGTCAGCTCTCGCCGCGCGCATCGCCCACCACTGGGGCGGCGTGCCGTTCGCGGGCGAGCCGCTGCTACGGTCGACGCTCTTCCACGCGCTGCTCACGCTGTTGTGGACTGGCACCGCCATTGCCACCCTGGTCCTCGCCTCGCGCCGTGGCTTACGCATGGCGTGGTTCGGCGGCATCACGCTGCTCTGCGTCGTGGGCGCCAAGCTCCTGCTTTTCGACGCCGCCGGGCGCGGTACCCTGACCTGGGCGGCAACATTGATCGGCGTCGCGCTGCTCGTCCTCGCCGCCGGCTATTTCGCCCCGCTGCCACCGGAAGAGCGGGGGGCGACACGCGGGGAAGGCGAATAGCGGTATCGTTACGCGGCGCTTGTCCCCCCTCCCCCGCACGACGATGACCCACGACCCCGACCGCCTGGCGCCGACGATGACGGCCGATGCCCAGCGCCAGGGCGCGACACCAATCTGGCCGAGATCGAGCAGCGTTGCCGCAACTGGTGCGCCGCCGGTGACAGCGATGAGGCGCGCACGCTGCGCCACGCCCTGCTCGCCACCGGGCTCGACCAGTGGGGACTAGCCTACAGTCAGGCCTTCGAACCTGCCGCAATTCCTACCTTGAGTGCGCTGCTCGGTTCGCTGCAGACAGCGCTGGATACTGCCGAAGACGCGCACTTACAGCACTTTTTCGCGCAACTCGACGCGGTCGAGACCGACGCGCTGGATTTCAAGATCGAATTGCGCCGCAATATTCATCTGGCACTCTGGGACGCCATGACGGCCTGCGATGACAGCGCGGAGGCACAGCGCATCCTGCGCGCTCTCGTGAGTCTCTGATACTGGCGCTGACCCGACGCATGCCGCTGCTCGGCTGGCGGCTGCTGGCGGATGCGCTGGCCAGTATCCAGATTCGCCTGCTCAGCGACTCGTCGGCCAGCAGCCTGGCGCAGGAAACGACCCGGCAACTGTTTGCCGCACTGCGCCAGAACCTGCCCGGAAAACAGTATCAGGCGATCCTCGCCTATTCGGGACAGGCAGTGCTAGCTTAGCAACAGTCGCGGCGCGCCGCCAAATAAAACGGACCGGGAAAATTCCCGATCCGTCGCCTGTTGCGGTCAACCCTGAAAAGCCACCTATTTCTTGACGATGACCCCGCAAGCTTGACGGCCACCGGAATTGCCGGTTGGTTGCGTCTTGTAGTCGTCCAGCGTGGTGTGAACGATGACGCTACGTCCGATGATGTTGCCCGGCCCTTCACCAAGCGTCGGTCCCTCGATGTAGGACACCTGGCGGGCGATGCCCTTTTCGTCGGCGACCAGCTGCACCATGTCGCCGGCGTGATGCTCACCACGCTCGGGGTTACCGTGGGGCTTGTTCGTGGGGTTGAAATGGCCGCCGGCACTGGTGCCGTCCGGCGCACTGCAATCGCCCTTTTCATGGATATGGAAGCCATGGAGGCCCGGCGTCAGGCCGCTGACCTCGGCAAATACCTTTAATTTGGCGCCTGATTGAACGAAAGTAACCGTGCCACTAACCTTGTTGCCCTGCGTCGGTGCCAATTGTGCCTCCGCACGGTCGGCGCTGGAACTGCCCATGCCGCCCATGCAACCGCTAAGCAACCCGCTGCAAGCCAGCGCGCCAACGAGAATGAACTTTTGCATTTTTGATGCCTCCACTTGTTTGTAACTGTGCGAATACCCATAATCGGCGGCCTGACTCAACAGCCGGCTTCATTCTGACGCCGAACACCACGCCTGACAAGCCATGCAAAACGAGACCCTGAGGCCCGAAACGACGCCCGACGGACTGAGCGATTTTACTCCGACAATCGATACCAAGCAGCGCTCCCGTGCGCCGGGCACGCTGGTTGATAAATATGGCCGACGCATCACCTACGTCCGCCTGTCGATCACCGACCGTTGCGATTTTCGCTGTACCTACTGCATGGCCGAGGAAATGACTTTCCTGCCGCGCAACGAGGTCATGAGCCTCGAAGAATGCCTGCAGGTCGCGTCGGTCTTCGTCGGCCTCGGCGTCAGCAAGCTGCGCATCACTGGCGGCGAACCGCTGGTGCGCAAGGATGCGCTGTGGCTGATCGAGCGCCTCGGCGCCCTGCCCGGCCTCGACAATCTGGTCATGACCAGCAATGGGTCGCAGCTCGACCGTTTCGCGCCAGCGCTCAAGGCCGCCGGCGTCAAGCGCATCAATATCAGCCTCGACACCCTCAAGGCAGAGCGCTTCAAGGCCATCACGCGGATTGGCGACCTCGCCAAGGTGCTCAACGGCATCAAGGCGGCGCAGGCGGCGGGCTTCCAGCGCACCAAGCTGAATGCAGTGATGATGCGCGGCACCAATGACAACGAATTCGGCGACCTCGTCCAGTTCGCCGTCGACAACGAACTCGACCTGTCCTTCATCGAGGAAATGCCGCTCGGGGAAATACACGGGCGCAACGGCACCTATATTTCGTCCGAGGAAACACGAGAAGCGCTGGCCCAGCGTTTCGACCTGATTCCGTCGGCCGAATCCTCTGGCGGTCCGGCACGCTACTGGCGCATTCCCGGGTCGGAAACGCGGATCGGCTTCATTTCGCCACACAGTCACAATTTCTGCGACACTTGCAACCGCGTGCGCATCACCGCCAAGGGCGAGCTTTACCCGTGCCTGGGGCAGAACGATGCGCTGCACCTGCTGCCGGTACTGCGTGACCATCCAGGTCAGGATACCCCGCTACGCCAGGCGATCATCGACAGCATGGGCATCAAGCCCTTCGGCCACGACTTCACGCAACAGATGGATGCGCCGCAGGTGCTACGCTTCATGTCGATGACCGGCGGCTGATTTTCGACCGATTTTTGCGGTCGACCGCGGCAGTGACGCTGCTACACAGGCTTCAGAAAATCCGCGTACCACTCGGAATGATCACCTTCATGCCCTGGCATGCCAGGTCGTGTAAGGCACCCTTTTGGAGGAACATAGCTGTCAATCCTTCGCTCCGGCCGCTCGTGCCAGCGAATGTTGAAGGCTGCCAGTTTGGGGAAGAAAAACAGCGTACTGTAGGACAAGTGGTCGTGAATCCACCACGCCATCGAACGCCAGTCGCCGCCTTTCGCGTAAAGCTCCGCGAACCACGGAATCACGACGCAGGCGGTCGCGCCCATGCAGCCGCTTTCATCCCTGCGATCCCATATATGGGCCGCATAATTCTTCTCGTTCGATGCACAGTTAAGCTTGTTGCGGTTGCCAAATTCGTTGATCGATGGCGATCGATAAGCCGAGCGAATGGCAATCCGCCCGAATGCTTCTTGCAGGGGTTCGAGAAGTTCCTCGCACAATCGACTGCCGGCGGCAATGGCCAAATCCGGATCGTCCGGGATATTCGGCATACCGTAATGATTGGCAATCTCGCTGTAGAGAAAATCGCGGAGGTAGAACGACTTCGATAGACGAACGCGTCCGAGGTCTTCAAGCGCAGCAACAGACGTAGGTTTTTTCATTCCAGATCCTTTCGTGAGTGGCAATGGCACAAGGAGCTATTCGGCAACTTCGTCCCGCCCTGGATCGATTGAGTAATTCTTGTCCTCAATGCGCAGAAATTTTCTGAGCCCAAGCGGTTTGGTATGCGCATCGATTTGTTCGCGAACAGTCCGCTGAATATCCCCGCTCTTGATCCGGGTGTTCCCCTCCGGATCTTCGCCATGCTCGACCGTTTCAATTATCCGCAATGTATTTCGGGTAATCGAAAATCTGTGATCGATCCCCTTGGTGCGCCCGAAAGGTGTATCGACAGCCTCGAAGCATAGCTGCAGCCAGCCATCGCGACCTTGAACATCGTCGGCCCCACAGCGATAGCGGTAGCGTGATCGGTCGAAAAAAATCAGGCTCTGTGACAAAGGCACCCGGTAAAACTCTTGATCGCGACACTCGATCAGTTCAATGCCGGCACCGCGCAACTTCTCGCCCAAATGATTCAGAGACGACTGCAGGTCCGCGCCGGAAACCTTGGCCCACGCCGATGGTAAGAGTACGGCATCGCCCGTCTCGGAAAACTCCAGTCCCTTCGCATGCCACGCAAGCCCAAAGAGTGTTCTTCGCTCCTCGTCGGTAAGCGCTACCTTAACCGGACGCTCCTTGCCGGTACGCCCGCAGGATAACGGTGACGTGGCATCGACCGGAACATCGACCGAGTCCGTCTCGTCTTGCCGGATGCTCTGATCGAAAAATGATTCCGGCACCTGCTCAAGCCGATCGGCCAGATCCACGCCAAGATTTGCGTGCAGCGCCTCGACATACGCCGCCCTGCCGTCCGGCCGAGTCTTCCTGGCAAGGTCGGTCGGCGAGAACCATGAGAACCGATCCGGGCTTGCCGAAAGTTTCTCGAACAACCTGACTTGTCCAGATTGCGTCAGGGTAACTTCGAACACCTCGATCAGGTATTCGGTGAACGCATGATTATTTTTTGCGCCCTCGACTTCCCGATACGGTCTGAGACGACGCCAATTGCGAAATTCAAAGTGTTCTCGGTGGCGCAAGCCGACTTCCTCAAACATTTCACGGACGAGAGTGCGTTCAAGGGCGGCAATCGCATACGTCGAGCCGGCTCTCTGAATCAGCGGCAATGCCTCCGCTAATTGCAGTTCTTTGGGTAGGTCAGAGAGATTTAATCGGCCACCGGGCAAGACAAAATTCCCTATCTGCCGTCGCGCAATGTCTTCCCGATGATGTAACAGAAATTTTCCGTCGATGCGAATCAAGCCCCATGCCAAGTAAATATAGCGAATCGGCTTTGCTGCATGCTGGCGATGTGCCATTGCTCGCCGCGACTCCAGCGACCACAGCAGATTCCTTTGCTCTTCGACGATTTCGTCGGGTCTATGCGCACCTTGGACCCAATAATCGGATTCAAAAAAAACTTATTCTCGTCGGCGAGTCCGGTCAACAGCGAATTTGCTACGAGTTGGGCAGGAAAAGACACGAATTGCCAAGAACCATCCTGAAGCAGGCGCCTATCCAGCACGGCCAAGCTGTCAAGGATGCGTTGGGTCGTGGCGACAATCGCCGTGGCTTCTCCGAGGGCGATGCCACTTTCCTGCGCAACATGCTCAATCAAAGACGCAGCATTGATCTGCGTAGCGAGGTGTCCCTCCTCCGCGCAATGCGGAAGTACCTCGATCAGGGCAGCAAAGGCGGCGTCTATCACTGCGGGAAACTGCGCCGATAAATGGCAAGCGCGAACTGGTTTAGAAAATCTTCGCCCTCTCCTGCTGTCGATCGATAGTTGTCCGCACGGCAGTTGAAAGTGAAAAACAGCGCCACATTCTTTTCACGCGTCTTGGGGTCTAGCGGTAGTGCCGTATTCTTTAGCCGCGCTGGCGAAAGACCATGCCAGAACATCTGATTCCGTTTCTAATTCGTTAATGCATTAACTATCCACGGCCAGTGTACGATTGAGCGGACACGCTGGTGCTCTGATTCAAGGGTTTTGAGGCTCGATTCGAGTTGATCTTCAAGTGCATCGATGCTATCGAAGGCCAGGTTGTGGAAGAACTTCTCGCGCAGTTCATCCCAGAGATGCTCGACCGGGTTGAGTTCAGGGGCATAGGGAGGCAACGGTAGCAGGTGTATGTTTTCGGGTGTTCTGAGTGCTTGGCTGGCATGCCAGCCCGCACCGTCAAGGACCATGACGATCCGATCCATCGGATGGCGTGCCGCCACTTCGTCGAGGAATAGCTGCATGCACGGCGTATTGACGTGCGGCAAGATCAGCGAGTCAAGCGCGCCCGTATCCACATCGACGGCCGCGTAGGCGTAGGTGTATTCGTGGGTGAGCATGGCCCGGCACAACGGTCGAATGGGTTGGGGCGCCCAGGCACGACGCACATCGTTGATGCGCCCGAAGCGCGCTTCGTCCTGAAACATCAGACGGATCGGGGTTCCTTGAGCGAAATCTCTCCGGAGTTCGGCAAGGGTGTCGGGGAGTTTTTTTTCCACGCCTCCTGCGCGGTCGGATCACTTTGCGGATGTCGCTTGTCTGGCGCCAGCTTGCGCCAACCGTTGCGATGTAGCACGTTGTAGGCGGAGGACAGCGCCATCGGGCGTCCCAGCGCTTTCTCCAGGGCCGGCTTGATCTGACTGATGACCAATATACCGCCCTTGGCCGCTTGGTCGAAAAACGGTTTCAACAGTTCGGCTTCTTGCGCTCGGGTGAAATTCTCCCGGTGGCGTCCGCCTCGTGCAGGTTCCGATTCACCGCCTACCCGATGTCCAGCCAGAAACGCGTTGCGTAATCGTGAGGCCCAACTGAGCGAAACGCCGATCACCGCAGCGGTCTGCTCAAGATTCAACCCGTAGCACAACGGCAGAACAACCGCTTGGGCCTGGCGCAGTTGTTCCACACTCTTGGCTTCTTTGACAATCTTCAGCGCCTCCGCTACCGACCCCTCTCCCTTGAACGGCCTTCCCATGCCACACCTCAGATCTCATTGAGATGCACTTATTATTGCTTAATTGGTGTGGACATGGAATGATAGAGCAATACGAGGAAATTGACACCCGGTAACGCCTCCTTGGCCAGCACCAGATTGTTGACTATTTCGCTGAAGTAAACCGCATCGCGCGCTTGTTGCGCCTTGAATACCCGCTCCTTTACCTTGCGATAGCTGTGCACTAGTGCGTCGCGTAGTTGCTCCTCGACCAACTGGGTCACCAATCGATCGTCACCATTGGAAAACAGCGCCAGCAATACCCTTTCATAAGTAACGAGTTTAGGGCCCAGATCGAACATGGCACGCATGTTGATCAGGAACATGAATGCCACGTCCTGCGCTTCGAGCCTATTGATCACGGAGGTATGTGCCGTCCAGTTGCGCACATTTTTCATGATCCAGCCAAGTGCGCTCAAGATGTTCTTTTGCTTCATCGGCATGTCTCGTGCCAAATTTCCAGGATTTGCCGCATCCCATTCGTGTGCTAGCGTCCGTACGAACAGCCGATACAGTTGCTCAATACGCTTTATTTCCAATGCAGACCTGCCCTCCGTGTGACCGATGGGCGGCAAAAAAGCCTGAAGAGTATCGATATAGCCCAGGATTTCGTCGCGGCTGACCCGGTCAACATCGCCACCCTTCGGTGCGATAAACGCCCCAAACTGGAATACCGTCTCGTCGGCTTCCACACGGCTGCGCAAGTATTCGCAGCCCTCGATGATTCCTCTCCGCAAGGTGACATAAGGGTCTTCCCGCCGCTGCCGAAGCCACTCACGGAACTCCGCAAAACCGCTGTCGCTCTTCGAAAACGCCGTGGGTTGTGGCATCAACGCGGTGCGACAGTGTTCGGCAAACTCCAGTGTCGATTCCTTTTCGCCAGTCAGAAAGCAGATGTTTTCGAAAGGTACGCCATTGCGGATCAAGTGGTTGTAGATATAGAACCCACCTTTGCGATGAAACGCCGACTTCTCTACCCCTCGAAATTCGACGGGCAGATCGCGCCCCGCGTCGACGCGCTGCCCAAGGTTGATGTCGATGGCAAAAACGTCATGTTTGGTCCAGTCGCGTTGTGCCACGCGATCGAGATAGTCGAAGACATTTTGAAGCAGCACGACCTTATGGTTTGAACCTATTTTCCTCAGTCAGCCGGCTGCAAGCGGCGGCGAAGTGGCTATCGTGACCGCTGGCAGTGCATAGACTTTCTCTGTCGCTGCGATGATCTGAGCGACGATGTAGCGAACAAGCGCCGCCCAGCGTTCAGTCTTGGTCAACTGAGGCGCAGTCGCTCGAACGGTGTCCAAGCCCTTGCGTACATTAGCAATCATCGCCTTGACCTGATCGCTGGCGGCGTGGGTAATCGTCAGCAGCAAGCGCGACTGGCCGGCATGTTGGGTCAGGCGAGCGACTCCCGCCAGCAGCAAGGGGCGCGACGTGATGGCCTCCAGCCGGGTTTTGGGATGCGCCAGGCGCACATACCAACTCCACCAGTTGTAAATCAGTGCCACGGCACGGGCTGACAGATTGCAGCGTTCCATATCCCGCGTGGTGTAGCCGCCCCAGCCCCATTGGTTTTTCAGCTCATCAAAACCATTCTCACAATCGGCTCGATCCCGATACAACTGGCCAATGGCGCCGAGGTCGTAGTCGGCGTTGCTGACCAACACCGTGTATTCCCAGAGTTTGACCGGTTGCAGCGGTTCGGCAAACCGCAAGCGCTTCTGCCGTTTCTCGCGTGGGCCGGTCTTTTGCTCAGCCACCAGCGAATCCTTGGCCGCACGGCGTAAGACGACAACGCGACGGGCGCGCGTCCAACTCGTCAGCGCGAGTTCCGCCTCGACCGCCTGGAATCCCTGGCCCACATCGCGCCAGTCGTGCCGTGACCACTGACGCTCAATCAGTTGCCTGACGCCCGTCGTCTGGCGCAACTTGAACAGGTACGGCTGCTCAATGGCTTCGAGCTTGGCCATCACCGGTTCATTGCCAAAGGCGTTGTCGCCCCGCACCAGTCGCGGACGTTGCTCGGCGGGTAATTCGATGAGGATCTGGATCAGGCGCGGCAGACTGTACCTGGCCGCCGTGGCGGTACCCTCCTGTACTTCGGCGTCGAGCACCAGTCGGACGTTGGCGATCCAGTAGGTGTGGATGGTGTGACTGGGGCGCCCCGGTTTGGTCGGGTTGTAGCCAATTTCAGCACCGGCCTGATGGCCGTAGAGTACTTTGACGGTAGTATCGCAATCCAGTATCCAGCCGCTACCGAGGGCTTCCCAGATGCTGTCCTTGAGCGCGCCATCCATCCAGGCGGTGCTACGGGCCATCTGAGCTTCATGCTTGCCTCGCTCCTCGTCCGAGCGAGCAGGGGGCCAGATGCTTGAGCGCACGCCGCAGGCTTTCGTCGCTGATGATTTTCGTCATGCCCAGTATCTCAGGGGCGACGCCATCCCCGCGCAGTCCGGTGATGTGCGCATAGCGGTGCTGGCCATCGAGAATCGAGAGCAGCCAGGTGCCCAGGACGTCTCGTACTTCGGGGGCGTTGTTGCTGGTGTAACTCATGGGACAACTGGCAGCCCACCGCTCGAACAATCCACTGACGTCAAGAAACTCGGCAAAGAAGGCCAACTGCCCAAGCGCGCTGGCGCTGCCGTTCTCGTCCCAGCGCACTTGAAAGCGCCCGCCCGGGGTGCTGACGCAAAGGTCACCGCCGCCTCCGCTGCGTTCGACGAGCGCGGTAGCCACAGCTTTGACCATCACCGTTTGCTCAAATGTCATTTCACCCATCGGGTGACCCTCCCGATCCGTTGCAAACCCTTGCCAAGTCACAGTTTGCCTCAGTTTTGTTGGGGGCTACTGAGGAAAATAGGGTTAACATAAATCAACCCATTACCGGTCTTTTGGCTTTCACTGGCTAGCGTCGCAACAGCGTCTGCCGACAATCCTTGAGCACGTCCATCCACCCCTAAAAACACCGTCTTCACCCGCGTACCCTTGCGTGCCGTCGCGGCACCAACACGCCAGCGCCCCAGTTTGTGAATATCGTCAAGGTAAGCCTGCATGACGGCCTTGTCGCTTTTCTTGTCCATCGCCGCCCCTCCTTTTACCTCGAAGATGGTTTCGATATGCGCGAGCTTGTGCGCATCGTTCGAACGCCGCATGTCACCACCATTGTAAAGGTTGAATCGCCCGTCGAAAGCGGCATCGAAGACGACGAGATCGGGGCGATCCTGCATGCGGCTTCCCTCCGGGGCAGCAAACGAGAAATAGGTCTCGAGCGAGAGTTGCTCGACGCCGAAGCCGGCGTTACGGAGGACGTCATAAAGACGCACTGCGTGGTTGGCCTCATGTCCGCTTACCGCCAGACATTGGCGAGCCAGAACGGCAAGCTTCGGATCGTTGCGGTCAAGCAAGAAATCCACGCCGCGACTGCTACTTGTTGCCACAGCTTTTGCCACAGGAAGCGACGCCAGCTTCTGGTTTGGCCGCGAGACATGGAAATTCAGCTCCCCTTGGCAGTAGTAGGCAAACGAAAGTCCGTGGGCAGTACACTGCTCGGACACCAGTTCGACCTTGAACGGCGATACCGCCCGGCCAAGTTCCTGCATATCGACGCACAGGAACCAGCACTCGATCCCCCGTGCCGCGTCGGCCTTGAGCTTGGCCATGTCCTTGCAGTAACCGCTCGCGTCGATTTCCATCTTGAGCGCGTTTCGGTAGCCTTATTCCATTTCCACACCAATTAAGCAATAATAAGTGCATCTCAATGAGATCTGAGGTGTGGCATGGGAAGGCCGTTCAAGGGAGAGGGGTCGGTAGCGGAGGCGCTGAAGATTGTCAAAGAAGCCAAGAGTGTGGAACAACTGCGCCAGGCCCAAGCGGTTGTTCTGCCGTTGTGCTACGGTTTGAATCTTGAGCAGACCGCCGCGGTGATCGGCGTTTCGCTCAGTTGGGCCTCACGATTACGCAACGCGTTTCTGTCTGGACATCGGGTAGGCGGCGAATCGGAACCCGCACGAGGCGGACGCCACCGGGAGAATTTCACCCGAGCGCAAGAAGCCGAACTGTTGAAACCCTTTTTCGACCAAGCGGCCAAGGGCGGTATATTGGTCGTCAGTCAGATCAAGCCGGCCCTGGAGAAAGCGCTGGGACGCCCGATGGCGCTGTCCTCCGCCTACAACGTGCTGCATCGCAACGGTTGGCGCAAGCTGGCGCCAGACAAGCGACATCCGCAAAGTGATCCGACCGCGCAGGGGGCGTGGAAAAAACTCCCCGACACCCTTGGCGAACTCCGGAGAGATTTCGCTAAAGGAACCCCGATCCGTCTGATGTTTCAGGACGAAGCGCGCTTCGGGCGTAACCGGCAACTACGCGGCGTCGAGCGCCCCTACTTCGGCAACGCGTACAAAGGCGAGCGCAGCGGGTTCTGAGCGAACAGTTCTTTCCAGACCCGTGGCGTGAGTTCATGGACGCGGTCGGCGGGGTGCTCGGCGACGCGCTGCAGGACATCGACGAGATAATCGTAGGGGTCGATCTGATGCAGCCGACAGGTAACGATCAGGCTCTGGATGATCCCGACCTGCCTGGCGCCGAACTCCGTCCAGCAGAACAGCCAGGAGCGGCGCCCCATGGGAATCACCCGCAGGGCGCGTTCGAGGTGATTGGTGTCGATCGGCACGTCCGGGTCGGCGAGGAAGACCTCCAGTCCCCATCGTCGATCGCGCGCGTAGGCCAGCACCCTGGTCAGCGGATTGCGCGGTAACAGCCCCTGCGCCGCGAAGCGTTCGCCAACCCAGGCGAAGAAACGCTCGACGATCGGTTTGGCATGCTCCAGACGATAGTCGCGCTTCCTTGCACCGGTGAGCTTTTGCTCGCGGATGCGCTCTTCGACCTGATACAGGTCCCCAATGAGCGCGAGTGCCTGCGCTGCCGCTTCTGGTTCCGCGTCTTGCGCGTCAAAGAACTTACGACGCGTGTGCGCCCAGCATTGGGCGTGCGTGATCCCGATCTGCGCCGCGTAATGACTGTAGGCCTGATAGCCGTCCGACAACAGCACCGCGCCTTCGGCGGCGGTCAGTCCGAGGGCCGCCTCGACGTGCTTGAACTCGCGACTGGCGAAGAAGGGGAAACAGATTTCGTCGCCTTCGCCATACACCGGCCAGAAGTACGCCGCTTTCAGCTTGCCGGGTGCGCCCTGTCCGGCCTTGATCGGCGTCCGTCCATCGCCTTGACGCGCGAGCTGCGGATCGAGGCAAACTGCGCCTCGTAGATCGGTTCGAGCAGAGTGATGCCCTGTTGCCCGATCTGCGTCAGCCACGGCCGGCTGACGGTGATTCCCGCATCGGCCAGGCGTTGATGCTGGCGATACAGTGGCAGGTGGTAGGCAAATTTGTCAATCAGCAGTCCGGCGACGAAGCTGACGTCGGCCCGGCTGCCCTCAATGACACCGGCCGGCGCGTTGGCGCAGACCAGTGTCTGGTTACTCTTGAGCTTGATTACCGGCCGGCGATACTTGATCACCACGTAGCTACCCGGCCGTTGCGCCAGGCGATAGCTGTCCTTGTGGCTGATGACCTCGTAGTCCTCGGGAGAGAGGCCTTCGACTTCCGGCGCGGTGAGCTCGACGACTTCGACTGGGACGCGGTTCTCGTCGAAGAAGGGCACGCTTTCGTCACTGGGACGCTTGCTGGTCGGCTGACGGGTATGCGCGGCGACGGGGCGACCTGGTGACTCAGAACCTGGTGGGGGCGTCGGGAACTCGCCGAGACTCAGTTGGCCGCTCGGCGTGACGTCGATGCGTCGTTCGCTTTTCTGGCCGAAGATCTGGCGCTTGAACCAGTCGATTTGTTGCTTCAGTGCGGTGATTTCAGCAGACAGCGTCTGGCACAGATCCAGCACCTCTTGCGGGCACAATGCCGCGGCTTGTTCGAGGTTGTAAACCGTCTGGTAACGTGCTGAATCCATGCGTGTATTTTAACACAAGCCGCTGTTTTGAAGCGTTTTTATGGGCGCTCCAGAGGCGTGATAACGCTTCTTCCGGCGTCCCGGCTCGATCCCTTCGAGGAGCAGTTTCAGACCGGTCCAGTCGATTTCGCACGTGCGCACTTTATCCCAGTTGGCGACGAAACGGCCTTCTTCGAGACGCTTGGCCCACAGGCAGAAGCCGCTGCGATCCCAGTAGAGCACCTTCACCTGAGTGCCACGGCGATTGAAGAAGACGAAGAGCTGGCCGCTCAGCGGGTCCTGACCGAGGACATGACGGGTGATCGCGTACAGACCGTCGAAGGATTTGCGCAGGTCGACCGGCTGGCCATAGACTTGGACGCGGATTTGGCCTTCAGGGAAAAACATCAGCGGCGCTCCGGCTGCAGGATCAGGCCGCCGCCGAGGTCGAGGGTGAGGTGGAAACGAGCGGGCGTCGCCGTGGTTGTGCTCAGAGGGCCGACGTCGACGAAGGTGGCCGGCTGGCCGCTGGCCTTGTCCTGACTGTCGAGGGCGATGCCCAGACGTGTGCGCCAGCGATGGAAGCTGGTATCGCTGATCTCTTCGCGTTTGCAGAAGGTCGCAACGTTCAAACCGCTGCCCGGAAATCGCGACAGCAACGCCTCCCATTCGCTCGCGCTACGCCGCACCCGCGACCCTTCCCCTGCCTTGGCCATCCTGGCCTCCTCCGCGTTTCGTGATTCGAGGAGGACATTGTCGACAGCACGATCGGCGCTGGAAAGAACGCCGCAGAGTTACCGGTTACTGATGTTTCAGGACGAAGCGCGCTTCGGGCGCATCAACGATGTGCGTCGTGCCTGGGCGCCCCAACCCATTCGACCGTTGTGCCGGGCCATGCTCACCCACCAATACACCTACGCCTACGCGGCCGTCGATGTGGATACGGGCGCGCTTGACTCGCTGATCTTGCCGCACGTCAATACGCCGTGCATGCAGCTATTCCTCGACGAAGTGGCGGCACGCCATCCGATGGATCGGATCGTCATGGTAGTCAAGTCCAAAATCTGCTGTAAATACTCTTCGATCCGATGAATGACGAATGGTTTTCAGCTAGCGAGGGCAACAACGTTGTTGCCCTCGCTAGCTGCGGCGCGGGAAGCCGCCCACTCCTTGAATTCATCCATGTCGAGGTACTTCCGTTCCTGCCAAGCCTCGTTCTGTTCGGCCAGCAGAGCGCCGATCAGGCGCAAGGCTGACTCGTCGTTGGGGAAGATGCGGATCACGCGCTCCCGCCGGCGAATTTCCTCGTTGAGCCGCTCCTGCATGTTCGTTGTGCGTAGCCGCTTGCGATACTTCTCGGGCAAGACCATTACCGCCATGGCATCCTCGAATCCTGCTTCGAGGCAGGCCACCGCTTTGGGGGCGCTCTTGGCGAAGCGCTCGGTGAATTCCGCCAGGCGGCGCTTGGCCTCGACCAAATCGGGCGCCTGCAGCACGAGCTTGACGGCAGCTGCCACCTCGGCGCGGTGGCGGGTGTTGCATTGGCCCAGAATGTTGCGCATCAGATGCACCTGACAGCGTTGCCAGCTGGCCCCTGAAAGTGCCGCGCTGCCGCTTCACGCAGGCCGCCGTGGTCGTCCGAGATGATGAACTGCGTGCCCTTGAGGCCGCGCCCTCTGAGCCAGCGGAAGGTCTCGTCCCAGGTGGCGAAGCTCTCGGTGTCGCCGATCCGCACGCCCAGAATCTCCCGGAAGCCATCGGAGCGGATGCCTGAGACGGTCAGCACGGCACGCGAAACCACACGATCTTCTTGCCGACTCTTGATGAACAGGGCATCGACCAGCACGAAGGGATACTCGCCGTCCAGCCGCCGTTCGTTGAACGCGCTGACCCGCGGTTCCAGTCCGGCGCACAGTGCGCTCACCATCGATTTGGAGAAGCTGGCGCCGCACAGCTCTTCGGTGATCGCCGAGACCTTGCGCGTCGAGACACCGTGCACGACCATTTCCATGAGCGCCAGAACGAAGGCCTGCTCGCTCCGCTGGTAGCGCTTGAAGATGTCCGTCGAAAAGCTGCCGTCCCGCGTCTGCGGCACCAGCAGCGTCACCGGCCCAATCCGCGTGTAAAGGGTGCGTGGCCGGTAGCCGTTGCGATAGCCGGCCCGTTCGTCCGTGCGCTCGTGCCGCGTCGCCCCCAGCGTTTCCGTCACCTGCGCCTCCAGTACTTGATTGAGCACCGCTTCCACCAGTTTCGCCAGCCCGTCCTGCCCGTTTAAAAGCCCTGGCAGCAAGTCCGTTCCTACGCTAACCTCATACCCAGTCATCGCTTCTCTCCTTCGGTTATCGATCGTCTCGCAACGTCAGTTTACCGAATCGAAGCGGTGGCTACCTGCCACCCGATTTACAGCAGTTTAGGGACTCAATCGTCATGGTCCTTGACGGTGCGGGCTGGCATGCCAGCCAAGCACTCAGAACACCCGAAAACATACACCTGCTACCGTTGCCTCCCTATGCCCCTGAACTCAACCCGGTCGAGCATCTCTGGGATGAACTGCGCGAGAATTTCTTCCACAACCTGGCCTTCGATAGCATCGATGCACTTGAAGATCAACTCGAATCGAGCCTCAAAACCCTTGAATCAGAGCACCAGCGTGTCCGCTCAATCGTACACTGGCCGTGGATAGTTAATGCATTAACGAATTAGAAACGGAATTAGGCGCCACCTTTGACCTCAATCACCGCAAGCGGCTTCTGTTTCGTGGTCGCGAAGTCGCCGCTGACGCCGTCACCGAACAGGACGACATCTACCCGGTTGCCCGACAGCATCTGTTCGCGCGCAATCCGTAATGGCGAAATTCCCGTCTTGGTCATTTGGTGGTGAATGATCGCGTGGATGACATCTTCCTTGCCGCAAAAAAGAGAGGCGTCAGCGAAAACGGCTGCGAGCAGGTCGTTGGTGATGGTCATTTGTGTCCCCTTGTGGTTGCTGATGCCTTGCCGAAGAATTGCGGCGCATCGGATAGGACGAATCATGGAGCGCCAAACGAGAATGCTAGAGGAGAAGTACCGGAGTTTTGGATACGGGAATTCCGGAGACAGAACAACGACCATCACCAGCGAAGCCTTCACCGCGCTGCTGATGATGACAATCACCAGCAACCTGCATCACTGCCAAGACCCCGCTGAATCAGTGGTGCCTTTTTCACAACTGAAATGCCACGTCTTCCAATGTGGATCGGAGTAATTCACCGACTACAGCAAAAAGCGACCCGCAGGTCGCCTTTTTTCGTCTTGCGCCTGTCCGCTATTGCTACATGCCGCGCTGCGACCGCTTGCGCTCGATCTCGGTCAGCAGACGCTTGCGCATGCGAATCGATTTCGGCGTCAGCTCAACGAGTTCGTCATCGGCAATGAACTCGATCGCCGACTCCAGGCTGACTTGAACCGCTGGCACCAGGCGCACGGCTTCGTCCGTACTGGAAGTGCGAATGTTGGTCAACTGCTTACCCTTGATCGGGTTAACCACGAGGTCATTTTCACGGCTGTGGATACCGATGATCATGCCTTCATACAGCTTGTCGCCCGGGACAACAAACATGCGGCCGCGATCCTGCAGCTTCCACAGCGCGTAAGCAACGGCGTCGCCGTTATCCTGGGAAATCAGCACGCCATTGCGCCGCTCTCCAACGCTGCCTTCGCGACAGGGGGCGTATTCATCAAAAACGTGGCTCATCAGGCCGGTACCACGCGTCAGGTTCATAAATTCACCCTGGAAGCCGATCAGGCCACGGGCCGAGATGCGGTATTCGATACGCACACGGCCGCGGCCATCCGGCATCATGTCTTGCAGGTCACCCTTGCGCTGACCGAGGCTATCCATGACGCCGCCCTGATGCTGCTCCTCGACATCGACTGTCAGCATTTCGTAAGGCTCGCAGACGACGCCATTGATGGTTCTCTTGACTACGCGCGGCCGGCCAACCGCCAGTTCAAAGCCTTCGCGGCGCATGTTTTCAAGCAAGATACCGAGATGCAGCTCGCCACGCCCGGAAACGTCGAAAATTTCGCCGTTCGCGTTGTCATGCACGCGCAGCGCCATGTTGGTCAGCAGTTCCTTGTGCAGACGGTCGCGAATCTGCCGGCTGGTGACGAACTTGCCTTCGGTGCCGGCCAGTGGGCTGGTATTGACCATGAACTGCATTTCCAAGGTCGGCTCGTCGATCTTCAGCAGCGGCAGCGTTTCGGGATTTTCAGGGTCGGTCACGGTGCAGCCGAGCACCAGATCCTCGATTCCCGTGATCTGCACGATGTCGCCGGCGTGGCCCTCGTCGAGTTCGATCTTGCTCAAACCCCTGTAGCCGAAGACCTGGCCGACCTTGGCCTTGATCGGGGTACGCTCGTGTTCTGCCGCTTCCTCTTCGGTACCGAACATGATCAGGACCTGCTGACCGGTCTTGACGCGGCCGCGCTTGATCCGACCGATGCCAATGCGACCGACGTAGGAGGAATAATCCAGCGCCGAGATCTGGAATTGCAGCGGCGCATCGACATCGGTATCCGGCGCCGGCACATGATCCAGGACCGTCTCGAACAGCGGCTTCATGTCCTCTCGCGGCGCATCGAGATCTAGCGCGGCCCAGCCGTTGAGGGCGGAAGCGTAAACGATGGGAAAGTCCAGTTGCTCGTCGCTGGCGCCCAGCTTGTCGAAGAGGTCGAAAGTCAGGTTGACCGCGTTGTCGGGATTGGCCCCGTCGCGGTCGACCTTGTTGACGACCACGATTGGCCGTAGGCCAAGGGCCAGAGACTTCTTGGTCACGAAACGCGTCTGCGGCATCGGGCCTTCGACGGCATCGACGAGCAGCAGGACACCATCGACCATGCCCAGCACACGCTCGACCTCACCGCCGAAGTCGGCGTGCCCCGGCGTGTCGACGATGTTGATGTGGATGCCCTGATACTCGACCGAGGTATTCTTGGCGAGAATGGTGATGCCCCGTTCCTTTTCCAGGTCGTTGGAGTCCATGACGCGCTCGTCAAGATGCTGGTGGGCGGCAAAGGTGCCCGACTGGCGGAGCAGCTTGTCGACCAGCGTGGTCTTGCCGTGGTCAACGTGGGCGATGATGGCGATGTTGCGGATCGGACGATCGGACATGGGGAAGGCCTGAAAAATCAGAGGCGTAATTCTATCACCTCATGCTGCGCCGCATCATGGCGATTGCGCGAACCGCGGGATCGTCCGTCTTGGCCTTCCCCGTCAGACGGCTACCAGTTCAGCGGCGACACGCTCGGCGATCGCCAGCGACGAGGTCAACCCTGGGGACTCAATCCCAAACAGGTTGACCAGCCCGTCGATACCGTGCGTCCGCGGCCCCTGGATGATGAAATCACCAGCCGGCTCGTCTGGGCCGGTCACCTTTGGACGCACGCCGGTGTAGCCGGGGAACAGCGCACCGTCGGCGAGTTCTGGGTAGTAGCGGCGAATGGCGCCGTAGAACTTCGCCTCCAGCCCTTCCTCGAAAGCGTAGTCCGGCACCGCCGGCCAGCCGCTGACATCGGGACCGAACTTGCACTGGCCGCCGAGGTCGAGGGTGACGTGGATACCCAGCCCGGCATGGTCCGGCATCGGGTAGACGAGGTGGTTGAACGGGCTACGCCCGCCGAGCGTGAAGTAATGGCCCTTGGCGTACGCCGCCGGTGGCACGCAGGTCGCGGGGAAGCCTTCCAAGCTGCGCGCCACGCGCTGCGCCAGCAGTCCGGCCGCGTTAATCAGCGTTCGGCAGTGCAGTGCAAACGGCTCGTCCCCGCCCGTGCGCACGACAATGCCGCCATCGCCGACACTGCCGCCCGTCACCGGCGTTCGGGTGACGAGCGTTGCCCCGGCCTGCGTCGCATCAGTGAGCAACGCCAGCATCAGGCCGTGGCTGTCGATGATTCCCGTTGTTTCGGAAAACAGTCCGGCGACCGCCTTTACCGCCGGCTCGAGGCGGGCGACGTCGGCCGCCGTCAACGGCGCCAGCGTCACGCCGTTGGCCGCCGCCCGTTTGGCATAGCCGGCGAGCGTCGGCAGTTCTGACTCCTCGGTAGCGATCAGTATTTTGCCGATCCGCCGGTGGCCGATGCCGCGCTCGGCGCAGTAGCGGTAAAGCAGTTCCTTGCCGCGCAAGCACAGCGTGCCTTTCAGTGAGCCGGCCGGATAGTAGATGCCGGCGTGGATCACCTCGGAATTGCGCGCCGAGGTCTGCGTCCCGAATGCCGCCTCCGCCTCGAGGATCAGCACCTCGCGCCCTGCCAGCGCAAGCTTCCGCGCCACCGCCAGCCCGACGACGCCGGCGCCGACAACAACGGCGTCAACCATATCCATAAGAACCAATCTCGTAACCGCCCCCGCAATCCCAACTCGGAAAACTGCCACATTCCCGCCACATGAACCCAACTGGCATGCAGATATCAACGCCCTAAACAGTTCCGATATCTTGAATGGGCAACATCTGCATTTTGGGAACCTGACCCTGAAGGTGAGATACTACCACCTGAGATTGCACCGAATCAGTGCATGAGTCTCACCCCATGGTAATCGCATTTAGCCTCGCTGGGAAAGGCCGAGCAATGAAGCCCGGTAATCTGGAAGACGATCAGCGGTTTTGCGGCGTGAACGCAGGCTGCGTTTGGGAAACCGGGTATCCTGCCGGGTGTACTCTTCGTCAATCAGGCGACTGTGCAGGAGATCGCTGGCATCTACCACCGGCGGCCACTGCTGCGCATAGACCGTGTCTCGGCAGACCCCTGCCAGGACGCACTGCTCAACTACGGCGACCGCCTCCCCTGGATCAATCCACCCTTGGCGTAGCACGACAGGCTGATCCCAGACTTTTTTTGAGCCAGTCGAGTTCCATCTTCAGCTTGCCGATCTCGCTGTACAAGCGCTCTGGCTCCCGGTGCGCGGCCATCGGCTTGGGGCCCCGCTTGCCTTCAAACAGCGCCTTGGCCTGCTCCTGGATCGCCTTCTTCCACTGCCCAACCTGCACGGGATGAACACCGTACTCCAGGCCAATCTCGTTAATCGTCTTCGTCCCTCGCACAGCCTCCAGACCAACCTTCGCCTTGAACTCTGCTGTGTGCACCTTCCGCGTCTTCGTTTCGCTTCATCGCTTCTTGCTCCCTCGGCTGAAGCACAGCTTAAACCACTGTCTGAATGTCGGGGACTACTATAGAAGTTCTGCAGCAGCTTCGGGCGGATGCCCTCCTCTGTGCCGACATCCTCGATCGCCAGGACCACTTGGGGCGCTCCCGAAGTAGGTATTCTTGGCGCTTCCCCCAAGGTTTCACCGATTTTCCGCGCAAGATGACCGGGTGAGGCATCACCCGTTATCATTCGATACCGAGCCACAGGCCTATCGGATTTTCCCCGGCCGGTTTGACTCACCCTGCTCCTTTCGTCTGATCGGGGCTACCCTTGGCAAGCCACTGGAATCCAGCAATGTCCATATCTCATTCGCTTGAGCAACATCAGCTTCCCAAATGTTTTGGTGATCGTGCCGCCTTTAGATTTGTAAAGTTTCTCCGCTTTTTCGCGGACACCTTCTTCGCCCGGCGTTATGGTCACCGTGCGGTTGTTCTGGAAACGGTCGCCGCCGTGCCAGGCATGGTCGGCGGCACGCTTCAGCACTTGCGGGCGTTACGGCGCATCGAAAGCGATCACGGCTGGATTCGCACACTTCTCGACGAAGCCGAGAACGAACGCATGCACTTGATGACCTTCATCGAAATTGCCCAGCCGTCACGCCTCGAACGCCTGCTGATTGTGCTGGTGCAAGGCGTCTTCTATAATTTCTTCTTCCTGCTTTACCTGGTTTCGTCGCGCACCGCGCACCGCGTCGTCGGCTACCTGGAAGAGGAAGCGGTTTACAGCTATACCGAATACTTGACAGCCGTCGACAACGGCACCTACGCCAATGTTCCGGCGCCAAAAATAGCCATCGACTACTGGAACTTGCCTGCCGACTCGCGCTTGCGCGACATCATCGTTGTCGTGCGCGCCGATGAGGCGGATCATCGCGATGTGAATCACCGGTTCGCTGACGAACTGTCCGAACACCATTGATCCGGCGACGGCCGATGTAGGCTTCTCGCTGTTTCAGCCCTGCTTGTTGCGCATGAAGTCAGCGGTCTTGAAGAAGTTTTCCAGCAGTTTGGCACGAACGCCTTCCTCGATGCCAACCTCGTCCATCGCCAGCACCATGCAGGCGACCCACTGGTCGCGCTCGCGGGTGCCGATCGCGAACGGCGAATGACGGGCGCGTAGACGCGGATGACCGAATTTCTCGACGAACAGGTCGGGGCCACCCAGCCAGCCGGAAAGAAACATGTAGAGTTTGTCGCGCGAGCCTTCGAGGTCGGCCGGATGCATGGCGCGCAATTCGGCGAACTGCGGCATGGTGTCCATCAGTTCGTAAAAACGGTCACAGAGCTTGCCGACGACGGCATCGCCGCCGATCTTATCGTAGGTGGTCGCTGGGATGGCCGGTACGGTCATGGCGGGAATACGCAAAAGTAAAGTGGGGAGTTTATCCGAGGCCATCCGGCTTGCCGAGTGCCGCCTGCGGCGCGAGCGATTCAGACTTGGGCTGAATCGCAGCTGGCATGCAGGATGCCACCACCACCTAGTTCTGCCTTGCTGCGATACATAGCCTTGTCGACCGAGGCAATAACGGATTCGAGGTCGCTGCCATCGAGCGGATAGTGCCCCAAGCCAATCGAGACATTGAAATCGATTTGGTTGTCCCGCGCCCATTCGTTGATTGCTCGACGGATGCGCTGGGCGACGACCTCGCCACCTTCAGGCAAGGTATTTGGCAGAATGAGCAGGAATTCGTCACCGCCGTAGCGCGCCACCACATCGAGAGTGCGGACACTTTCAAGGATGCTTTCGGCGACAGCGACTAGCACACGGTCGCCGACGTGATGCCCATGTGTGTCATTGACAATTTTAAAGCCATCAAGATCTGCAAAAAGCACCACAGCCTCTCGCCCGTGATCTTTGGACGAGTCGAACAGTTGCATGACACGCTCGTTGAGGGCACGCCGGTTTAGCAAGCCAGTTAGTGCGTCGACATTGCGCTCGTGGGCGAGCTTGGTCCTCGCCCGCTCGATCTTGGCAGTCAACGCATAGGAATAGAGCACAATGATGGCGAAGAATACGAGGAAGAAAATGGCACTCACCGAGAACATGGTGAGGTAGTCGGGCAGGCGCAGCCAGACAATGAAGATCGATGCGCCAAAACAGCCGATGACGGCTTCACCGAAGATTTTCAGGCCGTAGCGCATCCCGTTGCCGAGGATGACCATAAGAAAGACGAGGAAGGCGGGCGTGCTAAGCGTAGCATCCGCCAAGGCGGCAAAGGTGGCCGCCGTAATGTCGACCCACATGGTCAGATGTTGCCGCCAGGAGGCATGCGGTTGACGCTTTGCATGCCACATGAAACAGAGGATTTCGATGGCGTACAGCGACATCACAATATTGACCAGCGACAGGTTGGCCCACGGACGAATCTGGGACTCGCCACCAAAATTGAAATAGGCAAAGGCCAATCCACAAAATAGTAGTCGAGTCCAGTATTGTGAGCGCTGGTCTTCCCAAGTCGGCAGATGCTGCGTGCCCCGTAGCAGAGCGCTATCGATCTTGCGGCCGTAGTTGTGGCGCCGGTCGCCCATTCGGCGATCAAGCTCACGCCTGATATCTTTTATTTCGTTTCGCATCCCCGCTCCCAACATCGTGCATCGTCAGCCCACAGCGCGAAAGCACCTGATATATGCGTCAGATATCTACCAATCGGCTTGAAAGGATTTTCACCCAAGTATCATCAGTTCTCGAGACTGCGTCAAACCTGGGTGGAATTATTTTCCCGATGGATGCTGCCGATTTTGGCGAATCGGGCGCTTTACCGGGCCATTTCGGCGAATTGCGGGATTCGTCAGGGCAGCGCCGGTACCGGCCGGCTGCCAGGCTGGAATCAGTTGTTTCTTGCCGTTGCCGATCAGGTCGGAGCGCCCCATTTCCTTCAAGGCTTCGCGCAGCAGGGGCCAGTTGGCCGGGTCGTGGTAGCGCAGAAAAGCCTTGTGCAGTTTGCGCTGGCGGCCGTTACGCACGGTGCCGACCTGTTCGCTGGTACGTGACAGCTTGCGCAGCGGGTTGCGCTCCGTATGATACATCGTCGTCGCCAGGGCCATCGGCGTCGGCAGGAAGGTTTGCACCTGGTCGAGGCGGAAATTGTTTTTCTTCAGCCAGAGCGCCAGATTCATCATGTCTTCATCCTGCGTCCCGGGGTGGGCGGCGATGAAGTACGGGATCAGGTACTGCTCCTTGCCTGCTTCGCGCGAAAAGCGGTCGAACAATTGCTTAAAGCGGTCGTAGGCACCCATGCCCGGCTTCATCATCTTCGACAGTGGGCCTTCCTCGGTATGCTCGGGAGCGATCTTGAGGTAGCCGCCGACGTGGTGGGTGACCAGTTCCTTGATGTACTCGGGCGAACGCACGGCGAGGTCGTAGCGCAGACCAGAGCTGACCAGCACCTTCTTGACGCCTTTCAGGGTGCGCGCTTTGCGGTACAACGAGATCAGTGGTGAATGGTCGGTGCCGAGGTTTTCGCAGATGTCCGGGTAAACGCAGGACAACCGGCGACAGGCCGACTCGATCTTCTCGTCCTTGCACTTGAGGTGATACATGTTGGCGGTCGGTCCGCCGAGATCGGAAACGATGCCGGTGAAGCCCGGCGTCTTGTCGCGCATTTCCTCGATTTCGCGGATCACGGAGTCCTCGGAACGGCTCTGGATGATGCGCCCTTCATGCTCGGTGATCGAGCAGAAGGTGCAGCCACCGAAGCAGCCACGCATGATGTTGACCGAGAAACGGATCATTTCCCAAGCTGGAATCTTTGCCTCGCCATAGGCCGGATGCGGACGGCGGGCGTAGGGCAATTCGTAGACCTGGTCGAGTTCCTCGGTGGTCAGCGGAATCGGTGGCGGATTGAGCCATACCTCGCGTTCGCCGTGCGCCTGCACCAGCGCCCGCGCGTTGCCGGGGTTCGATTCGAGGTGGAAGGTGCGCGAGGCATGGGCGTAGAGCACCGGGTCGTCGCGTACCTGCTCGTAGGACGGCAGGCGAACCACGGTATGAGCGCGCTTCTCCTTGAGCGTCGCCAAGCGTTCGGCGCGCGAGACGATACGCACGGCGTGTTCGCCAGTAGTGCCTGGTGCGGTCGACGGCGAATTTGGCTCATTTCCCATTGCATACGGGTCGGTATGCTTGACCAGCGGCCCCGGCGTATCGACCGAGGTCGAATCGACCGCTTCCCAATCAGCGGCGGGTAGCCAGCCGTGCGGCGCCATAAAGGCGGTGCCGCGCAGGTCGCGGATTTCGGATATTTTCTCGCCCTTGGCCAGACGATGCGCCAGTTCGACGATGGCCCGCTCGGCGTTGCCGAAGACCAGCAGATCGGCCTTTGAATCGGGCAGCACCGCACGCCGCACCTTGTCTGACCAGTAGTCGTAGTGGGCAATACGGCGCAGGCTGGCCTCGATCGAGCCAATCACCACGTTACTGCCGGGAAAGGCTTCGCGGCAACGCTGGGCATAGACGGTGACGGCCCGGTCCGGACGCTTGTTCGGCTCGGCATTGGCCGTGTAGGCATCGTCGGAGCGTGTCTTGCGATCCGAGGTGTAGCGGTTGACCATCGAATCCATGTTGCCGGCGGTGACACCATAGAACAGGTTGGGTTTGCCCAGCTTCCTGAAGTCGACCGCTGAATTCCAGTCCGGCTGGCTGATGATGCCGACCCGGAAGCCCTGCGCTTCGAGTAGCCGCCCGATCAACGCCATGCCAAAGCTGGGATGGTCGATATAGGCATCGCCGGTGATCAGAACGATGTCGCATGAATCCCAGCCGAGCGCTTCCATCTCGCCGCGTGACATGGGCAGGAAGGGGGCAGTGCCGAAGCGTTGCGCCCAGAATTTGCGATGGCCGAACAGCGGTCGGGTGATTTGTGCAATTGATTCCATGGCCCATTTTACCTGAGACGAGCTAGCGGCCGGGCTGTTACCTGACCCGCGCGCCGTCCAAGCTCGAACCGTTGATTCCACTTTGCGCCGCGCCAATGCGGGACGGCGCCGCGGATACCTTCAGGTACCGGAGCGCAACGCCAGCAGTGGCGGCGTTCCGAGCAACTGGCGCACCGCCAGCCAGCCGATACCAACCGACAGGGCGATCCCGGAGACCGCCGCCAGCGGCAGCAGCCACACGTTAAAGGGCATGTCGAGCTGGAAGACGTTGCGTGCCAGCAACTGTCCGACCAGCGCCGCCCCGGCCCCGGCGATGATGCCGGCAATCGCGCCGACCACCGCCAGCTCGGCGAGCAGCGACTGGCGCAAGCGGGCGCGATCGGCGCCGAGCGCGCGCATTACCGACAACTCGTAGCGCCGTTCGTCGAATGCCGTGAGCAATGCCGAGGTCAGCACGATCGCTCCGGCCACCAGGGAAAACAGGAAGATCAGCTGTACCGCCCGGACAACCTGGCCCATGACCGTCTGGATCTGGGCGAGGATGGCGGCGACATCGATCAGTGTCAGGTTGGGAAATTGCGCCACCAGCTTGCGCAACAGCGCCCCCTGATTCTCCGGCAGGTGAAAACTGGTGATATAGCTGGCCGGTGCGTCTTCAAGGACGCCCGGCGGAGTCAAAACGAAGAAGTTGACCCGCATCGAATCCCAGTCCAGCTTGCGCAGACTGCTGACACGCATCCGCGTTTCCCGGCCGGCGATGACGAAGATCAGTTCGTCGCCGACCGTGATCCCGAGCGTTCTCGCCAGCCCCTCCTCGACCGAGGCGAGCCCCTTGCCCCCGTCGTCGGGCGCAAACCAGTTTCCGGCCCTGATCCGGTTGCCGGGCGGCAGGTTCGCGCTCCAGGAAAGATTGAATTCACGCTCGATCAGGCCCTGCGCGCGCTCGTCTTCCGGGTAGCTGGCAGCGCTTACCATCCGCCCTCCGATGCGCATCAGCCGTCCGCGCACCATCGGCAACAGCTCGGCCGCGATTCCGCCACCTGTCAGCGCATCGGCCACCGCCTGGCGTTGATCGGGCTGGATATTGACGATGAAGCGGTTGGGCGCGTCGGCCGGCGTCGCCCTCTGCCAGACATCGAGCAATTCGCCGCGGGTCACGGTGAGCAGGAACATGGCCATCAGTCCGAGGGCCAGTGCGACGATCTGCAGCGTGCTGGTCGCCGCATGGCGTTCGAGATTGGCGAGCCCCTGCCGCCAGCCAAAGCCGCCGCCGCCGCGCAGCCGCGAGACGCCCCGGACACCAAGCCGGGCGATCAGCCAGAATGCGGCGAGCGCGCTGGCAAATCCGCCGATGGCGTAGGCGCCGAGGCGCAAATCACCGGAAACCAGCAGCAACAGGCCGGCCAGGACGAGGACTCCGAGCGCATAGCCGCCCAGCAGGAAGGGCTGCGGCGGCCCCAGTTCGCGGCGAAAAACGCGCAAGGTCGGCACCTTGCTCAACTGCAACAGCGGCGGAAAGGCAAATCCGAACAACAGCACGCCGGCAACCGCCGCACCCTGGAACAACGGCAGCCATCCCGGCAGCGGAAGATGTAGGTCGAGCAAATCCGTGAGCCATGAGACAAGGGCAAAATGGACGGCGAATCCGGCAAGGCAACCGAGTGCAGCCGCCAGCAGCGCCAGCCAGATGAAAAGACCCGAATGCAGACGAATCAGGCCGGACTGGGTGATGCCGAGGCAGCGCATCACGGCGCAGGCATCGAGATGGCGCTGCATGTAGCGGCGCGCCGCCAGCGCCACAGCCACCGCGGCCAGGATCACGGTCAACAGCGTCGCCAGTCCAAGAAAGCGCTGCGCCCGGTCGAGTACGCTGCGAATTTCTGGTCGCGCATTCCGCGTGTCCTCGAGCCGTTCGCCCCGTCCGAGTCGCGACTCGACCCAGTTGCGGAACCCCGAAACGGCGCCCGCATCGCCGGCAACCATGAAACGATAGGTCACCCGCGAACCGGTCTGTATCAGCCCGGTTCCCGGCATGTCGTCGAGATGCAACATCAGGCGCGGGGCGAGCCCGAGGAAGTTGATTCCGCGATCAGGTTCGAAAGTCAGGATGGCCGATACCGGGAACGTGCGCCGCCCGAGCTGCAGATTCTGCCCTGGCCCCGCGTCCAGCGTGCTGGCCAGGCGCTCGTCGAGCCATACCGTGCCTGGCGCTGGACCACCCTGCGTCGCCTCGCCCGCCTCGCCGGCGCGATCTGCCCGGCGCAGCATCCCGCGCAGGGGATAGGTACTGCTCACCGCCTTGATGTCCGCCAGCTGCGCCTGCCCGCCCGCCAGCACCATGCTCGGAAAACCCACCGTTTCGGCCGTTAACAGGCCACGCCGGACAGCCTCGTCGCGGATCGGCGCCGACCAAGGATGATCGGAAAGCAACAGCAGGTCGCCCCCGATGAGTTGCCGCGCTTCCTGTTCGAGCGCCAGACGCACCCGGTCGGTGAAGAAACCGACCGCCGTGACCGCGGCCACGGCGACCACCAGCGCGGCCAGCAGCAAACGGAGTTCGCCTGAACGAAGTTCGCGACCGAGCAGTCGCCAGGCGAGGCCGTTCATCCTGGCAGACTCGACCAGCGCGCGCGAAACTCGGCGGGCGCCACCGCGGATCCGTGCAGGAAGCCCTGCAGTTGATGACAGCCTGATGCTTTTAGAAACGCCGCCTGCTCGGCGGTCTCGACCCCCTCCGCAACCACCTCGAAGTCGAGACTCTGGGCGAGCGCCATGACCGAACGGATGATCGCCTCATCCTGGGGATTGCTGCCGATACCGCTCACGAACGAACGATCGATCTTGATCTGCTGCACCGGCAACATCTTCAGGTAGCTGAGCGACGAATAGCCGGTACCGAAATCGTCGAGCGCCAGGCCGATGCCGATCTTGCGCAGGCGATCGAGCAGCGAGAACGCATCATCGACGGCCATGACCACCGATTCGGTGATTTCGAGCTTGAGCCGGGAAGCCTCGATGCCGGTTTCGTCGAGAATTTCCAGAAGGGTATCGACGAACGCGGGGCGCTCGATCTGCTTGACTGAAAGGTTAACCGAAACCTGCGGCAGATCGAAGCCACTCGCCGTCCATTTCATGACCTGGTGACAGGTTTCGCGCAGAACCCAGGTGCCCAACGCGATGATGATGCCCGAATCCTCGGCCAGCGGAATGAAGCGCGCCGGAGGCACGCTGCCGAGTTCAGGGTTATCCCAGCGGACAAGCGCCTCGGCGCCGACCAGACGCCCACCCTCGGTTTCGACCTGCGGCTGCAGATGAACCGAAAGTTCGCCATTGTCCAGGGCATGGCGCAACAGCGTCTCGATCCGGATCCGCTCCTGCGCATCACGAGTCATCTCCGGCGTGTAGAAATGGTAGCGGCCACGCCCCATCGCCTTGGCGCGATACATTGCGCTGTCGGCATTGCGCAGGAGGTCGCTGACCGACGTACCATCGTTGGGGAATACGCTGATGCCCACCGAAGCCGAAAGGAAGAGTTCGTGTTCGCCGAGATGGAACGGCCGATCGAAGGCTCCGATCACTTCACGCGCCAGCATCTCGACCTCCTCGTCGGTGCGTACCGCTTCCATGACGCAGATGAACTCGTCACCACCGAATCGCGCCAGCATGTCGATCAACCGGACGTGCTCGCACAGGCCCGCGGCTACCGCAACCAGTAATTCGTCGCCGACTCCGTGGCCGAGCGAATCGTTGACCTGTTTGAACTGGTCGAGATCGATGAACAAGACCGCCAGCCGGTGATTTTTCCGGGCGGCATCAATCAGGCTGGCCTCCAGACGCTCGATGAAATAGCGGCGGTTTACCAGGCCGGTCAGCGGATCGTGGCAGGCGAGATAATTCAGCTGGCTCTCGGCCTGGCGGCGTTCGATGATCTCGCCCTCGAGCTGGCGATTGGAGCGTCGCAGTTCCTCGGTCCGCGCATCGACCTGAACTTCCAGCGTATTGCGAGCCGCCTCGATTCGCTCCGCCTGATCGTGGAGTATGCCCTGCGCCCGCCGCACCACCAGGAATTGCGCGAAGAACAACAGGGCGAAAACGGCGACGACGACCGCCGTGATCAGCCACAGCGCCTGCCGGAACGGTGTCATGAACGGCGTCACATCCTGATAGAGCTCGAACACACCCTCGACAGCCCTGCCCTCGCTGGAAATAGGCACGTAGCTCGCTAGCAGATTGATGTTCGAGCGGATGCCATCAAGGGTTTCCATGGTGTCGTGATGGCTCAGGCCGCTGGTCACCGAGCCTGCGAGCGCGGACTTGAATCCGGGACTGTCGAGCCGACTTTCCCCGATCTGTGCCGCATCGGTCGAAAAGATTGTCACCCCGAGGCGATTGTAGATCCTGACCTTGGCCACCCCCGTGCCGTCCATCAGCGCAACGACACTGGTCTGCATCTCCTGGGATTCGTCCGACGCCTCAAGCATCGAGGCATCGATGCCGACCGATGCTGCCATCAGGCCTGCCAGCGGAGCGCCAAGGGAATTCTCGATAACGCGCGCCATCGCCACATTGCGGTCTTCGGCCAGCATTGTCATCTGGCGCACCGACACCTCGCGGTACATCGTACCGAAAAGTCCGGCTGCCAGCCCGATAAGGATCAGGCTGAGCGTCGAAAAATAGCGGGAAAGGTTGAACATGTTTGGGTACCGGTACTTCCGCAGAGCTTATTCGATGTCACGCAACCGCGCCACCGCCTCCTCGACGCGGCGCACGGCAATGACTTCCATGCCGGCAATTGCCTGCTTCGGGCGATTGGCTTCGGGAATCAGCGCCCGCGTGAAGCCGAGCTTGGCGGCTTCCTTGAGGCGCTCCTGGCCACGCGGCGCCGGGCGAATCTCACCCGCCAATCCAACCTCGCCAAATACAATAAGTTTAGCTGGTAACGGTTTGTTTTTCAGGGATGATGTGATCGACAGCAGCACCGCAAGGTCGGCCGCCGGCTCGCCGATCTTGACCCCGCCGACGGCATTGACGAAGACATCCTGATCGAAGCAGACGATGCCGGCATGGCGGTGCAGCACTGCCAGCAGCATGGCCAGACGCTGCGCATCGAGGCCAACCGTCAGCCGCCGTGGGTTGCCGTGCGCGGCATCGACCAGCGCCTGAATTTCGACCAGCAAGGGACGCGTGCCCTCCTGAGTTACCATCACGCAGGAACCGGCGACATCCTGCCCGTGCTGCGACAAGAACAGTGCCGACGGGTTGTTGACCCCCTTCAGGCCCTTGTCGGTCATCGCGAAGACGCCGAGCTCGTTGACCGCGCCGAAGCGGTTCTTGACCGCGCGCACCAAGCGGAAGCTGGAATGGGTGTCGCCCTCGAAGTAAAGCACGGTATCAACGATATGTTCGAGCACCCGTGGCCCGGCCAGCGCACCGTCCTTGGTCACGTGGCCGACGAGAATGATGGTGATCCCCGACTGCTTGGCCAGCCGTGTCAGCTGGGCGGCGCATTCGCGCACCTGGGCCACCGAGCCGGGAGCGCTCGACAGCTGGTCCGACCACAGGGTCTGGATCGAGTCGATGACTGCGACATGCGGTTGCTCGGCCTGCAGCGTCGCCAGGATGCGCTCAAGGTTGATTTCCGCCATCAGCGGCAGCGCGCGGGTTTCAAGACCGAGGCGACGGGCGCGCAACGCCACCTGTTCGGCCGATTCCTCGCCGCTCACGTACAGCACCTTGTTGGTCGCCGCCAGCAGCGACAGCGCCTGCAACAGCAGCGTGCTCTTGCCGATGCCGGGATCGCCACCAATCAGGACGACGCCACCAGCCACCAAGCCACCACCAAGCGCCCGGTCGAACTCGCCGATGCCGGTGGCGATGCGTTCGGTCTCGCGCGCCTCGATTTGCGATAAGTACACCGGACGCGCGCCCAGCGCCAGCGATTCGAAGCGATGCCCGCTGGCCTTTTCGGCGACGCTCTCGACCAGCGTGTTCCATTCCGCGCAACCGGGGCACTGTCCCTGCCATTTCGGACTCGTTGCGCCACACTCGGTGCAACTGTAGATCGACTTGCTTTTTGCCATGATGGCGCGAGGATACCTTACAAGTGGCCGACCGGCGCGCGGCCGATCGGTGCGCGACTAGGCGATAGCCGTGACCGGTACCCGTGGTGCCAGCGCGCAGAACAGTTCGTAGGCGATGGTGCCGGCGGCACGCGCGACCTCGTCGGCCGGCACCTGCCCGGCTGCCCCGTTGCCCCACAAGGTGACCGGTGCCCCGATGCCGGCTTCGGGAATGTCGCTGATGTCGCACGCCAGCATGTCCATCGACACCCGGCCGACAGTTTGCGTCCGGCACCCCGCCACGGCAAGCGGCGTACCGCTCGGCGCATGGCGCGGATAACCGTCGGCGTAGCCACAGGCGACGATACCAATACGCATCGCGCGCTCGGCGACAAAAGTCCCGCCGTAGCCGACGCGGTCGCCCGACTGCAGATGCTGCACGCCGATGACTTCGCTCTCCAGCGCCATGACCGCCTGCAGCCCCAGTGCTTCGGCGCTCTGGTCGGCAAACGGACTGGAGCCGTAAAGCATGATTCCCGGCCGCACCCAGTCGCCGTAGGTTTGCGGGTAACGCAGCAGGGCCGCCGAATTGGCCAGGCTGACCGGCCCCGGCCAGCCGCCGGCCAGCTCGGAAAAACGCTGCATTTGCCCGGCGATGCCGCGGCCGCCATCCGCTTCGGCAAAATGCGTCATCAGGGTCAGGTCGAGGTGCTCGACGTCGGCCAGCATTTTCCGGGCTTTTTCGAGGTCGACCGCAACGAACCCGAGGCGATTCATGCCGGTATTGAGCTTGAGATAGATCGCCAGCGGTGCGTCGCGCGGCACCGCGGCGAGCAGCATTTCGAGTTGTTCCAGGCAATGCACGACGGTGGTCAGGCGCTGATCGACCACGGCGCGCGCATCGCTGGCGCTGAAAATGCCTTCGAGGAGCAGAATTGGCTGGCTGACCCCGGCTTCGCGCAGGGCCACGGCGTTTTCGCACTCGAGCACGGCAAAGCCATCGGCTGCCTCGCGCAAGGTCTCGACTGCCCGCCACTGGCCGTGGCCGTAGGCATCGGCCTTGATCACCGCCCACGCTTTGGCGTCCGGCGCCAGCCGCTTGGCCAGCCGGTAATTGTGCAGGAGTGCGCCACGCGAGATGCGCGCGCGGATCGGTCGCGAAGTGGTCATGCCAGGTGATCTTTCAGACGCTGGCGGGCGAACTGGACGAAGGTTGTGACCAGCCGCGAGCGAAAGCGCTCCTCGAACTGGATCAGGTAGATGTTGCGGCGTAGTGGCGGGTCGAGTGGAGTCGCCAGCAGCAGGCCAAGCCGCAGTTCCTTTTCGACGGTGGCACGCGACACGATGGCGAAGCCGAGGCCGGTCGCAACGACGGCCTTGAGCGCTTCCTGGCTGCCCAGTTCCATTTGTGTTTTCAGATCGTCGACGGTCACCTTGCACGCACGAAAGTAGTTTTCGACGATTTCCCGCGTTCCCGAGCCCGGCTCGCGCGACAGGTATTCGTAATCGGCCAGCGCGCGCGGCCCCACCTTCTTGAGTTTCGCCAGCGGATAGCCGGGCGCGCAGATGACTGTCAGTTCGTCGTCGCAGCAAACCTCGCAGGTCAGGCCGGGCAGCTTGACTGGCGCATCGATCAGTCCGACCTCGAGACTGTGATCGGCGACGCGACTGGCGATCGCTTCCGAATTGGCGACAATCAGGCGCGGCCTGGCCTGCGGGTGGCTGGCGTTGAACTCGACCAGGACCCCCGGCAGCAGGTTTTCGGCGATCGTCGTGCTGGCGCCGAGCAGGAGCAGCCCGCGCATCTCGCCGCTTATTTCAGCCAGGCGGGTATCCATTTCATCCGAGAGTTCAAGAATCCGCTCGGCATAGGACAACGCCAGATCGCCGGCCGGAGTCAGCGTGATGCCGCCATGGCGGCGCTCGAACAGGCGCGCGTTGTATTGCTCCTCGAGCTGCCGCACCTGGAACGTGACCGCCGGCTGGCTCATGAACAGGGTATCGGCCGCCCGCGTGAAGCTCAGATGCTTGGCTACGGCATGAAAGACCTGCAAGCGCCGGTCTGCCATCGGGTATCTCCTTGTCGAACGGTTCACTATTCAATCACAACCCGCCACCGGCTGACCACCAGAGAACGCTGAAACCGGCTGCAAATGGCCGGTTTCCGGGCGTCGACCGTAACCTTCGTCCACTTGTTTCGTCACCAATCCATGGTATAACCTGCGACCAAAAGCAAATAACGAGACCAGAGTTCACGTGCCTTTCGGCTTCTACATCATCATGGCCGCGCAGTTTTTTTCGGCGCTGGCCGATAACGCACTGCTGATCGCCGCCATCGCTGCCCTGCGCGAAATGAACGCGCCGACTGCCTATGAGCCGCTGCTCAAGACCTTCTTCACGGTCTCCTATGTCCTGCTCGCCGCGTTCGTCGGTGCCTTTGCCGACTCGATGCCGAAGTGGCGGGTCATGTTCATCAGCAATGCGATCAAGATTGTCGGCTGCGCCATGATGTTCTTCATGATCCATCCGCTGCTCGCCTACGCCGTTGTCGGCCTTGGCGCTGCCGCCTATTCGCCGGCCAAGTACGGCATTCTGACCGAATACCTGCCACACCGCCTGCTGGTCGTCGCCAACGGCTGGATCGAGGGGCTGACGGTCGTTGCCATCATTCTCGGCGTTGTCATCGGCGGCACACTGATCCGGCCAGATGTATCCCAAACGTTACTCGCTTTCGACTTCCCGCTGATCGACACCGGCATCAACACGACCGGTGAAATGGCGATTGCCATCGTTGGCGTTTTCTACCTGATCGCCGCGATTTTCAACCTCTATGTTCCGGATACCGGCGTCGATCACAAGCCGCTCAAGAAAAATCCGTTCTACCTGGCCCACGAATTCCATCACTGCCTTGCCCTGCTCTGGCGCGACAAACTGGGGCAGATTTCGCTGGCCGTCACGACGCTGTTCTGGGGCGCCGGCGCGACCCTGCAATTCATCGTCATCAAGTGGTCGGAAGTGGCGCTCGGCCTCGATCTCTCGAAGTCCTCGATGCTCCAGGGCGTAGTCGCCGTCGGCGTCGCGATCGGCGCCGTCGCCGCCGCCAAGTTCATTACCCTGCGCAAGTCGGTCCGCGTCATCCCGCTCGGCATCGCGATGGGCCTCATCGTCCTGATCATGAATTTCGTTCACCATGTCTGGCTGGCGGTGCCGCTGTTGATCCTCATCGGCGCCCTGTCGGGCTTCTTCGTCGTGCCGATGAACGCCCTGCTCCAGCACCGCGGGCACATCCTGATGGGCGCCGGCCACTCGATCGCCGTCCAGAATTTCAACGAAAACCTGTCCATTTTGCTCATGACCGGGCTCTACTACCTGATGATCAGTAAGAACGTCTCAATCTACATCGTCGTCACCCTGTTCGGGCTTTGCGTCAGCGGGCTGATGTACCTGATCCGCCGTCGCCATTTCGCCAACCAGCGCGAAAACGACGACGTTCGCCACCTCGACGATAGCGCCCACCACTAGGCAGGACGTTTAGAAAGCCAGTTCCCCGTTGCCGGTGGTCATCGACTCACGCAGACAGCGCCGCGCGAAGAGCAGGTCTTCCCAGGCCTTGGCCTTTTCCGGGAGATTGCGCAGCAGATAGGCCGGGTGGTAGGTGACGATCACCGGAATGCCCCGATACTCGAAACGCCTGCCGCGCAGCGCGGCAAGCGACTTGTCGTCGTGCAGCAGCGAATGCACCGCCGCCTTGCCCAGCAGGACGATCACCTTCGGCCTGAGCAAGGCGACCTGCCGTTCCAGCCATGGGCGGCACGCTGCCATCTCCGCCGCCTCGGGCGTGCGATTGCCGGGTGGCCGGCACTTGACGGCGTTGCCGATGTACACCTTGTTGCCACGAGCGATGCCGAGTGCCGCGAGCATGTTGTCGAGCAGTTTGCCGGCCTGGCCGACAAAGGGTTCGCCCTTGACGTCCTCCTCGGCCCCCGGACCCTCACCGATGAACAGCCAGTCCGGATCGCGATCGCCGACACCAAGCACTGCCTGCTTGCGCTGCCCATGTAGCGGACAGGCCTTGCAGTCGGCGACGGCGGCCGCCAGTTCCGACCAGTTCAGCGCATCGACCGCAACCGACTCCGTTACCAGGGCAGCCCTGTCAGCGGGTGCCGCGGTCGTGGCCGGCGCCGCGGCCAGCGGTTCCCCTGGCACGCCTGTGGGGGCCGCCAGGCGCGCGCGCCAGATGGGCGTAATTCCCATTTCGGCCAACATCTGTTCGCGGGTCAGGTTCATCGCAGTTCCATTTCAAACACCAGCGCATCCTCGCGCCCGGCGAGCGCCGGATAATAGCCCCGCCGCACACCGATCCGCGCAAAGCCGAAATCTTGATAGAAGGCGACCGCCTGAGTGTTCGCCGGCCGCACTTCCAGCAGCAATCGCGCCGCGCCGCCGGCGCGTGCGGTTTCGATAACCTGGCGCAGCAGGCGGGTGCCATGTCCGCACCGCTGATGGCGCCGGTCAACGCCGATGACCAGGAGATGCGCCTCGTCGAGGATGGACGCGACCACGGAAAAGCCGACGACATCGCCAAACAACCGGAGGACATGCATCTCGTGGCCGGACGCGAGCGAATCGGCAAAGTTGCCACGCGTCCACGGAAAATTCTGCAATGAAGCCTCGAGCGCCACCACGACATCGAGATCGTCGGCGGTCATGCGGAAAATTTCGGGCTGCCGGATCGGGGTCACGCCTTGCCTCCGCTGCCGAGGCGCTCATCGATCGTCCGGGCAACCTTGTCGCGGACGTAAAGCGGTGCTGCCAGCGCCGGATCGATGCCGCCGCCGCGCTGGAGGATGCGCGCGGCCAGGCGCGCAACCGCGTCAGCCTGCGGCAGAATCCCGGGCAACAGGCGAATGCCGGCATCGAGTAAGCGCCCGGCAAGAGCCGGATACGCCGCCGGCGCGTTACCGCAGGCGACCAACCCTTCTCCAGCCGGCAGTCCGAGCGCGCTGGGCAGCCCGACACGAATCTCCCCGAGCAGTTCGTGGGCGGCGGCGCGCAATTCGTAGGCCGCCACATAAACCTCGCCCATGCGCGCGTCGAGCAGGCTGACAACGCGGTCTTCGCCAACGGCCTCCGCCATCGCCTCGAGTCCGCAGACCGGCACCAGCGGCAGATCGGCGCCGACCGCCACCCCTTGGGCGACGGCGCAGGCGATGCGCAAGCCCGTAAACGCGCCCGGCCCGGCGCCAAAGGCAATCCCGTCGAGTTGATTGAAGCCGATTCCCGCATCGGCCATCAGCTTGCCTACCAGCGGCAGCAGGGTTTCCGAATGCGGGCGGCCGGACTGGCAGATCCGCTGCTCGACCACACCGTCCAACCACAATGCGCAGGTACCGAAATCCGTGGACGTCTCAATGGCCAGTATTTTCATTCGCGTATTTTACCGGAGCGGTGCCGTCGCCAGGCATTATGCAAATGGTATTTCGTCGTCGCTTCAGATCAGCGCCACCCGCCCCGCTGCCCGCGCCCGCCACCTCCACCGCCATACGTGGGCGGAGGAGCATAGCCGCGCATTTCATCGCGCATCCGCTTCCGGTCATCCTGCGGCATCGGCCGCCACTGCTCACGACGGTCCTCACGGAACCGCTGGCGGTCGTCCTGCGGCATCGGCCGCCACTGCTCACGCATTTCCTGACGCATCTGGCGGCGCTGATCGGGAGGCATCTGCGCGTGCACGGCTCCCGCCGCAGCCGAAAAGGCTGACAACACGAGCAGCAAATGCGCCATCCTTCTCCAAGCAAACATCCTCATGACCTTCCTCATTGAGCCAGTTCCATTCTGGCATTGCTTGGGCAAGGCAACGAGCAGCTTTGCTGGCCGCTTTGTAACAACTTGTTTCCCGCTTCACCGCTGAAAAAGCTTGTTACCATTGGCCGCATGCCAACCCTGACCGCCGGATTATCCTTCACTCCATGAACGACAGACAACAGCGCCTTCTCGTCGTCGACGACGACAGCCGTCTACGCGAACTTCTGGTCCGCTACCTCGGCGAACAGGGCCTCGAGGTCAAGGCCGTAAGCGATGCGCCGCAGATGGACAAACTGCGGACACGCGAGCATTTTGACCTGATCGTCCTCGACCTGATGCTACCCGGCGAGGATGGCCTGACAATCTGCCGGCGCCTGCGCGGCACCGGCGACACGACGCCGATCATCATGCTGACCGCCAAGGGTGAGGAGGTCGACCGCATCGTCGGTCTCGAAATGGGCGCCGACGACTACCTGCCCAAGCCATTCAATCCGCGCGAACTGCTGGCCCGCGTACATGCCGTGCTACGCCGCCAGTCATCGACACCGCCAGGCGCGCCGCAGGCGGACGAGCCGGCGGTCCGCTTCGGCACTATCGAGGTCGACTTCGCGGCACGCGCGCTCAAGCGCGGCGACGAACTGCTGCCACTGACGACCGGCGAATTCGCCGTGCTCCGGGTGCTACTGCAGCATCCGCGCCAGCCGCTCTCCCGTGACAAGCTGATGGCCCTCGCCCGCGGCCGCGAGCAAGGGCCATTCGACCGCGCCATCGACGTCCAGGTCTCGCGCCTGCGCAAGATGATCGAAAGCGACCCCACCCAGCCGCGCTATCTGCAGACGGTCTGGGGTTTCGGTTATGTCTTCGTGCCGGACGGCGCCGAGCGGCAATGATTCCGCGCACGCTGCTGGCGCGCACCTTCCTGTTGCTGGCAGCCCTCGTCATCCTGACGACCACCGCCTGGCTGAGCCTGTTCCGCTACATCGAAGCCGAGCCGCGCGCGCGGGAAACGGCCCAGCTTGCGGCTTCCGCGGTCAACCTGATCCGGGCCGCGCTTTTCGCCGCCGCCCCGGAAAATCGCCCGGCGCTGTTCAGCGATTTGTCCACGCGCGAAGGCATCCGCCTCCTGCCGGCCGAGGCCGACGACCGCATCGACGCGATGCCGGATTCCCGCTTTCACCGACTGATCGAACGCGAACTGTTGGCGCGCCTTGGACCGCACACCAGGATCGCCGCCGAGGTCGACGGCGTCTCCGGGTTTTGGGTAAGCTTTCGCCTCGACGAGCAGGACGAGGATGAATACTGGCTGATCCTGCCGCGCGAACGCGCGACGCGCACGGTCGCCGGTCACTGGCTGATCTGGGGTCTGCTGGCGCTGGCGCTGGCGCTGGCAGTCGCGTGGCTTATCGCGTCGCGCATCAGCCGCCCGCTCAAGGCCCTGGCCATCTCGGCCAGGGTTGTCGGGCACGGCCTGAATCCGACGCCGCTCCCGGAATCGGGCGCCGAGGAAATGCGCCTGCTGGCCGGCGCCTTCAATGCCATGGCCGCCGACCTGCTGCGGCACGAAAGGGATCGTTCGGAAGTCCTCGCTGGCATCTCGCATGACCTGCGCACCCCGCTCACCCGCCTGCGCCTGGAGGCCGAAATGAGCGTCGCCGACGAAACGGCGCGCCAGGGCATCGTCGACGACATCGAGCAGATGGAAGCTGTCATCTCGCAATTCATGGATTATGCCCGCGCCGAACTCGGTGAAACGCCGGTCGCCACCGACATCGCCGCCCTGCTCTCGGGCATGGTCGAGCGCCAGCGGCAGCGCGGACAGTCAATTCAGTTGACCGCCGACGATCTTCCCGAACTGTCGGTGCGCCCGCGCGCCCTGACCAGGGCGATCGGCAACCTGATCGACAACGCGGTGAAATACGGGGGCGGCAAGGTTTCGGTAAGCATGTCCAGGCAGGCGCGAGAAGTATGGATTGAAGTCGGCGACTGCGGCGCCGGTATTCCGGCAAGCGAAACCGAGCGCCTCAAGCGCCCCTTCACGCGGCTGGAAGTCGCCCGCAGCAACGCCACCGGCACTGGTCTTGGCCTCGCCATCGTCGACCGCATCGCCCGCCTGCATGACGGAAGGCTGGAACTGCTGCCCAATCCCGGCGGCGGACTGCTGGCGCGACTGGTGATCGCGCACGGAAGCGTTTGATCGCCTCAAATAGCGGCCAACCGGTGCCCGTCACGCGAGCGCGCTCGGAAGAACAAGTGGCAGCGAGGGCTTGTATCCCCGCTTCGCTGCCTCGAAACGGCGTGAAGCGAACCGTGATCCAGGAAAGCGTGGGGCGCCGCGTGCTATTCTTCGTCGTACTGCCGCGCCGTCGGGAAGGCGCCGGTCAACCTGTCAATATTCCTGAACATCTGCAATTGGAGGAGATTCAATGTCGATCGCCCGCATCGCAATAATCGTGTTCGGACTTGTCCATTGGAGCATGGTCCATGCGCAGCAGGGTGATGCGGCAAGCATTCGTGGTGCCGGGGCCACTTTTCCGGCGGCGATTTACGCAAGCTGGACCCAGAGCTTCACGAAGGAAAAATCGATTGCCGTAAGCTATCAGGCGGTGGGTTCCGGCGAAGGCGTCAAACGCATCATCGCCAGGGAGGTTGATTTCGGCGCCAGTGACGTCCCCGTTTCGCGCGAGGAAATCAAGCGCCACAACCTGTTTCAGTTTCCCACCGTCATCGGCGGGATCGTGCCGGTGGTCAGTTTCCGTCCCGGCAACTCGCGACAACTGCGGCTGACCGGCTCCGTTCTCGCCGACATCTTTGCCGGGCGGATTACCGAATGGAACGATGCACGTATCGCCGAACTGAATCCGGGAAGCGACCTGCCCAAGGTGGCCATCACCCGCATCGTGCGCGAAGACAGTTCGGGAAGCACCGAAGCCTTAACCGGCTACTTTTCCCTGGTCAGTGAAAACTGGTCGCGTTCGATTGGTAGCGGCAACACCGTTTCCTGGCCCGGCACGGTCACCAAGGCACGCGGCAGCGACGGCGTTATCGAAGCCATGAGGGGCGCGCGCGGGGCGATCACCTATGTTTCGCTGGACCGTGTGGCGCGCGACAAGCTCAACCCGGTTCTGCTGGAAAACCGTCAAGGCAAGTTCGTTGCGCCTTCGGAGGCCGGCCTCAAAGCCGCGGTCAAGGCCTCAACCATGAATCTGACGGCCGATGAATACGCATCGCTGCTCAACATGCCGGGCAGCGCCACCTGGCCGATCACCCACGCCACCTTCGTCCTCGTCGATCGGGCGCCAAAGACCGCCGCAAGCGTTTCGCAGACCCTCAGCTTCTTCTACTGGGCCTTCATGAAGGGTGACAACATCATCACCGGCACGGGATTCGCGCCCTTGCCGACCGCGATGCAGGCGCGCATCATGGGCCGCTTCAAGGAAGAAATCAAAGCGCAGGATGGCGGCCCCTTGCAGTTCATGAGATAGGAGACGGAAGAGGGGAAGCGGCCATGGCTCAACCGGCGCCGGCGGGCAGAGGGAATTCGGCAACAATCCGATAGGACGAACCTTGCGCCGACACGCTCGAGCGCGCCAGGACGAACTGCCGGTTGTTCCACGCAATCGCCTCGTAATCCGGCAACTCGGCATCGAGCGTGACCATCTTGTGCACCAGCGTGACATGCGGGGTAAAGCTTCGCCGGGTATCGGCCACGGAGAAGCCGGCCGCCTGCAATATGGTATTGAGCGATTCCCGTAGCTCCACCAGCGCCGGTGGCGAAACGCTGCAGCCAGCTTGGAAAATCCGGTTGTGCCGCCAGATGCCCAAGCGGTCGAGCGTCAAGGTGAAGGCTTCACCGCGCACTTCGCGCGTCGCACGCTCCAGATCCGGCAGACGCCCGACCGGCACATCACCGATGAAGGTCAGGGTCAGATGCATGGCTTCCTGGCGGGTCGGCCGCCCGCCGGCGCACTTGGCAAAGGAATCGGCGACTTCAGCTAGTTGTCGGGCGGATTCCGGCGAAGGCCACAGGGCGAAGAAGACGCGCGCCTGTTCGGTTCGCTCGCCAAGCCGCGTTCCGTCCTCAGAGCGCACGTTCGACGAGCACCACAGCCTGCGCCTCGATCGCTTCCTGACGCCCGAGATAGCCCAGCGTCTCGTTGGTCTTGCCCTTGATGTTGACCGAATCCGGCGAAATTCCGAGGTCGACCGCAACGTTCGCCACCATCACCGCCGCATGCGGGCCGAGCTTTGGCTGCTGGGCGATGATCGTCGCATCGACATTGACTGGCCGCCAGCCGTGCTCGGCGAGGAGCGCGACGGAGGCACGCAGCAGAACGCGGCTGTCGGCGCCCTGGTAGCGCGGGTCACTGTCGGGAAAATGGCGGCCGATGTCGCCCAGTGCGACAGCGCCGAGCAGCGCATCGATGATCGCATGGAGCAGCGCATCGGCGTCGGAATGGCCGAGCAGGCCCGTGGCATGGGGAATTTCGACACCACCGAGGATCAGCTTGCGACCGGCGACCAGTCGATGAACGTCGTAGCCCTGTCCGACCCGGAAATTCATTTGCGCCCCCTGAGTATCAGCGCCGCCAGGACAAGATCGGCCGGGTAAGTCACCTTGAGATTGATCGCGTCGGCGCGCACCAGTCGAGGCTGGAGGCCCAGCGCCTCAATCGCGCCGGATTCGTCGGTAACCACACCGCACTTCTCCAGAGCTTCCTTGAGAACTCCGTAACGGAACATCTGCGGCGTCTGCGCCTGCCAGAGGCCGTCGCGCGGCTCGGTGGCGACAACGCGCTGCTCGCAGTCGGCCCGCTTCAGGGTATCGGCGACCGGAACGGCGAGGATGCCGCCGACCGGATCGTCGGCCAGTTCGGCCAACAGCGTTGCGAGCATTTCCCGGCTCAGGCACGGGCGGGCAGCGTCGTGCACCAGGATCCAGTCATCGTCGGCTGCTACCATGGCCACCGCCCGCAGTCCGTTGCCAACGCTGTCGGCCCGCGTCACGCCGCCGCAACGCAGGGTTTCCAGCTTGGGACCAAGTTCGGACCAGTCGTAACGGTCCCATTCGCCATCTTCCGGCGACAGCACAACCCAGACCCGGTCGATTTCAGGACAGGCGACCAGCGCGGCCAGCGTATGATGGAGCATTGGGTGCCCGAGCAGGCCCAAGTACTGTTTCGGCTTCTCCGAACCGAAGCGCGATCCGCTGCCGGCAGCGGGAACGATTGCGAAATGGCGTGGCATGGACTAATTTTACCGAATAAGGCAAAGCATGAGGAAAACCATGAGCTTCGTCGATGCCGATCCGGCCGGGACCGTGAAGGCCTTCGCCACGGCACCGGCGATCGGGCTGCTGGTCGGCGTGGAGCGCGAATGCCGCCCGGATTCGACTGCCGGGCCGCGCACCTTTGCGCTGGTTTCCATGCCCGGCAGCCTGGGCCACGACCGTGGCCGTCTGGTACGCATGGCGGCGATCGTGATCCTGATCGTCCACCCGATGGTCATGATTCGTCCCGGCGACGTGTCGCCGAAGCTGGTCGCGCAGATTGCCGTCGTCTTCGCCTGCGGCGTGGTGCCCGCTCAGCGCGGCGGCATGCCCGTCGGATTATTGCTCGTTTGAGGAGTCGACCATGACCATGACCCGTCCTCCCGCAGTCGCCGGCGCTTTCTATCCCGGCAACCCGGCCACCCTGGCCGCCACCGTCGACCACCTGCTGGCCGAAACGCCGGTCACCGCCAGCGAACAACCGAAGGCGCTGATCGTCCCGCATGCCGGCTATATCTACTCCGGCTCGACCGCCGCCATGGCCTATGCCACGCTCGCGCCATGGCGGTCGACCATTCGCCGGGTCATCCTGCTCGGCCCGACCCATCGCGTTGCGGTCGACGGCATTGCGCTGCCGAAGACCACGGCCTTTGCGACGCCACTCGGCAATATTCCGCTCGACGCGGCAGCCATTGCGCAACTCGGCGAACTGCCACAAGTCGTCGTCAGCGACCGCGTGCACGCCGAGGAACATTCGCTGGAAGTGCACCTCCCCTTCCTGCAGCGCGCGCTTGACGATTTCACCCTCGTTCCGCTGGCTGTCGGCCACGCCACGCCGCAGGCCGTCGCCGAAGTCCTCGACCTGCTGTGGGGCGGCCCGGAAACACTGATCGTCATCAGTTCCGACCTGTCGCATTTCCTGCCTTACGGTGCCGCCAACCAGGTCGACCGCGACACCTGTGAGCACATCCTGCAACTCGACGCCCACATCCGCCCCGAACAGGCCTGCGGCGCCTACCCGATCAACGGCCTGCTGCTCGCCGCCCAACGGCGCGGCCTGGTCCCGCAACTGATCCACCGCTGCAATTCCGGCGATACGGCCGGCGACCGGCAGCGCGTCGTCGGCTATGCCGCGTTCGCCTTTACGGAAGCGAAAAATGCCTGACCTCGGCACCACGCTGCTGACCCTGGCCCGCAACGCGATCGTCACCCAATTCGGCCAGCCCGGCGCGCCTGTTGCGGTCGACCGGCCGGAACTGCACGAAAACGGCGCCACTTTCGTCACGCTGACCCAGCGCGGCCAGTTGCGCGGCTGCATCGGCAGCCTCGAAGCCTGGCGCCCGCTGCTTGCTGACGTCCAGGAAAATGCCCGCAACGCGGCTTTCCGCGATCCGCGCTTTGAGCCGCTGCGCGCCGCGGAACTGCCCGTGACCCGCGTCGAAGTATCACTACTGACGCTACCCGAGCCGCTGAGCTTCGCCGACGAAACCAACGCCCTCGCCCAGTTGCGTCCGGAAATAGATGGTGTCATCTTCAGTGCCGGCCGCCACCGCTCGACCTTTCTGCCGCAGGTCTGGGAACAGTTGCCTGAACCGACCGAGTTCCTCGCTCGTCTAAAGCAGAAGGCCGGTCTGTCAGCGAACTACTGGGGTCCCGATGTCCGGCTCGAACGCTACACCGTCAAGAAATGGAAGGAGCCCGCCCCATGAACGCCACGGAAACCCTGCATCCCGGCCGCTGGTGGCATGCCCTACCCGACGGCCGCATCCAGTGCGACCTCTGCCCGCGCGACTGCCAGTTGCACGAAGGCCAGCGCGGCGCCTGCTTCGTGCGCCAGATGGTCAATGGCGCCATGCAGCTGACAACCTACGGCCGCTCGTCTGGCTTCTGCATCGACCCCATCGAGAAAAAGCCGCTCAACCATTTCTACCCCGGCAGCAGCATCCTGTCGTTCGGCACGGCGGGCTGCAACCTTGCCTGCAAGTTCTGCCAGAACTGGGATATTTCCAAATCTAAGGACATGGACCGCCTGATGGATGCCGCCAGCCCGCAGATGATCGCGGCGGCGGCCAGGCGTTACGGCGCCGACGCGGTCGCCTACACCTACAACGACCCGGTGATCTTCGCCGAATATGCCATCGACACCGCGCTCGCCTGCCGCGAGCAGGGCATCCGCAACGTCGCCGTCACCGCCGGCTACATCCACCCTGAACCGGCAAAGGAATTCTTCGCCGTCATGGATGCCGCCAATGTCGACCTCAAGGCCTTCACCGACAGCTTCTATCACAAGCTGTGCGTCGGCCACCTGCAGCCGGTGCTCGACATCCTCGCCTACATCCACCACGAGACCGACTGCTGGCTGGAAATCACCACGCTGCTGATTCCCGGCAGCAACGACAGCCCGCAGGAAATCAACGAACTTGCCACTTGGGTCGCGCGCGAACTCGGCCCCGACGTGCCCCTGCACTTCTCCGCCTTTCACCCGGACTGGAAGATGGGCGACATCCCGCCGACCCCGCCGGCGACGCTGACCCAGGCCCGGCGCATCGCGCTCGACGCCGGCCTGCACTACGTCTTCACCGGCAACGTCCATGACAGCGAGGGCGGCACTACTTTCTGCCCGAGCTGCCACGCCGCGCTGATCGTCCGCGACTGGTACGACATCCGCCGCTACGACCTGACCCCGGATGGCCACTGCCCACACTGCGCGACCGCCATCGCCGGCCGCTTCGGCCCGATGCTTGGGCGCAACGGCCAGGCCTTCGGGCCGCAACGGATTCCGGTTCATCTGGGTACGTAATGCGTGGATCGGGATTTCAGCCTTATTTGGGCGTCGACCGCAACAGGCTGGCGTTTGCACCAGTTGAGTAATGGACACTGGTCGACCTGGGCCAACGGCAATTGACGGATGACATTTTATTTTGAAGGTGAAGACGCCATCCTGATCGATTATCAGGATTATCACTGAGAGATAGCGATGAGCAGAATGTGCAGCCCCACCCGGGCGAAGCACTCCGGGAATGGATACTTGAAAGCATGACGGTGACCACGGCCGCCGCGCAACTCGGTATTTCACGCGTAACGCTATCGAAAATCCTCAACGGCAAAGCCGGCATCACCGCCGACATGGCCCTGAGCCTTGCCGCCTGGCTAAGCACCAACCCAGAGATCTGGCTGGAAATGTAAACCGCTCACGGCCTTTGGCTGGCCGAGCAAAAGCCCTTGCCGGATGTTCTCCCCTTGCGGCTCGCCGCATAGATTTTTTGGCCTTTTTTTGACGTCGACCGCAACAGCGCAAGAAAATGAAAGCGACCATCGAAATCGGCGCGCGTAACAGCATCTACGATGCGGCGATGGCCGACATCGCGTCAGGCGGCAACGAGGATTTTCATCTCGGCTTCGAGTCCACTCGTCAACTCTTCGCCGAAATCACGCCAGCCTGCCTCGATCTGCTGGACCAATCCTCTTGACTTAGCGTTTATCATCTAGTTTGATTAACTTCGCCATCATGCCGCGCCAGGATATGATATATCCTGTAACCAATTGATATAAATAGATTTTATATGGCGGTCTAAATATGCCAATATCGTTTCTCAGCTGACGGACTACATTCATGGTGCTGATTTCCTTGGCGCCGCCCGACGTGACCCCCGGTTTTCACCCAAAACCGTGTGTTGCCCTCCACAAATCTGATCGCATTCCTGCTTACCGGTATTCGCGGCGCAGTTCAGGCTGAGTTCGATTCCTTCTTTGCCCTGCTTGCCGGAAGAACCCGTCTGTGTCGGGTGATCACGGCCAGTGCCTTCTCGAAGGCGCGTCGCCATCTACTCGTCAATCCCTTCGATCTGCTCAATGTGGAACTGTTGCGTCTGGTCGATGAGGTCATTCCTCAGCAGCCCGACGAGCAAGGCTTGCGGGTCTTGGCGGCAGATGCATCGAAGGTTCGCCTGACCTTGCTTGACCCAGAAGGGCGACGCCATATTCGGGAGGCGGTGATCTTCGGTTTGTTTCGACCAGGGATCGCATTGTTCGACTCGCTGATTTTGCACAGTTCGCTGATCGGCGAACGTCAGATGTTGTTTGAGCGGCTTGACCGGCTCGGCGCCCAGGACATGTTAGTGCTTGATCGGGGATATCCGGGGGCCTGGCTGGTCGCTGCACTGCGGCATCGGGGACGCCCGAGTTCCGCAGTTATCCATCAAAAGCTGCCTCTTTTGACCCCGTCAGGCTAATGGAATCAATGGCTTGCAAGTGGGGGTTTTGAAACAGACGCTGTTGTTCGCTATTCGTTAATTGACATGATTTAATCCTGGCGTATGGTGCTGGCATGTATGTTAAAGTTACTCGCTCCGGCCCCCGTCGCTACGTGCAGCTTGTCGAGTCCTATCGGGACGCAGAAGGCAAGGTTAAGCAGCGCACCATCGCGACCCTTGGCAGACTTGACCAGATGGACGGATCGCTTGATTCGGTCATCGGCGGATTGATGAAAGTCACCGGCCGTGAAGCGCCAGCCCCGACTGCACCGCCCACGGTTACGTTTGAATCAACGCGCGCCTTGGGGGATCTCTGGGCCGTGCAAGAACTCTGGAACACCCTGGGCTTCTCTGAATTGGCTCGCACATTCGGAAAGACCCGGCATCAGATTGATGTCGAAGCACTGATTCGGATCATGGTTTTTAATCGACTCTGTGATCCTGAATCAAAGTTGGGCGCCCTGCGCTGGTTGCAGACCGTTGCCTTCCCTGGTTTGAATCCCGCCACGGTGACGCACGATCATTTATTGCGCGCCATGGATGCCTTGATGGATCATCAGGCTGAGGTTGATGCCGTGGTAGCCAAGCTGCTGCGCCCCTTGATTGACCAGGAACTGTCGGTTGTCTTCTACGACATGACCACGATTCGAGCTGACGGGCAGTCTGATCAAGCCGGTGATATTCGCCAATTCGGGATGGCCAAGGAAGGGCCAATTGCCCGCCAAGTCATGCTGGGCGTTGTACAAACCGGCGACGGTCTGCCGATCTATCACGAAGTATTTGTCGGCAATACGGCGGAATCGCCGACCTTGTTGCCCACGCTGAAGACGGTGCTGGAACGCTTTCCCTCGATTCGCCGCGTGGTGCTGGTGGCGGATCGGGGTTTGCTCTCGCTGGACAACCTCGACGCCTTGTCTGAAATTCGTCTGGACAGGGGTGAGCCGCTGGAATTCGTGCTGGCCGTACCGGGTCGGCGCTACAGCGAATTCACTGAGCTGCTGCAACCCCTCCACGACACGCATTGCGTCGCGGCCACGGCGGAAACCGTTGGCGAATTGCCTTGGCGGAATCTGCGCCTGGTCGTTGCGCACAATCCCCATGTGGCCAGCGAAGCTCAGGCATCGCGCCGCGAGAAGATCAAGGCGCTGGAGGAACAAGCAGCCGCGTGGGTCGGCAAGCTGGATGCCCAGGACGCCGGTGTGAAAGCCCGCGGCAAGAAGCTCTCGGACAGTGGCGCCAAGGCGCGGCTTTATCATGCGGTCAAGGATGCGCATCTGGCACATATCTTCCGGGTCGATCTCAAGAACGAGCTGTTTGCTTACGAGATCAAGCAGGATGCGCTCGATCTGGCTGAGCTGATGGATGGCAAGTTGCTGATAGTGACCAATACGCCTGATTTATCACCGAAAAACGTGGTCGACCGCTACAAGTCGCTGGCGGATATTGAGCGCGGCTTTCGGGTGTTGAAATCCGAGATTGAAATTGGCCCGGTGTTTCATCGCTTACCTGAGCGCATCAAGGCAGGTCGGGATCATCCAGAGCCTGATCGTTACCTGTCGGCTGCATCAGATCGACCCCTACGATTATCTCGTCGATGTCCTGCAGCGCGTCGCCGAGCACCCCGCCGACCGCGTCCATGAACTCACGCCACGGGTCTGGAAAGAACTGTTCGCTCAGAACCCGCTGCGCTCGCCTTTGTACGCGTTGCCGAAGTAGGGGCGCTCGACGCCGCGTAGTTGCCGGTTACCCTTCAACGGGGTTTTCCCCGTTGAGTTGGATACGCTGATGCTGAATACGCCGCAGACTATCGAGTGCTCTCTCGGGTGAAAGTGCGTTTTTTGCTGCCTTCAACTTGAATCGCATGATGCGATAAAGAATCAGCGCCATGAAGCAAATGCTGGCGTGCGCCTTGCGCCGAACTCCGTCCAGCAGAACAGCCAGGAGCGGCGCCCCATGGGAATCACCCGCAGGGCGCGTTCGAGGTGATTGGTGTCGATCGGCACGTCCGGGTCGGCGAGGAAGACCTCCAGTCCCCATCGTCGATCGCGCGCGTAGGCCAGCGCCCTGGTCAGCGGATTGCGCGGTAACAGCCCCTGCGCCGCGAAGCGTTCGCCAACCCAGGCGAAGAAACGCTCGACGATCGGTTTGGCATGCTCCAGACGATAGTCGCGCTTCCTTGCACCGGTGAGCTTTTGCTCGCGGATGCGCTCTTCGACCTGATACAGGTCCCCAATGAGCGCGAGTGCCTGCGCTGCCGCTTCTGGTTCCGCGTCTTGCGCGTCAAAGAACTTACGACGCGTGTGCGCCCAGCATTGGGCGTGCGTGATCCCGATCTGCGCCGCGTAATGACTGTAGGCCTGATAGCCGTCCGACAACAGCACCGCGCCTTCGGCGGCGGTCAGTCCGAGGGCCGCCTCGACGTGCTTGAACTCGCGACTGGCGAAGAAGGGGAAACAGATTTCGTCGCCTTCGCCATACACCGGCCAGAAGTACGCCGCTTTCAGCTTGCCGGGTGCGCCCTGTCCGGCCTTGATCGGCGTCCGTCCATCGCCTTGACGCGCGAGCTGCGGATCGAGGCAAACTGCGCCTCGTAGATCGGTTCGAGCAGAGTGATGCCCTGTTGCCCGATCTGCGTCAGCCACGGCCGGCTGACGGTGATTCCCGCATCGGCCAGGCGTTGATGCTGGCGATACAGTGGCAGGTGGTAGGCAAATTTGTCAATCAGCAGTCCGGCGACGAAGCTGACGTCGGCCCGGCTGCCCTCAATGACACCGGCCGGCGCGTTGGCGCAGACCAGTGTCTGGTTACTCTTGAGCTTGATTACCGGCCGGCGATACTTGATCACCACGTAGCTACCCGGCCGTTGCGCCAGGCGATAGCTGTCCTTGTGGCTGATGACCTCGTAGTCCTCGGGAGAGAGGCCTTCGACTTCCGGCGCGGTGAGCTCGACGACTTCGACTGGGACGCGGTTCTCGTCGAAGAAGGGCACGCTTTCGTCACTGGGACGCTTGCTGGTCGGCTGACGGGTATGCGCGGCGACGGGGCGACCTGGTGACTCAGAACCTGGTGGGGGCGTCGGGAACTCGCCGAGACTCAGTTGGCCGCTCGGCGTGACGTCGATGCGTCGTTCGCTTTTCTGGCCGAAGATCTGGCGCTTGAACCAGTCGATTTGTTGCTTCAGTGCGGTGATTTCAGCAGACAGCGTCTGGCACAGATCCAGCACCTCTTGCGGGCACAATGCCGCGGCTTGTTCGAGGTTGTAAACCGTCTGGTAACGTGCTGAATCCATGCGTGTATTTTAACACAAGCCGCTGTTTTGAAGCGTTTTTATGGGCGCTCCAGAGGCGTGATAACGCTTCTTCCGGCGTCCCGGCTCGATCCCTTCGAGGAGCAGTTTCAGACCGGTCCAGTCGATTTCGCACGTGCGCACTTTATCCCAGTTGGCGACGAAACGGCCTTCTTCGAGACGCTTGGCCCACAGGCAGAAGCCGCTGCGATCCCAGTAGAGCACCTTCACCTGAGTGCCACGGCGATTGAAGAAGACGAAGAGCTGGCCGCTCAGCGGGTCCTGACCGAGGACATGACGGGTGATCGCGTACAGACCGTCGAAGGATTTGCGCAGGTCGACCGGCTGGCCATAGACTTGGACGCGGATTTGGCCTTCAGGGAAAAACATCAGCGGCGCTCCAGCTGCAGGATCAGGCCGCCGCCGAGGTCGAGGGTGAGGTGGAAACGAGCGGGCGTCGCCGTGGTTGTGCTCAGAGGGCCGACGTCGACGAAGGTGGCCGGCTGGCCGCTGGCCTTGTCCTGACTGTCGAGGGCGATGCCCAGACGTGTGCGCCAGCGATGGAAGCTGGTATCGCTGATCCCTTCGCGTTTGCAGAAGGTCGCAACGTTCAAACCGCTGCCCGGAAATCGCGACAGCAACGCCTCCCATTCGCTCGCGCTACGCCGCACCCGCGACCCTTCCCCTGCCTTGGCCATCCTGGCCTCCTCCGCGTTTCGTGATTCGAGGAGGACATTGTCGACAGCACGATCGGCGCTGGAAAGAACGCCGCAGAGTTACCGGTTACGTTGAAGGTATCTCAACGATTACCGACGAACAAGCAAAGGTCTTTCAGGCACTCGGCGTTAAAAAACCAGCAGCCTCACAACAATTATCGCTTTTGTAGTAGAGCGCTTTTGAACCGCCTCCAAACAAATCAATGGCTTATCAAATTAACTGCGGAACTCGGGGGACGATACTGCGATTGAACGCTTGGTGCATGTCACCAAGATGCGCTGGCGCATCGAGCGCGACTACCGGGAATTGAAACAGGAGTTCGGCCTGGGTCACTATGGAGGGCGAACCTGGCACGGGCGGCGTGATTACTGCCGAAACCGGATGTGGTTTTTGGCCTTATTTTGGCGTTGACCGCGACAGGGCAAGAAATCGGAAGTGATCATCGAAATGGGCACCTTGCCAGTTTATACAACATTTTATATCGTCGAAAATTCCCAAGCCCAAACCCGTCGAGTTCCGAGGCAGCTCCTTGAATGACCTTCGCACCCTTCCGCTGGCGGCCAAGCGCGAAGCCGGCTACCTGCTTGACTAAATCCAAAACGGTCAGGATGCGGACGAAGGAGCCAGGCCGAAGCCGCCGGGTTATTCGGCGCAACCCAACCGTGCGTTTCAGAACTCATGCGCTGAAAAATCAACTTCTTCGGTCTCGACGCAATGGTCAACATGGCAACAGCGGCCGGGCTTCATATCGAAATGCGGGTACTTGAAGCCATTCCATTACACACAAATTATTCAAAATTACACTTTGAAGTTGAACTCGCGTCATAACGCATGAGCCTCTCTCGCGAATCTGATCCCGGCGGCGAAATCGACGACGCGTTGAAGGCCAAGCCAAAGGGTCTTCACCCCTGGCTCGCCATCGCCCTTGCGGGCCAGAAATCCGCCAAGCATCGCCACCAAGCGCACCACTTCATTGAGCCTGGGCGGCGTCTTGGGCACCTTCTTCCGATTCAGGATGTAAGCCGCTTGCCATTCGTCCTGCTCGAACAGCAAGGCCGCATCCAGGTCTGGGCAGGTACGGCCCAGGCGCATGAGTCGGGCAATCCGCCAAGCCACCACCATGAACAGCGCCAGCGCCCGTTCCAGCCGCGCCACGGTGCTCAACTGCAACGCCTCTACGCGGCAGCCGTTCTTGAGGACATGGAAGAACAGTTCGATCTCCCAGCGCGCCCGGTACCAGTCGATCAGTTCGGTCGCCGCTTCGAAAGAGTTAATCGGCCGATTGGTCAGCAGCCGCCATTCCACCGGCTTCACGCCCTCGGGGGCACTTTCTTCTCGCGCCACCAGACAACTCACCTCGATCCGGCTCCCCTTGCCGTCGGAGACCGTCACCCGCTTTGCCCAGACTCGTTGCCGAACGTCCCGCGCCTTCTGTCCTTGCCGCGAAGGCATCGTGAAGCGGATGCCGCCGAGCGCTTCGCTGGCCAGGACCTCAGTCCACAGCTTGCCGCCCTCGGGAAGCGCCCGATTGTGCTGGGAACGAATCAGCCAGTCGGCGGGATGCCCCAGCTCGCGGGCTTGCACCATCAGGGCCACGATGTCCGCCTCCCGATCCGCCACATACACCAGCCGGGTGTCCGGCATGCTGCTCGCCAACTCCGCGATGCGGGTGTAGCCCTCCGTCCAGCGGGTGCTTTCCAGCAGGCCACCTCGTTGGCCGCTCGCGTCCTTGGGTTCGCGTGCCCACATCCAGGCGTCCAGAACACCCAAGGGTTCACGCTGCGGACTGACCGCGTAGGTGGGATGCACGTACATCCCGCGTTGGGCTTCATACGAGAGCGGCCCCAGACCGGCAATGCGCTGACCATTGAAGTCGAGTTCCGTGGTGTCTTGGATGCACAGCACCACCGGATGCACCCGCATGCGCGTTTCGGCGCTTCCCCAGTGCGAGGCCAGGATGGCTTCCCATTCGATGTCGTCCTGCGCAAAAAACGATACGCCGCCTGGGTTTCCGCCCAGCCGCCGCAGGCTTGCGGGATACTGGCCATCGGATTGGCTGCCATGCGCTCCGCCAGCAGCACCGTGCGCTTGTCCAGACGCCGGTCGCCCAGGTCGATCGCCTTGAATTCTTCCGCTGCCCAACCCATCACATCCACCCAGCATTTCTTGTAAAGTCAGCATGTTACGCAGAGGTGTTGAAGTTGTGTGTAATGGGATGACTTGAAGCGGCTTGAGCCTGCCAGGTATTTTCTGCGTATTCCGACGAATCTGGACAGCGACAGGGCAATCGCATTTACTCTTAAGGAGAGAGGCCGAGCAATGAGGCCCGATATTTTGGGAGTCGATCTGCGGTTTTTTCGGCGGGAGCGCAAACTGCGCTTGGGGTACTGAGTATCTTGGCGTAGCAACGCAAGGGCGAACTTGCGCAGGGCGGTGAAGTTATGTCCAGGCCGAAGAGGTCCTGGACCCAGTTGAAGAGCGAGGTCTCGATAGCCTCCCGATGCCTCATCAGCACATCGGCGGCGCGGTACAGGCGCATGATCGACAGGTCCGAAAGCGAGAGGTCCCGGAGTTCGTCCAAGGCGCTGGTCTCGTTCAGCCAGCCCCAGGTGGTCAGCTCCGAAGCGGGCGCGGCCATGCGCGCCACCACCTGCGCCAGGATCATGGCGCGGGTCACGGCGTTGATCCCCAGCGAAGCCAGCAGGGGCTCGAACTCCAGCTGCGCCAGAGCGGCGAGTCCTACATGCTCGACGCCCACCGAACGCGGCTGGGTGAGTCCGAGGGAGTGCACATCGACCTCGACGAATGCCGGGCTCTCGGCGGGAGCCGGGGCGCGGACCAGATGTTGCGCAAACAGGGCCTGGGCAATCGTCTCGACCTCCTCGAGCCGGTCCACGCTGAGGAGCGACTCCTGCTGGCCGAGCAGTTGGCTCAGGCGGGCGCAGAGGCTGGGCCAGAGGTCCTCGGCGAGGTCGAAGTGGGAACCAAGGTTGAGGAGGGTGACCTGGCGGACGCGTCCGCCCTCGCGGCGGCTCTCGACCAGGCGGTAGGTGTGGTAAACCTCGCCGGAGGCGGAACGACGGGTGGCGGTGCGGCGGATGAACATGCGCCAAGGATAGCGCGAGTCAAGGGGTTTGGATCGGCTACTTACAAATCTTATGGCACTACAAAATGATTCCCAGCCCCACCCCACGTAACCATGCGGGTTTGCGGGGCGTCATGGGGCGAAATCAGGGCAAAATCGGGGGAGGTTGTTAAACATGGGCTAGGGGATATGGATAGGCTGGAGGTCCTGACTCCTCCTTCATTTGTACTCCCATGACTGCTAAAAGACTTTTTCAGTATAGATGCACTTTTTTTGAAAAGCCACCTTCCTAGCTGTTCGTCAAATTGTTGATAATCGCTACGTTAGATACAGTTTTGTGAAATTTTAATTAACAAAAAAATGGATCCATTCGGGCAAAAATTGCGTGTTTATGAGGTTTCTTCAGATACATATTTCTGAAACTAGGCGGCTTCAATATCAGTTCAGATCCTCTTCCCTGAATCTGGGCAGTTTGACTACGGATATTCCCTCGTCTGTGAGCGAGGTCAAATCATCCTGAGTTGCGGTGCCGTGGATCGACCTGTCGGGTGCTTCGTCGTAGTGAATCTTCCGCGCTTCCTCGGCGAACCGGTCGCCAACATCGTCGGAGTTGGCGATCAGCGTTCTGACCATCTGGCGGTAGGCGGCGATTACTTGTGTTCCTGCTGCCGCCGTTGTGGCCATCTCCCTTGAACCGCCCGCTTCGACGGGTGCGGGCCCGCCAATTGCAAAGGCCGATGGCACTCGCCGAATATCCTGACTGTCGCACTGTGGACAACTGACAAGATGGCGACTCATCTGCGCTTCAAAGTCGGTGGCGCATTGAAACCAGCCTTCAAAGCGGTGTTCATTCGCGCAGCGAAGATCGTAGATAATCATTTCACCAGTTCCTTGCCCGCTTTCGCCTCAGAGCTTGCGATTTATTAGCCCGCGCAGCCGGATAGGCACGCAAGCTCTGATGGCGCCGTGTAATTTGGCGCAATATGCTGTGCGCATCGACTACTCCGCTATCGACCGTTCATTGGACGAATTTCCGCTCATTTTCACGCTCAAGCCAGTCATCCGGGAACGGCGGACGTGCCTGTCCCTATCCCGAGCAACTCTGGCGCCAGTGCCGCCATGCGCATCAGATTGTGCGCCAGGGCGAAGATCAGCATCACGCACTTGACCTTCGGTAGCCCTCGCACGCGAAACTGCTGCAAACCCCGGTTGCGGCTCTGGGCATTGACGCATTCGGCCGTCGCCGCCCGTGTCTTGTAGATGTCCTTTGCTTCATCCGTGTCCATCCGCTCCCGCCACGCCGCCACCGCCTGGCTGTCGCTCGCCTTGGCCTGATGCGGATCGACCGTCTTGTCCCTGGGTTCGGGCACCGGCCCATAAACCACGGTCGTTTCACTGACCCGCTCGATCTGGTCGTGGCCGACGTAGCCTCCGTCAACCAGCCAGGACGCCGGCGTCCGGCCACAACGTTCAGTGACCTGCTCGACCATCGGCGCCATCTGTCCTTGGTCGCTGCCGAGGGTGGCGACATCGACACCAACGATCACCAGGCTGTCGACATCCGACGCCAGTTGCGGGTTGTATGCCGGACCAAAACCCCCATCACCCATCTTCATCACCGTGGCCTCGGCGTCGGTCATCGACGCCCGCGCTTGGTCCGGCTTCTTCCCTTGTCGCTTCTTGATCTCTTCGAGTTCGGGGAGCCGCTCCAGCGCCTTGGCCAGGCGCGCTTCCCGCTCCCGCGCCGCCCGCCGTCGGGCCGCTTCCCGCGCCCGTTCGGCCTGTGCCGGGTCAGCTTCCAGTTCCATCTTCAGCCGCGCCACTTCCGCGCGCGCCGCGTCCAGGTAGCCTTCCAGTTTCTCTTTCTGGCGGAACGAGCCCGCCCCGGCGCTGGCGCGTACGCGCATGCCGTCTTGGGCCACCGCTTTAAGCTTAACCACGCCCGCCGCCATCAGGCTGGCGATGCTCACGCTCAGCAGTTCGTCCAGCGCCTCACCATGATCCTTGCGAAAGTCGGACAGGGTGTGGTGATTGACTTGTAGGCCACCACACAGCCAGCGGTAGGCGTCGTGCGCTTGGGTCAGCCGAGACGCTTCCCGGCCACTGCCCACCCCATCAAGCGTGGCGTACAGCCAGAGCGACAGCAGGATCTCCGGTGCGATCGCCGCCCGCCCGACGCCGCCCTCCACCGCCCTTATATCGGCGTAGAACCGCTTCAGATCTTGCCGCTCGACATAGGCCCACACCAGTCGCGCCCGATGGCCTTCCGCCAGCAGTGACTCAAGATCGCTGGCACGGAATTCCATCTGCCCCCGGTTCGGCAACAGCACCCGCGCTCGTGTCTTCGTCATTATCCCGGCCCCCCCTTATCGTCAGAGTGCATTATGTGATACGCATCAATTGGGTGGGGATTTTTTACAACCTCTCAGCGCGTTCATTATCCGAACCTAGTCGAACAGCCCGTGGCCAAAGTTTTGTTCAAGGAGCTTTGCCTGGGCGGCGGCAAGCCGGGCGATGGGCACTCGTGGCGCGGAGCATGAGACGTAATCGAGTCCGACGTAATGACAAAAACGGATCGATTCCGGCTGTCCACCGTGCTCCCCACAGATTCCGACCTTGAGATTCGGGCGTGTTTCACGACCCCATTTGACGGCCATCTCCATCAGACGGCCGACGCCCTTGACGTCGAGGACCTCGAACGGATTGTCCTTGAGGATTCCCTTTTCGATGTAGGCCGGCAGGAACTTGTTCTCGGCGTCTTCGCGACTGAAGGAGAAGGTCGCCTGGGTCAAGTCATTGGTTCCGAACGAGAAAAACTCGGCGACGCGCGCAATTTCAGCAGCGCGCAGGCAGCCGCGGACAACCTCCATCATGCTGCCGAACTTGAATGCCACCTTGACGCCAAATGCCGCTTCGACGCCCGGCAGTATTGTCCCGATCAGTGAACGAACCCGTTCCAGTTCGATCAATTCGGCAACCTGCGGCACCATGATCTCGGGGCTGACGGCAACGCCCTCCTTCTGGCACTCGGCCGCCGCTTCGAGAATTGCCCGGATCTGCATGGCGTAGATCTCGGGATGCGTGATGCCCAGGCGCACGCCACGATGACCGAGCATCGGATTTACCTCGACCAGTTGGCGAACCTTGCGCAGCATCGCCTCCTTGCGCGCCAGCAAGGCGTTGTCGCGCCCGGCTTCGTGAAACTCGCGCAGCGAGAGCGCCAGTTTTTCCAGTTCGTGCAGGTACGATTTATGCAGCTCGGGATCGAGCATCTTCAGCGTGTCCGGAAGCTCATCCATGCTGCTGACCGCACGTGCGAGGTGATGTAGATGCGTGATCTCGAATTCAAGTTGCGTGGCGGTTGGCAGGAATTCGTGGATGGGTGGATCGAGCAGGCGAATCGTCACCGGCAGACCGGCCATGGCCCGGAAAATCCCCTTGAAATCTTCGCGCTGAATGGGCAGCAAGCGGTCCAACGCGGCTTCGCGCTCCTTGGTGGTCGCGGCAAGAATCATGTCCTGGACGATCGGCAGGCGCCTTGGATCGTTGAACATGCGCTCGGTGCGACACAAACCAATACCGCGTGCCCCATAGCCACGCGCCCTCGCCGCGTCGCCCGGCGTATCGGCGTTGGCGAAAACCATAAGCCGGGCGACCTCGTCTGCCCAGCCGAGCAGTGTTTCCAGATCCTGGGAGAACTCCGGCTCGACGGTAGCAATCTCGCCGGCGAAAACACGGCCTGTGGTGCCGTCGACCGTGATCGTGTCGCCCTCGTGCAAGAGAACCCCACCAACGCGCGCGACACGCTCATGGACGTCGATGGCGATCGCCTCGCAACCCGAAACGCAGGGCTTGCCCATGCCGCGCGCGACGACGGCGGCGTGCGACGTCTTGCCGCCACGACTCGTGAGAATGCCGGCCGCCGCGAAAAACCCGTGAATGTCTTCCGGCTTGGTTTCCTCGCGCACCAGAATGACGTGTTCGCCCTGCCGCCCGCGCAGTTCCGCGGTATCGGCATCGAAGACGACGCGGCCCGAAGCAGCGCCTGGCGATGCCGGCAAACCCTGCGCCAGCGCTGTTGCACTGTGGCCAGGCGCCAGCATCGGCACCAGCAACTGTTCGAGCATGGCCGGCTGGATGCGGGTCAGCGCCCTCTCCTTGTCGATCAGACCAGCGCGCACCATTTCCACCGAGGTGCGCACCATGGCTTGCGCGTTCATCTTGCCGTTGCGCGTCTGGAGACAATAGAGGCGTCCGCGCTCGATGGTGAATTCGAAATCCTGCACCTCGAGGAAATGCGCTTCCAGCTTGTCGCGCAATTCGACCAGTTGCGGGTAGAGTGCCGGCATGTCGCTGGCCATTTCGGCGATCGGCCGCGGTGTGCGGATTCCGGCGACCACATCCTCGCCCTGCGCATTGAGCAGATATTCGCCGTAGATCACGTTTTCGCCAGTGGCCGGATTACGGGTGAACCCGACACCGGTCGCGCTGTCGTCACCCATGTTGCCGAAAACCATTGCCACCACATTCACCGCGGTGCCATTGGCCATCTGCGGCGTGATGCGGAACTGACGCCGGTAATCGACTGCGCGCTTGCCCATCCACGAGCGAAACACGGCGCCGATCGCAATCTCGAGTTGTTCGTGGGGATCAGCGGGAAATGGTATGCCGGTCTCCGCCTCGATGATCGCCAGATAGTCATTCGCCAAAGCCTTCAGGTCATCGGCGGAAAGATCCACATCCTGCGCAACCCCGACGCGCTGCTTGAGCCGGACCATCGCCGCGTCGAACGGCTCATCGGGCACCCCCAGCGCAACCTTGCCGAACAACTGGACAAAGCGCCGCCAGGCATCATGGGCGAAGCGTAGGTTGTGCGTTGCCTCGATCAACCCGACCAGCGTCGCTTCGTTCAGGCCAAGGTTGAGGATGGTGTCCATCATCCCCGGCATCGACATCGCCGAGCCGGAGCGCACCGACACCAGCAAGGGATCGACCGCGCTGCCGAAGCGCCGCCCGGTCTTCTGCTCGATTTCAGCCAGTTGCAGGCGCACCTGGGTCATCAGGCCGTCGGGCAGTTGCTTCTGTGTCTGATAGGCCAGGCAGGCTTCGGTGGTGATGACGAAACCCGGAGGAACGTTAAGGCCGATCTGCGTCATTTCGCACAGGTTGGCGCCCTTGCCCCCAAGGAGCATCTTGTTCCGTCCGTCGCCTTTCTCGAAGGCGAATACGAAATCCGCTGCGTTCATCTTTGCCTCTCCGTCGTCATTGTTCCATGTGGCGGATTGCTACGCACCGGCTTGCAACACAACCACCCTACCCCAACAACCGCATAGGCGAAGGATAACGCGGCTTTACCTCCGCGTGTGGCGAAGGCGCGCTCTTTTCAGGATCCACCCAATCCCGGTCCTGGCAGCGCCTCACCCGCCCTACTCCTTCTCGAACCCCTGGCTCGAAAACCTCAGCGTCCGGCTGTTTTCGGTCACCGTGCGCACCACGTTGTCGGGCGCGCCGTCCGGGATTTCCGCCGCGATCTCCAGCGTCACGGTCACCCTTGCGCCAATCAAGCCCGAAAGGTGGGCGATGACTTCCTCGCCGATCCTGCCGGCATCGCGCCCGACGCGCGTGGCATCGAGAACGGCCGTGCCATGGAAGCGCCTGAGCCTCGCGGCGGCCAGCGGCGGCTCGCCGGGCGCGGCCGCGCCCGGCGTCGGGGTTGGACCGGCGCCAGTTGCGGTCGACGGCCCGGAATGGCCGAAATTCGACGACCCGGCAGCCTGCTCCGCATCCATCTGCTTGCCGGCCACTTCCGGCTTGACCAGTGACCCGGCGCATGCGCATCGGCCAGCGCCAGCATGACGCCGCCGCGCAAGCCCGGTAACGGCCGGCCACTTCGTCATGGCTGTCGGCAAAAGCGAAGCTGTCCTGTGACCAGGTCAGCAGTTTCACCCCGTCGCTGATGGCGTGCAGCAGCACGGCCGGTTCCTTGAGCCGTGGCAGGTAGGGATAGCGCGCAAAGTCCTCAATCAGTTGCTTCACTTCGACATGATCGCCGCGCCACAGCGGGATCTTGTCGAGTTCCATGCGCAATCGCGTCGGCGCAAAGCTGGTCAGGTAAAGCTCGTCGGCGCGCAGCTTCTTGCTGGCGCGCACCGCCAGCGCATCGGTGCCGGAAAGCCGCTGCGCCACCCAGGTCACCGCCGATTGCGGCGTATTCTGCACCGGCGCCAGCAGCCACTGGTAGGTTTCCGGCAGGCGCGCGGTGACGGCGCTGTCGGCGGCCGCTCGTTGGTTCTCGGCCTGCTTGACCTGATACGGCGTCAAATTCAGTTGCACCTGCTCATCGAGGATCGACTGCCAGGCCAGTATCTTGCGCGCAGCCTCTTCCAGATCCTGCAGGCGGGTCTTGTCCGCCGCCAGAAACACCAGCGTATTACGATAGATCCGTGGCGAATTGCCGCGCGTTTCCAGGATGACCCTGGCCACCGCCTCGGCGTGGTTGCTCGCCTCGCGACTGTACGGATGCCCGACTCCCAGCACCACCAGCCGCGCCTCCAGATCGTCGGGGACATCGGCGCCGCTCTGCGGCATGGCGTGGATGCGGTTGAAATCGCCGGTTCGCGCCAGGTCGCGGCGCAGGCGCTGCTCCAGTTCGTGCGCAACCTTGTCCGGCTCGCGCTTCAACTGTTCGGCGCGGTCCTCGGCCAGCTTGGTGACTGTCGGCTGCGTCGAATACCAGTAGTGCGGCCCGTCCTGATAGAGATAGGTTGCCGCCCCGGCCATGCGCCGTAGCGCATCGCCGAACACCGCCGGTGATTCGCCCGGCATCACGCAGCCCAGCTTCACCCGGCGATCCTCGATGCCCTTGTGCGCGGCCGCCGTGGTCGGCGCCGAACCCAGGTAAATGGCCCGTGCCACGCGTCGGCAGGCCGAGAGTCGGCCGAGGTTGGGCAGTTCGCCGTCGAGCCTGAGCGGCAGCGAATTCGGTCCATCGACATCCTTCTCGATGACTGGCACCCAGTTATCCGAAAGGTAGCGCGTCAGTTCCGACTGCACGCGCGGGTCGTCGATCGCCACGTTGGCCGGCAGGATCAGCGGGTTGCGGTCGCCCTTCTCCCACAGGCTGTGAATTACCGCCGCCATCAGGCGCAGCACACCGCGCGTGCGCTGGAATTTCACCAGCGTGGACCAGTCGGTATAAAGCCGGTCGAAAATTTCCGGGTGAATCGGGTAGGCCGCCTTGATCCGCTGCTCATAGTCGGATTCACGGCATTCAGGCGGAAACTCGGCCTGCTGGTTGCGGTAAAACTCGGCAAAGGCGCGCGCCACGACATCGCGGTCCTTGAACTGCGCCGGGTCGGAGAGTGGCTGAAAGAGCCGCCGGCGGACGATCTCGAAGCCCTCCTCCGCCGTCGCCGGCCGCCACGAGGATTCCACCCGGCCCACCACGTTGCGCAGCCGGTCGAGCGCCTCGCGCCCGCGCGTGCCGCCGACCTCGACATCGTCGGCTTGCGTGTGTGGCGAGCCGGACGTATCGGATGCCGGCAAGCTGATGACCAGCAGGCAGTTCCTGGCCAGCTTGGCCGATTCGGTCAGCACTTGGGCGAAGGTGAATTGCGTCTCGAAGCCACCGGCAGGCAAGTCGCTCTGGTCGTGCAACTGGCGGGCATAGGCCACCCACTCGTCGATCAGGATCAGGCACGGGCCGTATTCGTTGAACAGTTCGCGCAGCACGTCGCCGGGGCTGGTGGCGCGCTCGTCGTCGTTCTGCACCCGTGCGTAAGCCTTCCTGCCACCCAACTGCCAGGCCAGTTCGCCCCACAGCGTATGCACGACCGTACCATCGGCCTTGATGGACGGGTTGCCCGGCGAAATTTTGTTGCCCACCAGCACCACGCGCCGCGCGCCCGGCACCGTGCTCGCCCCGGCGCCAGCCATGACGGTGTCGATGCCCGCCAGTTCGGTCGGCGCAATGCCGGAAAACAGGTGATAGAGCGCCAGCATCGAGTGCGTCTTGCCGCCGCCGAAGTTGGTCTGCAACTGCACCACCGGGTCGCCGCCACCCACCGTCAGGCGGCGCACGGCGCCGGTCAACATCTCTTTCAGGCTCGCCGTCAGGTAGGTACGGCGGAAAAATTCGACCGGATCGCGGTATTCCGGCGTTCCCTCGCCCAGATGCACCTGCCACAGATCGGCGGCAAACTCGGCCTGCTGGTAACGCCCGCTGGCCACGTCCTCGTGCGGCATCACCACCTCGCGCCACGGCTTGAGGCTACTTGTCACGCCGCTCTCGATGGCGATGCTCGATGACTTGCGCTTCTCGCCGCGTGCCTGCTCGTCGAAGCGCACGCGCAGCAGTTCCATTTTCATTTTTTCGACATCGTCGGCCTGGGGGGCAGAAACGGAAGCCAGCAGGCGCCCGATGGAATCGAGCGCGCGGTAGGCGTCGTCGCTGGAGAACGGTTCCTGATGCGCCCACTTGTTGCGCCAGTCGCGAATTTCCGAGACCAGGCTGCGGTCGGCAAAGCCCAGCGTCCGCCGAAAAACCTCGTTCCAGGTTTCCCACATCAGCTTGAGCAGCGCCGCCACATCCCACTCGCCCATGGTCTTGTTGGCGAGAATCGGGTCATCGACAAAAGCACGAACCTTTTGCATCGACAGGGAATTGGCCGCGATGGCCGCCTTGATCTCGCGCTCGACAAACGGCGCCAGCCCGGATTTCAGAAGCTCCAGCGTCTTGCCGACGCGCTCAAAGTTGGTGATGGCCATGTTTTCCTGATTTCTCAGCGAGTGAATTGCGGGTCTATTTCATGCAGAATTTCACCGGCCCAGGCATTGATTTCGCCGTAGCGCTTGAGCAACTCGCCGTCGCGCAAACGAAAAAGGAGCCGTGCGGAAGCATTGTCCACAGAGTTGTCGTAGAGATAGGCGCGGTCCACACTGCGCGCAACAACCGAGCAATTGGCCAGTGAGCGCGTATAGCGGCCAATAATCTTGCTGATCGGCACGTCGTGTCCGCCTTCCATCACGCGCAGCGCAACACGCTTGGCATTGATCGACGGATCATCGGTGCCAACAAAAAACAGGCGTACGAAAAAGCCCGCCTGTTTCGCGCGCCGGATGAAGTCGATTTTGTCCGGCATTGACAATACCGTCTCGAATGCCAAGCTGCAGCCCTCGCGCAGACAACGCTCGCGCATTTCTGCGGCACGCACGGCGGCCTTGCCCACGGCATCGGGTGCATTCCAGTCGCCAAACTCGTCACGGGCGATGTAATCAGGATTAACGTACTCGCAACCACCCATCCATTCGTGGCGCAACAGTTGTTCGGTGATCGAGGTCTTGCCCGCCCCGTTCGGCCCTGCCACAACAATCAAGCGCGGCTTGATCTGATCGGTCATGTCACCACCGGACGATGGTTTGCCCGCGCAATATCGGCACGCAAGCGGCGCATGAGTTCCTGCCGGGCGGATTCAGAACGCCGCCTTGCTTCGGTCGCCACGGCAATCATCAAGGATTCCAGTTGCTCGTCACTCGGTTCGTGCTCGATGTCGTTCAGGTCAAAGCGTTCGGTCTGCATAATGTTCTCCTTCAGTCATGGGCTTGATTGTCACACGGACTCAGCGAACAGATCGCCGCTGCCCGGCGTCGCGACGCGTGGCTTCTCACGGGCCAGGCGGGTGATTTCCGGCCAGCTTTGCACCAGGCCGTTGTAGGCCATCGCTTCATTCGCGCGCTTCTTGCGCTCGCACAGCGTGCAAGCGGTAGCAGAGTTCGCGTGCGGTTTCGGCCTGGCTGCCGAGTTTGGCGACCAGCGTGGCGGCGGCGGATTCACCGCCGGCTTCGAGGACGCGGATCAGGTGATGCACCATTTCCCAGACGGTGAGGCGGGTGTCGGTGGTCGGGTCCCAGTCGGCGGGGAGTTCGGCGGGTTTGAGCAGGCGCACCTTGCCTTTGCCCGAAGCGATGATACCGGCCTCGACCAGCCCGCTCACCGCCGTGTTCTTGGCTTTCGAGAGTTGCTCGGCGACGCCGTACTCGCCCTCGTTGAACGCCATCTGCTCAAACCACGCCAGCGCCCAGCGGGTGTCGGCATCGAAGTCACCTTCCTGCTCGGCCAGTGCCTCGTCGAGCGTCTGGTTGATCAGCGCCAGCGCGGCGCGCACCGACAGCGGCTGGCCTTCGGCATCAAGGACTTTGGCATAGCGGGTATACACCGCCATGCCGGGGCCGATGGCCGCCTGCGCCAGATCGACCGGCGCGATGTTGCCGGCTTGCAGGTGAGCGAGCGCGGCGGGGAGTTCGGCCTTGAGCGCGGCGAGGAAATCGCGGCGGGTGGCGGTCGGCGCGCTGGCGGAACGCGGGCGGCAGACGAGGACGATGCTGGAAGCGAGCGCGTTGGTGCCCGAGCCGATCATGCGATTGCTGAGTTCCGTGCGCATCGGCCAGGTGCCGCTGATGGCGAAACCGGCCTCGATGACGGCGGCGAGAAAGGTGTCCCAGCCGGTATTGGTCGTGCCGTCGCCGCCGTCGCTTTCGGCTTGCTTGAAGGCGTAGTAGATGGTGACCGGAAAGGCGGGATGCGCCTGCTCGGCCAGACGGTGCATCGCCTGCGTCATGCCGTCGAGGAAGAAAGTTTCGGCCTTTTGCTTGCTGCCGTGACGGTAGGGCGTGGCAACCAGTTCCTCTGCCTTGGGTACGGCCATGGTGGTGAACAATTCGGGAAATACCGGGCGCAACGAGCGGCGCAGCCAGACGTAGAAGAAGTCTGAGAGGTCGGCATAGCCGATGTTGTCGTAATACGGAGGGTCGGTGGAGACGACTTTGCCTTCGCTAATAGACTGGGTTGTCGCGTCCAACTGGCGACTCGTACCAAGGTCTGACCTGTAGCCGGACGCTACGCCATCAATGCTCTCCGCTGTCCATTCAACCGCGCCACGAAAGCTGCCTGTTCCACTTAGGAGCATGTTTGGTTCCGCAAAGTCCCAAGTCATTGGGATGCTCTGCCGTGCGAATGTATTGCGTGTTGAATCTCGCCTGGTGAACCATGTGCAAATGGTCGAGCCTCGATCGGCTAGTTTCGAGATCGCAAACGCCAAATACACCCCCACCGCCTCCGCATACGCCGTTGCGCCAGCGCCGAATTTTGCGAGGGGCTGGTTGTCGTCGGGCAGGCCGGCGGCAAGGGCGTCGCGCTTGACCCGCTCGCGCGCCTCGGCCACCAAGTCGGAGAAGGTCGTCAGCGCCACAAGTTGGCGGGGGGTGAAGAGGTCGCCGTAGGTTTTCAGTCCATAGAGTGGTGGCGAGAACCAGCGCGGGTTCTCGGGCATGGCAACTTCCGGCTTCCACTCTGGTTGCGCCTTGAGCGCGGCCGCTTCGTGTTCCGGGGTCGGCGCGAGATAGACCCGCCCGCGGGTGCCTTCGGCGACCACCGCCATCAGCCGGGCCCCCATCCGTCCGGCGTTGGCTTCGCCGTAGATGTGATCGGAGGCAATCGGCGCGTCCGACATCAGGCACTTGAAATTCGCTCCGCGCGCCAACTTGGTTCCGCTCTTCGCCCCTTCCGCATCGTCCGGCTTGCCCACCTGCACCGTGAAGCGATAACTGCCGCCTTCGATCACCGGCTCGACATACGCTTCCTTGCCCGGCTTGGTCGACAGCATGAAAGTCGAGGCCAAAGGCACGTCGACCGCAGCAAACGCCGGATTGGGGCTTTTGACGGTGCGCGCCCACAGCCAGGCGATGACGGTAAGTTGCCGGCCGACGTACTGCTTGAGGTCGGGCCGCTCCTCGGCCATTTCGGCGGTGACGTCGACCTTGGGGTAAAGGTGGCCGATGCGTTTTTCCGCTTCGTTACGCATCCATTGGCCGTAGTGGCGCACGTCCTCGGCGAGGCCCTGCGCGCCCCGCCACTCGCGGCCGGCGAGGTCATTTTTTTGCCCATTTTCCGGGTTGACCGCAGCTTTGCCGGCGAAGCGCGGCGGTATCTCGATCATCGCCTTGTTGATCAGCACCGCGACCGGGTTGAGGTCGCTGGCGTAACTTTCCAGCCCCAGGCGCTGTGCTTCCAGCGGCAGCGCGCCACCGCCGGCGAACGGGTCGTGGAAGGCGGGCAGCACATGGCGGTCGAACAGTTCCCTGGCGCGCGGATGATCGGCATTTTCGGCGCAGGTATAGCGCCAGCTCTGCCAGATTTCGTCGCGCGCCGCCTGCAACACGGTTTCGTTGGTGGTGTTCTCCCACAGCACGAGTTGCTCGATGATGCGGAACAGCCGCTGGCGCTCCTGCTCCTGCTTCTTCGCGGTGGGAAAGAGGTCGGGATGCGCCGACGGGTCATCGACCATCTGCGCAAAGATCACCGCACGCGCCGCCGCCAGAGGCCGCCGCGCCCACCACAGATGCAAGGTGCTGGGATGGCCGTGACGGATCGACTTCTCGCGCGCCGCCGCCTTGTTGATGGCTTCGAGCGGCAAGGCGACTTCGATGAGTTTCTTCTTGGTCATGACCAGATTCGCTTGACGGGGTAGTGTTGAAATGCCTGATCAACGCTGATCAGCGTGTAGCCGATCCACCAGAGAAAAGCATGGGTATCGAGCAGCAGTTTCATTGATAGCCCTTGAAGCCGCCAAGCGCTGCATCAAAGGCGTCGGCCATCCAGACCAGTCCTTTGGCGCTACCGGGCTGCCGCGGCAGCCCGGATTCAGCGGGATCGAGTCTTTGTTCGAGAAACTGCACGAAAGCAAAGACTTCGGCAGCGACCGATTCGGGCAGTTGCTTGAGGTGTTGATAGACCACTTCGGCGTGGGTCATGAGTTTTCTTCTGTAGCGAGGGGTTCCTCGTCGGCGATATCTTCAGCCAGGGCGCAGTATGCCGTCTCGTCGTGCAAATCGGTCCATTCTGTCAATGTCGATTCGAGGCCATGCAAATATTCTGTAGCGAATGCGGTGGCTTCATCGGCGACCTCTGTCTTTACGTTCATCGCGGTGCCCTCGGCACGCGCCAGCAGTCCGGCAAAATCGTAATTGACGCTGGTGACGCCAAAATCCGGCTCGCGGTTGAATGGTTGGCGCAGGTAATGCACCTTGTGGGTGTCGGCGTCGAAAAATTCGACAATGGCGAGGATGAAGTCGTCGGGCTTGTTGAGCGAATAGAGAATCTCGTTCCTGGTGACGGTGATGGTCGGCGCGCCGGAGACGCGACCCTTGACTTCGATGAAGCGCAGCCTGCCACTGCCGGAGATGCGGCTTTCGATGTCGTAGCCGAGCTTTTCGAACTCGCGGTCGATCGGCTCGAAGCCAAGGCCGCGCTCGATGTCCATGATGACGGCGCGGGCGCGGGCGGCACTGGCCTGGGTGTCGATGGGTGCGGTCGACTGCCCGGTCATGGCTCGAATCAGGCCGATGGGCACGACCAGCAGGCCACCGAGGATGACCGGCGGCAGCGGTGAAATCTGCGCCTCCAGCTTGAGGCCTTCGAGGCGCTTTTGCAGCCGGCCTTGCAGGAGGTCGGCACGCTTGCGCGCTTCGCCCGAATTGAGCCGGGCATTGGGCTTGCCGGCGGCTTCCTGCAGCTTGATTTCTTCGGCACGGTGGTCCCAGTAGGTGATTTCCTTGGTCAGCCGGTCCTTGACCGCGGCTTCGGTCTTGGCGATGAGGCCGAGTTTGTGGCCTTTGACTTCGGCCAGGTGCTCAGGGACGACATGGGCGATGGCGTAGCCCTGCGCCTTGTGCTCCAGTTCGCGGCTGATCCACTGGCATTCGGGGCGGTCGAGCAGTGCGTCGATGCCCGGTTCGCCAGCGGCCAGCGGACGGTAGTCGAGATAGGGGGCGTAGTGAATATGGCGGGCCGTGCCGGCGGCGTCCATTTCCACGTGCAACATGCGCTTGGAGACGACGCGGCGCTCGCCGACGCGGGTCAGGCCGGCGTCCTGAATGGTGTGTTCCAGGTAGAACACGACGCGCGGGGCGGTGCCGGGGTCGCGCTCGTCGACCAGCGCGGTGCCGCGCTTGAGCAGATCACGGTTGCGCTCGAGTGTCAGGTCGATGACGGAATCGAGCAGGGGGTGGCCGGGGCAGACGAAAGCGGCGAGCGGCTGGCCTGCGGGGCGACCAATGATTTCTCGAAGGCGATGCGCTCGTAGCGTGGCAGCACCGGTTTGCCGATGCCGATAAGGCGGTCGCGGTTGCGCACCGGGGCCGGCACATGGGTGACTTCATAGCGCCGGGTTTCGCGCTGTTTGGCGGCGCCACCGAGGCGCTTGAAGGCTTCGGGGAAGAAGGATTCGATGTAATGCGGTTGCAGGCGGCGGGCGTCGGCACGTTCCATGTCGGCGCGGATACGCTGCACTCTGCTGGCGTCCATGGCGTCGTGCGCCAGAACCCGCTCTTCGAGCAGGTTTTGCAGGTGCTCGCGGTCGAGCGTGGTGTCGAGCACGGTGGTGAGGAAGGCCATGACTTCCGGTTTTTCGCCGTGGCGGATGGCTTCGATCAGCAGTTCGCGCAGGGACTTGCCCTCGAACTGGAGTTTGCCGAGCACGTCGAAGACCTGCCCGCCCAGCGCCTGGCGCGCCTGTTCGAGCTTTTCCAGCAGCCTGCGGTAGACATCGCCCTCGCGGGTTTCTTCGGCGACCAGGTTCCACAGGTGACAGACTTCGGTCTGGCCGATGCGGTGGATGCGGCCGAAACGTTGCTCGATCCGGTTGGGGTTCCACGGCAGGTCGTAATTGACCATCAGGTGGGCGCGCTGGAGGTTGATGCCTTCGCCGGCGGCATCGGTGGCGAGCAGCACCTGCACCTCGGGGTCGTGCTTGAAGGATTCCTGAACCTTGAGCCGCTCTTCGCGCCCGACCCCGCCATGAATGATGACGACAGCCTCCGCACGCCCGAGGAAGCTGGTGATGCGGTCTTGCAGATAGTTGAGGGTGTCGCGGTGCTCGGTGAAGATGACGAGTTTCTGGTGCGGCGATGGGGTGTGCGGCGGAATCTTGCCGGCGCCGTAGGGGGCGGCGGGCTCGGCGACACGATGGGCGGCGGTGAAAATTTCACCGAGCAGGCTGGAGAGTTGCATCCATTTGGTATCGTTGCCGCTACGGCGGACGCTCAGGGCGCTGGATTCGAGACCCTTGAGCGTTTCGATTTCCATGTGCAACTCGGCAATGGAACGCGCGGCAGTAGCCTGATCGAGAATTTCCTCTTCGACGGCTTCGACTTCGTTGTCGGGGGCTTCGTCGAGGTCTTCTACGTCTTCGGCATCGAGGACAGGCAACGAGGCTGCGAGGATGGGTGCGGCCTGGCCACCGCGCTGGAGCACTTCCAGTTCGCGCAGCCGGCTTTCCAAGCGTTCGCGGCGGCGGCGCAGCGATTGGTAAATGGCTTCGGGCGATGAGGCCAGACGGCGTTGCAGGATGGTGAGGGCAAAGCCGACGGTGCCGGCGCGCTTGTCGTTCGCCAGCGCCTCGGCGCGGTTGAATTCGTCGCGCACGTAGTCGGTCACGGCCTTGTAAAGCACGGCTTCAGCCAGCGAGAGCTTGTAGGGCACGGTGTAGGCGATGCGCTCGGGAAACAGCGGCGTGCCGTCGAACTTGAGCAGGCTTTCCTTGACCATGCGGCGCATCAGATCGGAAACGTCGGCCGTATGCACGCCGTCGCGGAACCTGCCCTCGAAGCGGTCGCCATCGAGCAGCGCCATGAAAAGCTGGAAGTCTTCTTCCTTGCCGTTGTGCGGCGTAGCCGACATGAGCAGGAAGTGTCTGGTCAGCGTCGACAGCAGTTGGCCCAGCCGGTAGCGCTTGGTGTATTTGACCTCACCGCCAAACACGGTGGCCGACATCTTGTGGGCTTCGTCGCAGACCACCAGATCCCAGCGGCAATCGGGGGCTTGCAGTTTCTGCTGCACTTCCTCGTTGCGCGAGAGCTTGTCGAGGCGGGCGATGACGAGATTGGTCTCGAGAAACCAGTTGCCGGTGCGCGCCGCCTCCAGCTTGTCGTTGGTCAGAATCTCGAAGGGCAGATGGAAGCGTTGGTCGAGTTCGTCCTGCCACTGTTCGGCGAGGCTGCCGGGGCAGACGATCAGGCAGCGTTGCAGGTCGCCGCGCGCAATCAGTTCCTTGATGAGTAGCCCGGCCATGATGGTCTTGCCGGCGCCGGGATCGTCGGCGAGTAGAAAACGCAGCGGCTGGCGCGGCAGCATCTGCTCATAGACGGCGGTGATCTGGTGCGGCAGCGGATCGACGATGGAGGTATGCACCGCCAGCACCGGATCGAACAGGTGCGCGAGGCGGATGCGCTGGGCTTCGGAGACCAGGCGGAACAGCGCCCCGTCGCCGTCGAAACTCCACGGCCTGCCCTGTTCGACAATTTCGAGATGCGGCTCGTCGTCGCGATAGAGCACCCGGTCAGCCAATTGACCGGCGGCGGTACGGTAGATCAGGGTCAGCGCCGCGGAGCCAAACCACTGGACGCTGACGACCGTGACCAGCGCATCGGGGACGATGCCGCGCACGGCGGCGTTCGGCTGGAGTTGTTCGAGCGTCATCATCGGTGAGTTTTTGTCTTTCTTCTTCGCGTCGAGGCAGATTCTGTATTGTCAGGCACTGGCCGGCCAAGAGCAAAGAATTCATGCACAGTTCATGTGAATGCAAGTAAAGACTCAAGGGGCCTCCAGAGTAACCAGCCTTTCCGCCGGTTTCCGATGGTTGCCCTTGAACGCCAGGAGACAGTCACCGGCATCTTTGTTAAAGAGAAAGCCGACAAAAAACCCGCACTCGGGCGGGTTAGGTGGACTTCGCAAGACTACTGGATGGTGCCCGGGACGGGGGTCGAACCCGTACAGCCAAAGGCCGAGAGATTTTAAGTCTCTTGTGTCTACCAATTTCACCACCCGGGCCGCTTGCCGATTATAGCGAGTGACGGACGCAAAAAAGGGAAAGCGACGGTCGCTCTCCCTCTTTCTTGATTTTCTTGTGGAGCGGCAGAAGAGTCTCGAACTCTCGACCTATACCTTGGCAAGGTATCGCTCTACCAACTGAGCTACTGCCGCAAATTCATGGAGGCGCGAGCCGGAGTCGAACTGACCTACACGGATTTGCAATCCGGTGCATAACCGCTTTGCTATCGCGCCCCGCTTGAAACCGATGTCTTCGTAACTAAAAAGAGAAAGCCGCGCTTTCCCTCAAAAAACTGGAGCGGCAGAAGAGTCTCGAACTCTCGACCTATACCTTGGCAAGGTATCGCTCTACCAACTGAGCTACTGCCGCGCTAAACCGAGCGGGCATTATAGGTGCTGCCAACGAATTGTCAACGCTGAGGCGCTCATTCGAGATGGCCATTTGCAGACGGCTATTTATCTTCACTGTGCGCCGCGATTTCCGGCCAGGCCATCCGCAGGTAGTAGCCCATGGACCACAACGTCAGCAGCGCGGCGATCCAGATCAGCCAGTTTCCCAGAAGCCGGCTGTCGATGCCCAGGAATTCATCATAGTAGAGCAGCATCGGAATCGCGACCATCTGCGCCGCGGTCTTGATCTTTCCCAGCATCGATACCGCTACGCTCCTGGCGGCGCCAATCCTGGCCATCCATTCGCGTAGCGCCGAGATGGTGATCTCGCGCCCGATGATGATTGCGGCGACGATCGCATCTGCGCGCCCCAACTGAACCAGGATGATCAGGGCTGCCGCGACCATCAACTTGTCGGCGACCGGGTCAAGAAAAGCCCCGAACGCCGAAGTCTGGTTCAACCTGCGCGCCAGGAACCCGTCGGCCCAGTCGGTAATGGCCGCGGCAATGAACAGGGAGGTCGTCACCACATCGCGCTCATGGGCCGCAACCCAGCCGTCGGGCAGATAGTAGACCGCTATCAGCAGCGGTATCGCGACGATGCGCAGCCAGGTCAGCAGGATGGGCAGATTGAAAGGCATTGGCTCAGTGTAAGGCTGCGTAAATCTTTTCGGCTTGTTCCCGGCTGATCCCGGTTACTTCGGCCAGTTGATCCGGCGTTGCTGCGAGTACCCCGGCCAGGCCGCCAAAACGCGCAACGAGTGCCTTGCGACGGGCTGGGCCGATACCCGGGAGATCCTCCAGCCGCGAACTCTTTCTGGCCTTGCCGCGCCGTGCCCGATGGCCGGTGATGGCAAAGCGGTGAGCTTCGTCGCGGATCTCCTGGATCAGGTGCAGTGCCGGGTGTTCCGGCGGCAATTGTAACGGTTCGCGGGCATCCGGGAAAACCAGCGTTTCCAGTCCGGGCTTTCTCCCCTCGCCCTTGGCGACCCGATCATCGCCAGTTCTCCCAGTCCAAGTTCCGCGAGCGCAGCATGCGCACAAGCGACCTGCCCCTTGCCACCGTCGATCAGGATCAGGTCCGGCGCCATTCCTTCGCCACCAGCCACGCGTTCGTAACGCCGGCTGACGGCCTGGCGCATGGCGGCATAATCGTCGCCGGGCTCGATGTTGCGGATGTTGAAGCGCCGGTAGTCTGCCTTTTTCATGGTGTTTCCCTGGTAGACCACGCAGGACGCAACGGTGGCCTCTCCCTGCGTATGGCTGATGTCAAAACATTCAATGCGCTGGATCGCGTCCGGCAACGCCAGAACCTGCCGCAGGGCCAGCATGCGTCCTTCCTGCTGGGCCGACGCCTGATTCCGGGCGATGATCGCCAGCCGGGCGTTCTGCACCGCCATGTCGGCCCACGCCCGGTGCAGCACCGAACGTGCCTCGATGACGGGCACCGCCCGCCCGGCCAGTTCGGCAAGCAGTTGACCGACATCGCTCCCTCCTCCTCTTTTCCGGCAACGGCAGCGCGATTATTCTGGCGGGTGCCGGGTGGGCGGCATAGTGCTGCCGGATGAATGCCGCGACGGCCTCGGCCGTTGAGCAGTCGCCGGCATTGACCGGAAATTGGGGGCGGTCGCCCAGATGCCTGCCCCCCCTGACCATGGCCAGATTGACGCAAAGCTGCCCGCTTTCGCGCTGGGCAACAATGATGTCGATGTCCTCGCCCTTGCTGCTGGAAACATATTGCTTTTCCTGAATTTGGCGCAGGGACTGGATTTGATCCCGTAGACCGCCGCCTGCTCGAACGCGAGCCTCGCCGATGCCGCCTCCATCGCTTTTGTCAGGCGCCCGGTGACCTCCTGTTGGCGGCCGAGAAGGAACATCGACGCCAATTGAACGTCCGCCGCATAGTCTTCGGGGTTGACGTGCCTGACGCACGGCCCGCTGCAGCGCTTGATCTGGTAGAGCAGACAGGGGCGTGAGCGATTGGCGAACACCGAATCCTCGCAGGTCCGCAGCCGGAACATTTTCTGCAACAGATGGATGCTGTCGCGGATGGCCCATGAGGAAGGATAGGGACCGAAATAGTCTGCCCTGCGATCCGGATTACCGCGAAAGAAGCCGAGCCGGGGAAACTCGTCCCTGGTGAGCACGATGTAGGGATAGGACTTGTCGTCGCGAAACAGGATGTTGTAGCGTGGCGACAACGACTTGATCAGGTTGTTCTCGAGCAGCAGCGCTTCCGCCTCGGTGCGCGTCGACGTGGTTTCGATGGCTGCGATCTGACTGACCATGTGCGCGATGCGCGGACTCGACAGGTTTTCCCGAAAGTAGGATGAAACCCGCTTCTTGAGATTCTTCGCCTTGCCAACGTAGAGTACGGCGCCACCGGCATCGAGCATCCGGTAGACCCCGGGCAACTCGGTCAGCGAGGCGAGGAACTCGCGGGCGTCGAAACTCATGCCGCTTCCGGATTACCCGAGTCGCGCCTTGACACCGGCGAAGACGGCTTCAAAGCTGTCTCGCGACAGGCGCCCCGTACGCCAGTTGTAGCCGCTGCAGTGGTAGCTATCGACCAGCAGGCGGCCATCCGGCAAGACATGGTCGAGATTGTGAGCAAACCGGTAGTTTGCCGGCTTGAGGCCGTAGGCGCGAAGTACCGCCTGATGGGCAATGGTACCGAGGGCGACGATGACCTTAAGGCACGGCATGGCGGCCAGCTCTGCCTTGAGGTGGCCATTGCATTCGTGGATCTCGGCGGTCGTCGGCTTGTTGGCAGGTGGCAGGCAGCGCACGGCATTGGTGATCCTGGAGTTGACCAGCCGCATCGCCGGATTGGCCCGTTTGTCCGGCCCGAGCGGCGCGGGGTCAGTGGCGAAGCCGAAGCGGTGCAGCGCCGGATAGAGCAATTCACCGGCGACGTCACCCGTAAAGGGACGACCGGTACGGTTGGCTCCCTTTTCGCCCGGACCGAGCCCGACCACGAGCAGTTCTGCGTCCAGCGGGCCGAAGGCCGGGACCGGCAGCGCGTGCCAGTCCGGATCGCGCCGGCGGATGGTGGCGAGGTGCTCTGCCAGACGCGGGCAGGCGATACAGTCCTGCGGATCGCGGAATGACGACATGACGGCGATGGTAGCATGCCGCCCATGCAGCTTCATTGGGACATCTTCTGCCACGTTGTCGACAATCACGGCGATATCGGCGTCTGCTGGCGGCTCGCCCGGCAACTGGCTGCGGAACATGGCAAGCAGGTGAGACTGTGGCTCGACGACGTGGACAGCCTGCGGCCGCTGTGCCCTGCCGTCGATGTCGCAAAGGACAGACAGCTTTGCCAGGGTGTCGAAATTCATCGCTGGGCCGGGAATGTTGCGGTCGACCGCGTCGGCGAGGTGATTATCGAGGGTTTCGGCTGCAAGCTTCCGGAAGGCTACCTGCGGGCGATGGCGCAGGCGGCGACCGGGCCTTGCTGGATCAATCTCGAATACCTTTCCGCCGAATCGTGGATCGAAGGCTGCCACGGCATGGCTTCACCCCACCCCACCCTCCCGCTGACCAAATATTTCTACTTTCCGGGTTTTTCGGCTGCCACGGGGGGGCTGTTGCGCGAGAACGACCTGCTCGCGAGACGCGATGCCGCCGCCAAGTGCCGCCCTCCTCGCGAGGGCATCGATATCAGTCTGTTCTGTTACGACAACGCCCCGGTGGGCGAACTGCTGGAGGTAATGACTGGCTCACCGAGTCCGGTTCGCGTCCATGTCGCGTCGGGCAAGCCGCTGACCGCCGTCCAGGCGCATTGCGGTGGAAACGGCCCGTGGCAGTTCGGCGAGTTGCGCGTGATTCCGTTCGACCCTCTGCCGCTCGATGAGTACGATAAATTGCTGTGGCGCTGCGACATCAATTTCGTTCGCGGCGAAGATTCATTCATCCGTGCGCAATGGGCCGGCAAGGCGTTTGTTTGGCAGCCTTACGTCCAGGAAGCCGGCGCCCATCTGGTCAAGCTGGATGCCTTTCTCGGGCGCTACACCGCCGGGATGAACCATCTCGCGGCGACTGCCGCGGTCAACCTGTTCAAGGCATGGAATTCAGCCGACAACCTTCGTCGCGCCTGGGCGGATTTTCTCGCGGCGAGGATGGAAATCACCGCACACACCCGCCGCTGGAGCCAGGGTCTTGCCGAGCGCCCCGACCTGTGCACAGACCTCGTCAAGTTCTGTGCCACCAAGGTATAATTCTGAGTTTACTTTTTTCGGCATTTGGAAATTTCGAATGAAAACCGCACAGGAACTCCGCTCAGGAAACGTCATCATGGTTGGTTCCAACCCGCTTGTCGTTCAGAAGACCGAGTACAGCAAATCCGGCCGAAATGCGTCGGTGGTCAAGATGAAGCTCAAGAACCTCTTGAGCGGCGCCGCTTCGGAAGCGGTCTACAGGGCCGACGACAAGTTCGAGGTGGTCGTCCTCGAGAAAAAGGAAGTAACTTATTCCTACTTCGCCGATCCGATGTACGTATTCATGGACGCCGAGTACAACCCGTTCGAGGTTGAAGCGGAAAACATGGTCGACGCGCTCAAATATCTTGAGGACGGTCTGGCCTGCGAAGTGGTCTTCTACGACGGTAAGGCGATTTCCGTCGAACTGCCGAACAGCGTGGTCCGCGAAGTCGTTTACACCGAACCCGCGGTCAAGGGCGACACCTCTGGAAAGGTATTGAAGCCAGCGCGCCTGACCACTGGCTTCGAATTGCCGGTTCCGGCCTTCATCAGCATCGGTGACAAGATCGAGATCGATACCCGGACCGACGAGTACAAGAGCCGCGCCAAGTAATCAGCGACCTTTGAGTTGCGTGGATCGGGCGGCTTCGGCTGCCCGTTTTTATTTATAGCACCGGATCTGCCGGTGACGGCACATCCCTCGTGGATCAGGTCATCAATCGCCCAATGGCATCCCGCGCCGCGCGATAGCGCGGGTCCGACTGAAGCGCCTGCCAGTCCATTGCTGGCAACTTCGGCAACAAGGCTTCGACCCGCCTGCCTCTGGTCGGATCGACTTCCGGATGCCAGTCAGCCAGGACCTCGCCCACCGCATCCGGGGAATTGCACACGAGCAACATGTCGCAACCGGCACGATAAGCCATATCGACCCGATCGCGCATGCCACCGACCACTCCGGCGCCTTGCATCGAGAGATCGTCCGTGAAAACGACGCCGTTAAATTTAATGTTGTTTCTTAGATATTCTATCCATCTATTTGAAAAAACAGCCGTATTACAATCCATACAGTTGTAGATTACGTGTGCGGCCATTACCGCGTCGAGGTTGACTTCGCGATAAGGAAGCAGGTCGTCCTGCATTGCCTCGAGGCTGCGGTCATCAACCGGAAGCTCAACGTGCGAGTCGGGAATGACGTAACCATGTCCGGGGAAATGCTTGCCGCAGTTGCCCATCCCGCCCTCACGCAGGCCGGCGGTCAGCGCTCGGGCCAGCGCGATGACGGCACCCGGCTGGCGATGCAAGGCGCGATCGCCGATGACCCGCGACGGTCCGTAGTCGAGGTCGAGGACCGGCGTAAACGAGTAATCGACGCCGCGCGAGCGCAGTTCGGCGGCGAGGACATAGCCCACATGGCGGGCTGCGTCGCGTGCGGCTTCGGGTTGTCGATCCCACAGTTGTCCGAGGGTAGCCATCGCTGGCAGCCTGGTGAATCCATCGCGAAAGCGCTGCACCCTGCCCCCTTCATGATCGACAGCGATCAGGAACGGGCTGCGCAGCGCGTGGATTTCACTGGTCAGTGCTTCCAGTTGCTCGGGATTCTCGTAGTTCCGGGAGAACAGGATGATCCCGCCAACCAGCGGGTGGCAGAGGCGCTCACGATCGAGGTCGGCGAGTCGGGTACCGGCGATGTCGATCATCAGCGGACCGAAAGCGAGTTGTTTCATCGGCGTTCCACGATGACATAGGCGATGGCGTATTCCGCCTCATCGCTCAGCGAAAGGTGAACCGAAAGTCCCTGGTTTTCGATCATTTCAGCCAGTTGACCGCGGAAGGCGAGGATGGGCTTGCCAAGTTTGTCGTGAGCGACGGCAATGGCCGGCAGGACAGCCGGCGGGCGCACGCCGGTGCCCAGCGCCTTGCAGAACGCCTCCTTGGCCGCAAAGCGCTTGGCGAGAAAACGTGCCTTGGCGGCGGCCTCCGCGAACTCCGCGAGTTCTTGCGGCGCGAGCAGCTTTTCCAGCACTCTTTCGCCATGCCGCTCCCACATCCCTTGCAGGCGCTTCACCGCAACGATGTCGGTGCCGATGCCGTGGATCATTCGCCGCGCTCGGCGGCTTCGCGCATCAACTGCTTCATTTCACGCACCGCTTCGCGCAACCCGACAAAAACGGCACGGCTGACGATGGCGTGGCCAATGTGCAGTTCGCGCACCCCGGCCAGCCGGGCGACCGCCTGGACGTTGTAGTAATTGAGCGCATGGCCGGCATTGAAGCGCATGCCAAGCTTGCCAACGCGCTGACCTGCTTGACGGATCTTGCCCAGTTCGGCGACGACGGCCGGGGCTTCGAAGTCGCGGCCCATGGCGTGGAAGGCATGGGCGTAGGGTCCGGTGTGGATTTCACAGACGCGGGCACCGATGCGTGCCGCCGCCTCGATCTGTGGAATCTCGGCATCGATGAAGACGCTGGTCATGATGCCAACATCAGCGAGACGGGCAATGACATCGGTCAGCCGTGCTTCCTGACCCAGGATATCGAGCCCGCCTTCGGTGGTCACCTCATGACGGCCTTCCGGCACCAGCATCGCCATTTCCGGTTTCAGCGCGCAGGCAATGCCGACCATTTCATCGGTCGCCGCCATTTCAAGATTGAGCTTGATCTGCGTCAGATCGCGCAGTCGACGGACATCCGCATCCTGAATGTGACGTCGATCCTCACGCAGATGAACTGTAATACCGTCGGCACCGCCGAGATGAGCCTCGACCGCGGCCCAGACAGGGTCAGGTTCGTAAGTGCGGCGCGCCTGACGCAGCGTGGCGATATGGTCGATATTGACCCCGAGTTCGATCATGACTCCTGCAACTCCTTGAATATCCTGCGCGTTTCCAGCTCCTTGCCGCCAAGATAATAAGCCATCAGCGTGCGCATCAGTTGCTTGGCCTCGCCGCGCGATCGCGGATCCGAGAAATCCTCGGCCGCAAGATCGAGCAAGGTCTTGCCGCTGACCACCTGGGTGGCGGCACCCGCATGTTCCAGCCGGACCGGGCCCTGTTCCATGCGGTACGTATAATGGGCTGCGGGAATGATTTCCTTGCCGCTGCTGTCATGATTCAGGGTCAGTCCGTAGCCAAGTTCCTGCAACAGCGCTTTCTCGAAGCGGCGCAGATCGGCCTCGCGCTCCCCGGTGCCAGCATCCTCGGCCAGGCGCGAAACCATTTCCGTGTAGCGCTCGAAGAGATTTTCGTGGGCATCCTCGCGCGGCAGCAGGTGCATCAGCAATTCGTTGAGGTAATACCCACAGAATAGGGCTGCGCCAGCCAGCAAGGGTTGGCCGCCCTGCCATTCGGCCTTCATCAGGGTGAGAACTTCGCCCTTGCCGGCCCAGCCCAGTTCAAGAGGCTGAAACGCCATCAACAGGCCGCGAATCGCCGAGCGTGGGCGGCGCGCCCCGCGTGCCAGCAGCGCCATGCGGCCGAAGTCACGGGAGAACACTTCGACGATGAGACTGGTTTCCCGGAACGGGTATGCATGCAAGACGTAGGCTGGCTGGCCATCGACTTTGCCGCGCAGATTCATTCGTAACCAAGGCTCTTCAGCAGGCGCTCGTCGTCGTTCCAGCCGGATTTGACCTTGACCCACACCTCGAGATAGACCTTGCCGCCGAACAGGCGCTCCATGTCCTGACGGGCCTCACTGGCGATCCGCTTGAGCGATTCGCCGCCCTTGCCGATAATGATCGCCTTGTGGCTGTCGCGGTCGACGACGATTGCAGCGAAAATCCGCCGCAGATTGCCTTCGATTTCAAATTTCTCGATCTCGACCGTCGTCGCATAGGGCAGTTCGTCGCCGACGAGGCGGAAAACCTTTTCCCGGACGTATTCGGCGGCAAGAAAGCGCTCGCTCTTGTCGGTCAGATCGTCCTCCGGGAACATCAACCCTTCGTTGGGCAGATGCTTGCGTGCTTCGGCAAGCAGTTCCGCGGTCTGGCGACCCCGGGTCGCGCTGATCGGCACCACCGCAGCGTAATCGTGCTCCGCGGAGACCTGAGCGATGAATGGCAGCAGTGCTGTTCGATCCTTCAACTGGTCGGTCTTGTTGATGACCAGAATGACCGGCCGGTCCTTGGGCAACAACCTGACCACCGCCTGATCCTTGGCGTCATAGCGGCCGGCCTCGATGACGAAGAGCACCAGATCGACGTCGCTCAGTGTCTGCGTCACGCCGCGATTCATTGTCCGGTTCAGGGCATTGGCAAACCTGGTCTGGAAGCCAGGCGTATCGACGAAAACGTATTGCGCATCGTCGTTGGTGACGATCCCGGTGATTCGGTGCCGGGTGGTTTGCGCCTTGCGCGAGACGATACTGATCTTCTCACCGACAAGATGGTTGAGCAGCGTTGACTTGCCGACGTTGGGACGGCCAACGATGGCAATGTACCCGGAACGGATCTTCTTCATGCCTTGAGTGCTTTCAGTGCGTTGTCGGCAGCGGCCTGCTCGGCCAGACGGCGGCTGCCACCCTGTCCGATGGTGCGCATGGCGGGATTTGCAATTTCGCAGGCGACCTCGAAGCGTTGTTCATGAGCCGCGCCGCTGGTTGCAATGAGTTGATAGCGTGGAAGCGGCTTTTTCCGCCCCTGCAACCATTCCTGCAGGCATGTCTTGGCATCCTTGTTCGGTTGCCCCGGCGTCAGTTCGTCAAACAACGGGACGTAAAGGCGAGCGATGACCGCTTGCGCCGCTTCGAAACCACCATCGAGATAGACGGCTCCGATCAGCGCCTCCAGCGTATCCGCAAGTATTGATGGCCGTTGGTTGCCGCCACTTTTCAGTTCGCCCTCGCCCAGACGCAGGTAACCGCCGAGATTCAGCGTGACGGCCAGCCTGTGCAGCGCATCCTGACAAACCAGGGTCGCACGCAACCGCGAAAGTTCGCCCTCAGCCAGATCCGGATAGCGCCTGAAGAGTGCAACGGCGATCACGCAGTTGAGAACGCCGTCACCAATGAATTCGAGCCGCTCGTTGTTGTGGTTACCGAAGCTGCGATGTGTCACAGCAGTCTGCAGCAACTCGCGATCGGCGAAGACATGCCGCAACGACGACGCCAGCGTCGACAAGTCAATCACCTGGCGCTCAGTCGGCAGTCGAACCTTTGTAGTTGATCATCAGACTGACGTTGCCGAACAACGGGATACGCTTGTCGTAGTCGAACGAGACCACGATCTTGCCTTGATCCTTGGAAATATCAAGTTGTTCCGGCGTGAAGTCGAGCTGATCGATATTGGCGAAATTGTCGAAAGTCTTTCTGACGTCGGCAACCGTCGCGTCAGGACCCACCTTGTTAACCGTTGCCTTGATATCCTTGAGAATCTTGTAATACTCGATCGTTGTCGGCACTACCTTCATCCCCAGCACGGCCACCAGCATTATCACGATGCCCCAGAAAATGAGCCCCGAAAGAGCCACCCCACGTTGATATTTCATTTTTTCTCCTACTTGAAGGAACCAATCCGGCTGGGACTGCTCAGGTTCAACCAGATAAAGAATGCCTTGCCCACAATGTTCTGCTCTGGGACAAAACCCCAGAATCGACTGTCACGGCTGTTGTCACGGTTATCGCCCATCATGAAGTAATGCCCGGCGGGCACCTTGCAGATGACACCGGCCGCGTTGTAGGTGCAATTGTCCCTATACGGAAATCGGCTCGCATCGGGGATGAACACCGGCGCATCACTGTCGTTCAGGTACCTGTACTCAAGATCGCCCATTCTAACGACATATTGTTCCGAGTAGTAGAGGCGTTCCGGATGATGGTAGTCGAGAACCTTGGTCGTTTCGACGGCCTCACCGTTGATGCTCAGACGCTTGTTCTGATAGGCAACCGTATCGCCCGGCAGCCCGATGACGCGCTTGATGTAGTCGAGCGACGGGTCTTCCGGGTAGCGGAAAACCATCACGTCGCCCCGCTGCGGCGAACTGATGTCGATTATCTTCGTGTTGATCACCGGCAGCCGGATGCCGTAGATGAACTTGTTGACGAGAATGAAGTCTCCGATCTGCAAGGTCGGAATCATGGATCCCGAGGGGATCTTGAACGGCTCGAAAAGAAAGGAGCGCAGAAAGAAGACAATCAGGATGACCGGGAAGAAACTGGCGCCCCATTCCACCCACAGCGGCTCCTTGGCTTGACTGTGCTCATCTTGCGCATCCAGATCCCGATCGGCCGGGGCCGGCTTCGATCCCGATCCGGAGGTTCGGCTTTCTATGCTCTGTGCCCTGCCCGATGATGAACCTCGAGTATCCGTGGCTTTTCGGGCAACCTCCTCGACGTCCCTGGCGCTGAATTCCTTCTTGTTGTTGAGATAGCCAAACAGCAGCAAATGATCGCAAAGAGAATTGATACGCCGGGGAATCCCGCTCGTGGCCTTGAATAGTGCCGCAAAACTGTCCGGAGTGAAGGTGGGACACCCTTTGGCGCCAGCGCTATTGAGCCGGTGCTCGATGTAGCCGCGCATCTCCGCCTCGCTCATCGGCTCGATGTGGAAGGAGGCAATGATCCGCTGCCTGAACTGCGTCAATTGGGGACTTTGCAGGAGTTCACGGAATTCGGGTTGCGCGACGAGAAAACTACGCAGCAGGGGCTGGTTGCCGAACTGAAAGTTGGAAAGCGTGCGCAATTCCTCGACGGCCTTGACAGTCAGATTCTGCGCCTCGTCTACGATCAGCAGGCAGCACTTGCCCTTACTTGTCAGGCCGATCAGGAAAGCTTCAAGGGACTGCAGGACGTCGGATTTCTCGACACCCTTGGTGTGAATTCCGAACGCGGCGCCGACAAGACGCAAGGTGTTGTCGGCATCGCCCCGGGCACTCACGAGATGCGCCGCGATTACCTTGTCCGGATCGAGACTATCGAGCATCCTGCGAATGATCGTCGTCTTGCCCGTGCCCAATTCCCCGGTAATGACGACAAAGCCTTCATTCTGCTGCATGCCGTACTCGAGATACGCCGTGGCGCGCAGATGTGCCTCACTGGCGAAATAGAACTTCGCATCGGGGTTTGCCAGGAAGGGCTTGCTGGTCAAGCCATAAAAGGACGCGTACTTCCGCTCACGCAATTTCCGGAATTTCAGCACGTCGACCGCATAGAGCACACCGGTCACGACCGTCAGCACGAAGAGGATAAGGGCAAAATTCATTCGTTGAAATCTCAGCTATCGACACGCAGGATGGCGAGGAAGGCCTCCTGCGGAATTTCCACGCTGCCGACCTGCTTCATGCGTTTCTTGCCGGCCTTCTGTTTTTCCAGAAGTTTTCTCTTGCGTGTGATGTCACCGCCATAGCACTTGGCCAGCACGTCCTTGCGCATCGCCTTGACGTTCTCGCGGGCAACGATATGCGATCCGATCGCAGCCTGAATCGCCACGTCGTACATCTGACGGGGAATCAGTTCGCGCATCTTGGACGCCAGTTCACGGCCGCGATATTGCGAGTTGGCGCGATGCACGATCAGCGACAGGGCGTCCACCTTCTCGTTGTTGATGAGAATATCCAGCTTGACCACATCCGCCGCGCGGTATTCCCTGAACTCGTAGTCGAGCGACGCGTAGCCCTTCGAGCACGACTTCAGGCGGTCGAAGAAGTCCATCACAACTTCGGCCATCGGGATTTCGTAAACCAGCTTTACCTGTCGACCGTGGTAATGCATGTCGATCTGATTGCCACGCTTCTGGTTGCACAGCGTGATGACGTTACCCAGATAATCCTGAGGCACGAAGATCGTGGCGGTGATGATCGGCTCGCGCACCTCCTCGACCTTGTTCAGTTCCGGCAGCTTGGCCGGATTTTCGACCTGGACGACCGAGCCGTCGTGCATGACCACCTCGTGACGACCGTCGGCGCGGTGGTGATCAGATCCTGATCGAATTCGCGCTCCAGGCGCTCCTGCACGATTTCCATGTGCAGCAGGCCCAGAAATCCGCAGCGGAAACCGAAGCCGAGCGCCTGCGAGACTTCGGGTTCGTAGTGCAGCGAAGCATCATTAAGTTTCAGCTTTTCCAGTGATTCGCGCAGGGAGTCGTACTGATTGGACTCGACCGGGTAGAGCCCGGCGAACACCTGCGGCTTGATTTCCTTGAACCCCGGCAAGGGTTTGCTCGCCTTGCGGTCAACCCGGGTGATCGTGTCGCCGACCTTGGCCGCCTGCAATTCCTTGATCCCGGCAATGACGAACCCGACTTCGCCGGCACGCAGCGCCTCGCGCGAAACCGACTTCGGGGAAAATACGCCGACCTGTTCACATAGCTGCTGGGCGCCGCTCGCCATGAAAAGAAGCTTGTCCTTCGGGCGCATAATGCCGTCAACCATACGCACCAGCATGACGACGCCGACATAGTTGTCGAACCAAGAGTCGATTATCAAGGCCTTGAGCGGCCCTTCCGGATCGCCCCTGGGCGGCGGAATGCGGGCAATCACCGCTTCGAGGATGTCGTCAACCCCCCGGCCCGTCTTGGCCGACGCGAGGACGGCGTCGGTTGCGTCGATGCCGATCACATCCTCGATCTCCTGTCGCGCGTTATCGGGGTCCGCGGAGGGAAGGTCGATCTTGTTCAGCACCGGTATGACCTCGACGTCGAGTTCAAGCGCCGTGTAACAGTTGGCCACGGTCTGCGCCTCGACACCTTGCGACGCGTCGACAACCAGAAGAGCACCTTCGCAGGCAGACAATGAACGCGAGACCTCATACGAGAAGTCAACGTGCCCCGGCGTATCGATCAGGTTCAGATTGTGACCTTGCCGTCACGCGCCTTATATTGCAGTGCCGCGGTCTGGGCCTTGATGGTGATGCCTCGCTCGCGTTCGATATCCATCGAATCGAGCACCTGGGCCTCCATCTCGCGGTCCGATAGCCCGCCACAGAGATGAATGATGCGATCGGCAAGCGTCGACTTGCCGTGGTCGATATGGGCGATTATGGAAAAATTGCGGATGTGATCCATTGATGCGATTAAAAAAGGGCGCTTTTGCGGCGCCCTTCCTTGTTCAGAAGACCTCGGATTCTAGCGGATTCCAGCCAAATATTCACGGGTTTTGGCCTCGTCCAGAAAGTAATGGCAGATTTCGCTTTCACCATGCAGCAGAACGGGTACCAGCTCATCATAGCTGGCTTCGAGCTGGGGATCGGAATCGACATCGAGAACCGTCACCGAAGCGCCAAATTCTTCTGCCAGCGGTCGCAAAGCCACCTCCATCTCTTGACAAAGGTGGCAGTAACTCCGGCTGAGAAGCGTCAGGTCAATTGCCATTGAGACCCTTGATGGTCACGAAAGTCTGCATCTCGCCACGGCGGACCAGGAGCGTGATGTTGCTGCCCTTTTCGAACTGCGCCAGCAGCTTGTTGAATTGCTGGACTGTCGTGACTTCGGTCGTTGCCCCCTTGCTGATCAGCGCGATGATGATATCGCCGGCACGCAGATCGGCCCGCGCGTTGGCGCCGCGAACATCCTGGATCAGCAGGCCTGAGGACATCTTGAGGTCGCGCTTTTGCTCCGTGGTCAGTTCGGTCACCACCAGTCCGAGGCGATTGGCCTGCTGTTCCGCGGGCTTGCCACCACGGGAAGGGCGACTGGAAGCCACCTTCTCGTCGCTCATCTCGCCCACGGTTACGGTAATGTCGCGGGTTGCGCCTTTACGCCAGACCTGAACCGTCGATCGGGTTCCCGGCTTGGTTGCACCCACCATGCGTGGGAGGTCGGCGGAAGCATTGATCGGCTTGCCATCGAACTTGAGGATGACGTCACCCGGCTCAAGTCCCGCCTTGTCGGCCGGCCCGCCCTTTTCGACCGCATTGACGACGGCGCCCATCGGCTTGCTCAGCGCGAGTGACTCCGCCAGTTCCTTGCTGACTTCCTGAATCACGACACCGAGGCGACCGCGGCTGACTTTGCCCGAAACACGCAACTGGTTCTGAATTTCCATCGCCACATCAATCGGAATGGCGAACGAAACGCCCATGTAGCCGCCGCTGCGACTGTAAATCTGTGAATTGATGCCGACCACCTCGCCGCGCATGTTGAACAACGGGCCGCCGGAATTTCCGGGGTTGATCGCGACATCCGTCTGAATGAAGGGGACGTAGTTTTCCTGCGGCAATGAACGGCCCTTGGCCGAAACGATACCCGCCGTCACCGAATTGTCGAAACCGAACGGCGAACCAATGGCAACCACCCATTCGCCCACTTTCAATTGTGCCGGGTCGCCCAGTCTTACGGCGGGAAGCCCGGCCGCCTCGATCTTGATCAGTGCGACATCGCTGCGTTTGTCGGCACCGATGGTCCGTGCCTTGAATTCGCGCTTGTCGGTCAGGCGAACCGTCACTTCATCCGCGCCGTCGACGACATGGGCATTGGTCAGGATATAGCCGTCCTGGCTCACGATGAAGCCTGACCCAAGCGACTTGTTTTCGAACTCACGCGGCGTGCTGCCTCCCGGTCCGCGGGGAATGAAGCGCTTGAAGAACTCGAAAGCAGGGTCGCTCTCGTCGAACGGAAAAGGCGTCCCCTGGTTGCCGCGCATTACTTGTGTCGTGCTGATATTGACGACGGCCGGTCCCTGTTTCTCGGCCAGATCGGTGAAGTCGGGCAGACCGCGGGTCTGCGCAAGCGCCACTGAAGAAACAAGAACGAATGACAAGAGAGCCAGAAAACGTTTCATTGGCGGGTGCCTCCTGAATTGTTTAAGACGAACGGGCAACGATATGGGGATGATTTGCGGGAAAACCAGTGCCCGCTGCCGCACGGTGACGAACATGAAGAAACGCGACAAGCAACCCGGCCAGGCCACCAAGCATCGCGCCCGGATCGTCTCCGAGAAGCATCCCGAGCATGGCGCCGGCGATGGTTGCGGTCAACGGCAGAACATAGGCCAAATTCGCGCTCCGCCGGACGCTGCCCGCCGATATCGCTATTGTCACACGATCACCGAGCACGGCTCCGATTGCGTTGGCGACGCGATAGGTTTTCGGCGTGGAACAGAATATCTGGGTCAACTGCTGACCGCCGCAGCCACCCGGTTCATGGCAGCGCCCGCAGCCTCTCTGCTCTTGTACCTCGACCAGGGTACCGGCTTGATTGACCTCACGGACGACGGCACGGACCGTGCTAAGTTCGGAATTCATCGATTACCAGCGGCGATCCGGCGCGACATCGAGGAGGGGCCGCAATTTGAGCGCCACCGCCTCACGGGCGCGGAAGATTCGCGAGCGGACGGTGCCGATTGGACAATCCATCATTTCGGCGATCTCCTCGTAGGACAGCCCGTCAATTTCACGCAAGACGATCGCCCTGCGCAACTCTTCGGGCAGTGCATCGATGGCGGCGTTGACGGTTTCGCCGATCTGTTTCGACATCAGAAGACTTTCCGGGGTATTGATGTCGCGCAATTGATCAGCGGACTCGAAGGTCTCGGCTTCCTCGCTGTCGAACTGGGTCGACGTTGGCGCGCGCCGGCCTTGGGCAACCAGGTAGTTCTTGGCCGTGTTGATGCCGATTCGGTACAGCCAAGTGTAGAACGCACTGTCGCCGCGAAATGACGGCAAGGCACGATAGGCCTTGATGAAGGCCTCCTGCGTCACATCCTCGACTTCTGCGGAGTCGCGAATGAATCGCGAAAGCAGGCGTCCCAGTTTGCGCTGATACTTGCTCACCAACTGATCGAAGGCGCTTTGATCGCCAGCTTGCGCCCGCTGGACCAGTATCTGGTCGACTTCGCGCTCGCTCATAAGCTCTTGCATGCTCTGTCAGGTTTTCACCGGTCTCTTTGTTAGATGGAGTATATCCCAGCCAAATTACTCAGGCGGATACGTAATTGCCATTAATTGTGACCATCTGTAACGGCAAGAATCTTTTTCGCCATGCTATATTTGGCTTCGAGCAATTTCGCCAGAGAAGAGCGTTGCACAATTTTGATGTCCTAATCATCGGCAGTGGTCTGGCCGGACAATCAGCCGCGCTCCGACTGGCGAGGCATTGCCAGGTAGTGCTGGTCAGCAAGCGCGGACTCGAGGATTCTGCATCCGGCTGGGCGCAAGGCGGAATCGCAGCAGTTCTCGATAGTCAAGATTCGATCGACGCGCATGTCCGGGACACACTGGTCGCCGGCGCCTGGCTCAATGATGAGAAGGCGACCCGGTTCGTCGTCGAAAACGGGCGCCGTGCGATCGAATGGCTGATTGCCCAGGGCGTTCCCTTCACCGAGGATGAATCGGGATACCACCTGACCCGCGAAGGGGGGCACAGCGCGCGTCGGGTGATTCACGTTGCCGATGCAACCGGATCGGCGGTGCAGGGAACGCTGACGCGCCAAGTCCGCGCCACCCCCAACATCAAGGTCCTTGAAAATCATATCGCGATCGACCTGATTACCGGCACAAAACTGGGTACTGGCGAGAACCGCTGTTTCGGAGCGCACGTTCTCGATAATCATGACGGAAATGTCATCACCATCAGCGCTTCCAATACCCTGATCGCGACCGGAGGCGCCGGCAAGGTCTACCTGTACCCGACAAACCCCGATACCTCCACCGGCGACGGAATTGCCATGGCCTGGCGGGCCGGCTGCCGCGTTGCCAACATGGAATTCATCCAGTTCCACCCGACATGCCTGTTTCACCCGCAGGCCAAGTCCTTTCTGATTTCCGAAGCGGTGCGCGGCGAAGGAGGCCTGCTCCGCCTGCCCGACGGCACCCGCTTCATGCCCAGCCATGACGAACGCGCCGAACTCGCGCCGCGTGACATCGTCGCCCGCGCCATCGACTTCGAAATGAAGAAGCGCGGCCTGGACTGCGTCTATCTGGACATTACCCACAAGGGCGCGGAATTCATCCGGGCGCATTTCCCGAATATCCATTCCCGTTGCCTCGAACTGGGTATCGATATCGCCAGTGAGCCGATTCCCGTGGTTCCCGCAGCCCACTACACCTGCGGCGGCATTATCAGCGACCTGCGCGGGCGCACTGACGTCAAGAGCCTGTATGTCGTCGGCGAAGCCTCATGTACCGGTCTCCATGGGGCCAATCGACTGGCCTCGAACTCACTGCTCGAATGTCTGGTTCTCGCCGAAGCTGCGGTCAACGATATCCTGAGCCGCAAGACCGCCCGCCCTCCCCGGTTACCCCATTGGGATGAAAGCCGGGTCACCAATGCCGACGAGGAAGTGGTCATTTCCCACAACTGGGACGAGTTGCGCCGCTTCATGTGGGACTACGTCGGCATCGTCCGCACCACCAAACGGCTCAAGCGCGCTCAGAATCGCATCCGCTTGCTGAAGTGGGAAATCGAGGAGTTCTACGCCAACTTCCGGGTCAGTCATGACCTGATCGAACTGCGCAATCTGGTCGTCACCGCCGACCTGATCATCCGTTGCGCGATGCGGCGCAAGGAAAGTCGTGGCCTGCACTTTTCACGCGATTATCCGGAAACGCTACCGCATGCGAAAAGCACGATTCTCAGAAATCGTCGGAGCCGTCGCTAACTGGCCCATGCCAGCGCAACCAGACCCGCAGACGTCGGAATTCCTCGGGCGCGACGGAATCAGGTGCCACTACCATGAGCCACGTTCCCTCCACCTGAGCAAGACGCATGACCGTCAGCCAGGGATGCGCCGTAGCACCGGGCAACAGGCGAACAGGGGCAAATTCCGAGGCACCGAAGGGCAGACAACTGATATGTCCGTTTTCATCGATGCGCAAGGTCCGGAATTGTGGGCTCATTGCCCGCGCCGCAAAGAACGCCACAATCGTGGTCGCGACCGCGAGCAGGCAGGAAGTGACTAGAGACCAGTTTGTAAATACCAGCGTAAGCAGGCCGATCACGGTCGAAACAAGCAGGATGCCGTCGACGATACGAGAACGGCGCAGGCCGACGACTATCGGAAACTGCACGGTTCCCCGCCGGCTGCCATCGCCTTCCGTCAGATCAGATGCGCTTGAGTGCAACCGTGCCGTTGGTACCGCCAAAGCCGAACGAGTTCGAAAGCGCGGCATCGATTTTCATCGGGCGGGCCTTGTTCGCGCAATAGTCGAGGTCGCAGCGCTCGTCCTGGTTGAAGATGTTGATGGTCGGCGGCGAGATCTGGTTGTGGATAGCCAGCGTGGTAAAGACCGCCTCGATGCCGCCGGCTGCGCCGAGCAGGTGGCCAGTCATCGACTTGGTCGAATTGACCACCACGTTCTTGACGGCATCGCCAAAAGCCGCCTTGACCGCCATCGTCTCGGCGACGTCGCCAAGCGGTGTCGAGGTGCCGTGGGCATTGACATACTGGATGTCAGAAGGAGACAGCCCGGCATTCTTGAGCGCTGCCAGCATGCAGCGCCGGGCACCATCACCGCTCTCGGCCGGCTGTGTCATGTGGTAGGCATCGGCGCTCATGCCATAACCGGCAACTTCGGCGTAAATTCTGGCACCACGCGCCCGGGCGTGTTCGTACTCCTCTAGCACCATGCAGCCAGCGCCTTCGCCGAGCACGAAGCCGTCACGATCCTTGTCCCACGGCCGACTGGCCGTCGTCGGGTCATCGTTACGGGTTGACAACGCGCGGGCAGAGCAGAATCCGCCCATGCCAAGCGGTGACACGGTCGATTCGGCGCCGCCGGCGACCATAATGTCGGCGTCGCCATATTCGATGATACGGGAGGCTTCGCCGACTGAATGGGTGCCTGTCGAGCACGCGGTCACCAAGGAAATGTTCGGACCTTTGAAGCCGTACAGGATCGACAGATTGCCGGAGATCATGTTAATGATCGAGCCGGGGACAAAGAAGGGCGATACCTTGCGGACGCCGCCGGCATTGTAATCGTCCTTGGTCACCTCGATCAGAGGCAGGCCGCCGATGCCGGAACCGATCGAAACTCCAATACGCTCCGGGTCGGCGGAACCTTCCTGGTCAAGACCGGCGTCACGTACCGCCTGAATCCCCGCCGCCATGCCAAAATGGATGAAAGTATCCATCCGGCGCGCGTCCTTGGCCGAAATATAGGTGGTGATGTCAAAGTTCCTGACCTCGCCGGCAATCCGAACCGGGAAGGTGGTGGTATCGAACTTGGTGACATGGGCAATGCCGGAACGGCCAGCCAGAATGTTCTGCCAAGCCTCTTCGACAGTGTTTCCGACCGGGCTAATCAGACCCAGACCGGTGATGACGACTCTGCGACGTGTCAAGGTAAACTCCGAATGCAAATGCGGCAAGGCCGGCCATGGGGCCGGCCTTGTCGCTGAATCAGGCGATATGAATCAGGCCTTGTTGGCCAGGATATAGTCGACCGCCTGCTGGACCGTGGTGATCTTTTCAGCCTGTTCATCAGGTATTTCGCACTCGAATTCCTCTTCAAGCGCCATGACCAGTTCGACGGTGTCCAGCGAATCCGCCCCGAGATCGTCAACGAACGAGGACTCGTTCTTGATGTCCGCTTCATTGACGCCCAGTTGCTCGGCGACAATCTTCTTGACGCGCTCTACGATGTTATCCATTAGAAAAACTCCTTCCCTCTTGGGGGTGCGTAAAAAAACGTTGCTAGTTTATCAAAAGCCCGAGCTTAGCGAAATCAATCCATGAACATGCCACCATTGACATGCACTGTTGTGCCCGTAACATAGGCGGCTGCGGGCGATGCAAGAAAACTCACGGCGCCGGCAATATCGTCAGGGGTGCCGGCACGACCAAGCGGAATGGCAGCCAGCATGGCCTGCTTCTGCTCTTCGGTCAAGGCATGCGTCATGTCGGTCGCGATGAAGCCCGGCGCGACGCAGTTCACCGTGATGTTGCGGCTGCCAAGCTCCCGTGCCAGCGAACGAGTCAAGCCAGCTACGCCAGCCTTCGCGGCGCAATAGTTGGCCTGGCCCGGATTGCCGGAATGGCCGACAACCGAAGTGATATTGACCACGCGTCCGAAGCGCGCCTTTATCATTCCGCGCGTGACACCGCGCGTTACACGGAAGACCGCCTTCAGGTTGGTATCGATCACGGCGTCCCACTCGTCGTCACCCATGCGCATCGCCAGGTTGTCACGGGTGATCCCGGCATTGTTGACAAGAATGGTGATGGCCCCGAATTCCTTGGCGACATCGGCCAGAACACCATCGATCCGGGCGGCATCGGTGACGTCAAGCGTGACTCCCTTGCCCCTGACGCCAGCTTCGGCGAGATAGGCGGAAATCCTGGCGGCACCGTCTTCGCTGGTCGCCGTGCCGATCACGGTCGCGCCCCGCTTGCCAAGTTCCAGCGCAATGGCCCGACCGATGCCGCGCGTGGCGCCGGTAACGAAAGCGATCTTGTCGTTCAGCATGATGGTCTACTCCAGACCAAGGTTGGCTTCGATGGAAGCGGCATCCACCAGCGCTATACCGGCAACGCCATCGGCGCAGCGCTTGGTCAGGCCGGCCAGCACCTTGCCCGGACCACACTCGGCTACGGTCGACACGCCACAGTTCGCCATTTTCCGGATGGTCTCGACCCAGCGTACTGGGTTGTAGGTCTGACGGACCAGCGCATCCTTGATGCGCGCCGGATCACTCTCGATGGCGACATCGACATTATTGATCAGCGGAACAACCGGCCTTCGGAAATCCAGTTCGGCCAGACGCGCCGCCAGCTTGTCGGCTGCCGGACGGATCAGCGACGAATGAAAGGGTGCGGAAACCGGCAGCGCCTTGGCCATCCTGGCGCCACGCGCCTTGCAGGATTCCATGGCGCGCTCGACGGCATTCTTGTGCCCCGCAATGACCGTCTGACCGCTGGCATTGAAATTGACCGGCTCGACAACCTCGCCCTGGGCGGCTTCGACACAGGCGGCAGCGACGCCTGCATCATCGAGGCCAAGGATGGCGGCCATCGCACCCGTTCCGACCGGAACGGCCTCCTGCATGGCGGCCGCGCGTAGCCGAACGAGAGGCACAGCATCCTTGAGTTCGATGACATTGGCGGCAACCAGCGCCGAATACTCGCCGAGACTATGACCGGCAACGACAGCGGGCATGCGACCGCCCCTCTCCCGCCAAAGCCGCCAGGCAGCGATGCCGGCGGTCAGCATGACCGGCTGCGTATTCACCGTCTGGGCAAGGACTTCCGCCGGACCGTCGGCGACCATTGTCCACAAGTCATCGCCGAGGGCGCTGGAAGCGTCATCGAAGGTTGCGCGCACCACGGCGGAATCGCCGTAGGCAGCCATCATGCCAACGCTCTGGGAGCCCTGGCCTGGAAACACGATAGCGAATGACATCCTTTCCCTCTCCCGGATCAGAATTCGAGCAGGGCAGCACCCCAAGTGAAGCCACCGCCGACGCCTTCCAGCAGCACCCGTTGCCCCGTCCGGATGCGTCCGTCACGGACCGCTTCGTCAAGCGCCAGCGGAACCGAAGCGGCGGAAGTGTTGCCATGCCGATCGACGGTGACAATCACCCTGCCGCGGTCAACACCGAGTTTCCTGGCCGTGGCGTCCATGATACGAATATTTGCCTGATGCGGAATCAGCCAGTCTACCGCGCTGGTGTGGATACCCGCCCCCAGACACACTTCTTCGGCGACCTCGGCCAGAACTCGCACGGCGAACTTGAACACCGCCGGACCGTCCATGCGCAGGAATGGGTCGCCAGTCACCTGGCCCCCACAAACCTGACCCGGAACGTTCAGGATGCCATTTTGACTGCCATCGGCATGCATCGCTGTGGCAAGGATCCCGGGCATCTCCGCAGCCACGAGGACCACCGCGCCGGCGCCGTCGCCGAAAAGCACGCAGGTACCGCGATCTTTCCAGTCGAGAATCCGCGAAAATACTTCGGCACCGATAACCAGCGCCTTGCTGTGGCTGCCCGAGCGGATAAACTTCTCGGCGATCCCCAGAGCGTAGACAAAGCCACTGCAAACAGCCTGGACGTCGAACGCGGCAGCGCCCCTGCTGCTGCCCAGCCTGTCCTGGATCAGGCAGGCGGTACTGGGAAAGATGAAATCCGGAGTCGATGTGGCGACGATGATCAGGTCAATGTCACTGGCCGCAATGCCGGCCATTTCCAGCGCCTGTTGCGCGGCGACCAGGCCCAACTCGCTCGAGGTCGTTCCTGGCGTCGCCAGGTACCGACTGCGAATGCCGGTACGCGAAACGATCCATTCATCATTGCTATCAATCCCGCGCGCCACGAGTTCATCGTTGCTGACTGGATTGCCGGGAAGGCAACTGCCGGTGCCTGTCAGTCGCGCATACATTCAGGCGATCTCCTCGGCTCTGGTAACCCGCGCATCAGCAGTTAACGCGATGCGCGCGGCGATCCGCTCGAGGACGCGGTTCTCGGCAGCGTCGTAGGCACGGGCAATCGCGTAGCCAAAGGCGAAGGCATCGGCCGAACCGTGGCTCTTGACCGAAATGCCACGCAGGCCCAGCAGGATGGCCCCGTTGTAACGGCGATGGTCGAAGCGTTGCTTGAAGTTGTTGAGAACGGACATGGCGATGACGGCCGCCAGCTTGGTCAGCCAGTTGCGCTTGAACTCGCCGCGCAGCGAGGAACCCAGCATCTGCGCCAGGCCCTCAGACGCCTTCAGGGCAACGTTGCCGACAAAGCCGTCGCAGACGACGACATCGGCATTGCCCTTGTAGATGCCGTCGCCTTCGACGTTGCCGATAAAATTGAGATCCGACGCGCGAAGAAGCTCGGCGGCGGCCTTGACCGCCTCGTTGCCCTTGATTTCTTCCTCGCCGATATTGAGGATGCCGACCGTCGGGCGATCGCTGTGCTCCATCGCGGCGACGAGCATGGCGCCCATGATGCCAAACTGGAGCAGATGCTGCGGTCCACAATCGACGTTGGCGCCGAGGTCGAGCATGTGGGTATGCCCTTTGGCTGTTGGCACGGCGGCACAGATTGCCGGTCGCTCGATTCCCGGCATCATCTTCAAGACAAACCGGGAAATCGCCATCAGCGCGCCGGTGTTGCCCGCCGACACGCAGGCATCGACCTCGCCATTCTTGACGAGGTTGATTGCCACCCGCATCGACGAATCCTTCTTGTTGCGCAATGCAAGCGCTGGCGATTCGTGCATCTCCACAACTTCCGAAGCGTGGACGACGCGCAGGCGGGAATTCGTGGCCCATTTGCCCAACAGCGGTTGCAGCACCTCCTCGCGGCCGACGAGAATCAGGCTGGCGGCTGGATGGCCTTCGAGAAAACGCAGGGACGCCGGCACCGTCACCGACGGTCCGTGGTCTCCTCCCATGCAATCGATGGCGATGCGGGCTGTCATGGCAAAATAAAAGGCAGGCGACCCGGGACGGACCCCCTGCCCTTCATTGAACGATCACTCGCCCTTGGCCTTGAGAACCTTCTTGCCGCGATAAACGCCGTTCGGCGAAATATGGTGGCGCAGATGCACTTCGCCGGTGGTTGGCTCGACGGCCAGCGGCGGATTAGACAGAAAGTCGTGAGCGCGATGCATGCCACGCTTGGAAGGGGATTTCTTGTTCTGTTGAACAGCCATTTCATTACTCCAAAAAAATCAGTTCGGCTTGCGTCCGAGTCCGGCCAACTGTGCGAACGGATGAATCCGCTCGCCTGCATCGGCCGTGCCCGGCAAACCACATCTTTCATGCCTTGGTGCAACCGGCAGGACGAGGAGGATTTCGTCCTCGACCAATTCAGCCACATCCAGTTTGCCCGCCACCGGCAGGAAATCACGGGTGTCGTCTTCCAGCTCGTCCTGCGACATCTCGGCACCTTCAGGAAGTAGTTCCAGAAGAATGTCGACATCGAGCTCGAAAGGAACGGCCTCGAGACAGCGCTGACAGGCCAGCGGGAGCGACCCCGAAACCTCCAGATGCAGCATCGACTCTCCCCGTTCCCCAATCAGCCCGCTGATGCAAAAGCTCACTTCTCCAGCCATCTCCGCCAGCAGGTCATGCAGGCGTTCAAGGCTGGACAGCGCCAGCGTTCCTTCAAGAACACGGCCTTCCCGGGAAAACGCGAATGCGTCCAAAATCCTTTTCAATCTCAAACTGTTGCGACTAAAACGCGCAATGATATTATTTCTCGCCCGTCAAGTCAAAACAAAGTGCTACTTCAAGAAACTGCGGCAACACCTTGTTGTATTGGAGCTTTTATGTCACAGACCCTGATTCTTGCATCGACGTCCCCATATCGCCGCGAATTGTTGGACCGCCTCGGCTTGCCGTTCGAAGTCGCCAGCCCGCAAACCGACGAAAGTCGTATCCTCGGCGAGAGTCCTCAAGCAATGGCATTGCGCCTTGCCGAAGCCAAGGCCCAGGCCGTCGCCAGCGCCCATCCCGACGCCCTGATCATAGGCAGTGACCAGGTGGCCACGGTCGACGGCCTAATCTACGGCAAGCCGGGAAGCCACAAGCGCGCAGCCGAGCAATTGCGCACCCTCTCGGGAAAGACGGTCAATTTCTATACCGGTCTCTGCCTCTACAACGCCCGCACCGGCGTCGTCGAGGTTTGTGGTGTCCCAACCCTGGTCACCTTCCGCGACCTGACGGAGGAAGAGATCGAACGTTACCTGCGCCGCGAGTCGGCCTATGATTGCGCCGGATCAGCCAGGTCGGAAGGTCTCGGGATCGCGCTCCTGAGCCGTATCGCCGGTGATGATCCGAGTGCGCTGATCGGCCTGCCCCTCATCGCGCTTTGCACCTTGCTGCGAAATCATGGCGTGGCACTTCCCTGATGGCCGGAACGCTCTATCTGATACCTGTGCCGCTCGGCCCAGCACCTCTTGAGGAATCTCTACCGGCGAGCGTGCTGTCTGCCGTGCGTCCACTCGCCCACTTCATCGTGGAACAGCCGAAGAGTGCCCGTGCCTTCCTGAAGGCGGTCGCCACCGACGTGCCGTTGCAGGAATTGCAGCTTGCCGATCTCAACGAGCACACCCAGCCGGAAGCTCTGGAGCGCCTGCTGCTTCCATTGCGCGCTGGCCATGACGTCGGCCTGCTCTCGGAAGCGGGCTGCCCGGCAGTGGCTGACCCCGGGGCCAACCTGGTGGCGCTCGCCCAGCAGGAAAATATCCGCGTCGTCCCGCTGATCGGCCCTTCGTCGCTGCTGCTGGCGCTGATGGCTTCCGGCCTGAACGGACAGAGTTTCGCCTTCAACGGATATCTTCCGACAAGGGAAAGCGAGCGCGCAAAAGCATTGCGGAACCTCGAGAGCGAGTCGCGACGACGGCAGCAAACGCAAATCTGCATCGAGACACCCTACCGAAACCGGCAGTTTCTCGCAACCGCCCTGCAGGTCTGCGATCCGGCAACCCGCCTGACCCTGGCCACAGATCTCACGCTGCCGGGTGAATCGGTCGTGACACGGACGATACAGCAATGGAAAAGTCAAACGCTGCCCGATATCGAGCGGCGTCCAACGGTGTTCCTGCTGCTGGCCTAAGCGGCTTCAGCGCAGGCTGACGCCAGCCGAGGTCTCGGCAAACCCTTTCCACAGGCTGTTGACGGCGCCAGCCCCGAGGCGCCTGGCAAAGCGCTCGGCGATATTGTCCTTGACCGAATAATCGAGCACCTTCTCGGCCTTGATCACGTCGCGCGCGACCGAATCGACGCTGCCGAAATCATCGGCCAGACCGAGCTTGACGCTCTGGTCACCGGTCCACATCAGCCCCGAGAACATTTCCGGGGTTTCCTTGAGACGCGCACCACGGCCGGTCTTGACCACGTCGATGAACTGCTGGTGGATGTCATCGAGCATAACCTGTGCGTGCGCTGTCTGATTCGGATTCTGTGGCGAGAACGGGTCAAGAAATCCTTTGTTGTTGCCCGCCGTCAGCAGGCGCCGATCTACACCCACTTTTTCCATCGTTCCGGTAAAGCCGAAGCCGTCCATCAGGACGCCGATTGATCCGACGATGCTGGCTTTGTTGACATAGATCCTGTCAGCCGCCGCAGCCACGTAGTAACCGCCTGAGGCGCAGACATCCTCAACAACTGCGTAGAGCGGTGTCTCGGGGTGTTTCGCGCGAAGCCGGCGAATCTCGTCATTAATGATACCGGCCTGAACGGGGCTGCCACCCGGACTGTTGATGCGCAGGATCACCCCGGCAACGTTCTTTTCCTTGAACGCGCTTTGCAGCGATTCGATCATCTGTTCGGCATTGGACGCGCCTTTCGATTCGATCATGCCGGTCACGTTGATCAATGCGGTATGGCGCTCCTGATGCGTTGCCTCGGTTCCCCAGTCGACCAGCACAACGAGAACCAGAGCAAGATAGCCGAAACCGAGGAACTTGAAGAAGATTCCCCAACGCCGCCGGTTCCTCTGTTCTTGAAGTGTCGCGAACAACAGCTTCTCGAGCGTTTTCCGCTCCCAGTCTGGGGAATTGTTCGGGGCTTGGAGATTATCCATGAACGCTTTCGTGTACCAAAAAGAGCTGACCATCAGCCTCGTCGACCGCAAGCGCCGCCAGGACCTTGCCTTGACAGCGCCCGCCAAGGCACCGACCCGAGTCCAGAGCATAAAGCACGCCATTAACCGAGCAGATCAAGTATAACTTGGAATTATCGAAGAACTCCCCCAGCAGCCAATCAAGTTCTGCGGGAATGTGGCCGCATTCGTTGATGTAGCCGAGGACCTTCCAACGAGAGCGAACGGCAAAGGCATCCGCCTCGCTCTGCCGCTGGTTGTGCGTGAATCGGAAGCCCTTTTGCCTGCCTCCACAAGATCGGTGCTGTCGCAGATCAGGCGTTTGTCCGGAGCCAAGTTCCCAGTTCTGCGACGGTATGCAGACAAGCCAAGGGATGGTGTTCGAGCAGATGATCGTGAGGGTGCGCGCCGTAGGTGACGGCAAGACCATCGACACCCGCATTGTGCGCCATCAGGAGATCGTGCGAGGTATCGCCGATCATCAGTGTCGCTTCGCCCACGACGCCGAATTCCGCAATCAGTTCGTCAAGCATCTGCGGATGCGGCTTAGAATGGCATTCGTCGGCACAGCGCGACGCCCGAAACAGCGCGCGCAACCCCGAATGATCGAGCGCCCGTTCCAGCCCCAGGCGGCTCTTGCCGGTGGCAATCGCCAAAATGTGGCCAGCTGCATGCAATTCAGCAAGCATTTCGGGGATTCCCTCGAACAAGGTCAGTCGATGATCGGCGCCGAGATAGTGAAAACGGTAGCGATCAACCATCGCCTGATAGCGCTCCAGCGGCAGATCCGGCACCGCATGGCGCATCGCATCCGCTAGACCAAGTCCGATTACATGCCGGGCCTGGTCGTCGCTCGGCGGGGGATGTCCGACGTCGCGACACGCAGCCTGGATCGCCTGGACAATCGCTCCCGCCGAATCGAGCAGCGTGCCATCCCAGTCAAAAACCACAAGATCGTATTTCATGGAGTTGAGAGCCGTTGGCCGATGATTTGTTCCAGACTGTCGGCACTGAATTCACGCGCACTTTCGCCGTCGACCGCGGCAATGTGGCTGGCGATGGCATCCGGCAGTGGAGCGCTGCATTCCATAGGCGCTCCGCTGAGCGGGTGCCGCAACCCAATGCGCCAGGCATGCAGGGCCATGCGCTTGAGTCCGGCGCGCTTGAGATCGCGGTTCAGCGCAAAGTCACCGTATTTCTCGTCACCAAGAATCGCAAAGCCCAGATGCGCGAGATGCACCCGAATCTGATGGGTTCTCCCGGTTTTCAGTTGGGCCTCGAGCAGGCTCATCTCCGGCCAGCGCGCCAGCAGCCGGAACACCGTATGCGCCGCCTTGCCTTCCGGATTGACCGATACCCGCCGCTCGCCGCCTTCCGTCAGATATTTGTACAGCGGCAGTTTGACGTGCTGCAAAATGTTCATCCAGCGCCCCTTGACCAACACCAGATAACGCTTGTCGGCCCCCGCGCCGTGTTCGCGGAACATGTCGTGCAGGGCCGTCAAGGCTGACCGCTTCTTGCCGATCAGCAGGATGCCCGAGGTTTCGCGGTCAAGACGGTGGGCCAACTCGAGAAAGCGGGCCTCGGGGCGCTGCCGGCGAAGTGCCTCAATGACGCCAAAACTGACACCGCTGCCACCGTGCACTGCGATGCCGCTGGGCTTGTCGATGACCAGCATGGCTTCGTCCTCGTAGACTATCGGCAGATCGACGCGCTGCTTGGCAGCCTCGTCTACCTCGCGTTGGGGCCTTTCGGCGGTCCGCAGCGGCGGCAAACGCAGCAAGTCCCCCGCGCACAGCCGATAACCGGCGTCGACCCGACGGCTATTCACCCGGACCTCACCGCTGCGCAGAATGCGATAAAGATGGCTCCTGGGCACACCCTTGCAGATGCGAATCAGGAAGTTGTCGAGGCGCTGGCCCGGATCGTCCGCGCCGATCACCAGATGGGTGACTGATTTGTTACCAGCGCCATTCATTTTGCAATATACTGCCCACGCTTCATGTCCCAGTTTGCAGGAGATCCTGAACCGTCAGACCGCTAGCTTCGCGCCCTAGGCGCGACCGTCACGCGGCAGGCTCCAAAGTCTCCCTTGGCCAGTTGCAAAAGCCAGACCAACGTGAAGCGACCGGTTAAGTTCACTCACCAAAAGTAGTGATAGTAATGGATATGCCCACCGTAAGCACGCACGGATCGCCCGTTGCAGGAATTTTCAGGTCGCGCCTTTCAACAAAATATCTCGCGGCCATGTCTTGATCAGCACTTTCATCGTCGCTTTTGCCCTCTTACACATGACGCAACCCGATAACTGAAACTGTCGCTGCCTGCTCGGGACTCCGTTGCAGCGTGCCTTGGTGCGCTGGAGCCCCCAAATCATGAAACGCATGCTTTTCAATGCGACACAGGCCGAAGAACTCCGTGTCGCCATTGTCGATGGCCAGAAACTGATTGACCTCGACATTGAATCGGCCTCCAAGGAACAACGCAAGAGCAACATCTACAAGGGCGTCATCACCCGTATCGAACCCAGCCTTGAAGCCTGCTTCATCGACTACGGTGCCGAGAGGCACGGCTTTCTGCCCTTCAAAGAAATTTCCCGCGCCTATTTCCAGCCCGGCGTCGAGGTCAGCCGCGCCAAGATCAACGAGGCGCTGAAGGAAGGCCAGGAACTGATCGTTCAGGTCGACAAGGACGAGCGCGGAAACAAGGGTGCGGCCCTGACCACGTATGTTTCGCTTGCCGGCCGCTACCTCGTCCTGATGCCGAACAACCCGCGTGGCGGTGGCGTCTCGCGCCGCGTTGATGGCGACGAGCGGACCGAACTGCGCGACACGATGGATGAACTCGAGGTGCCCAACGGCATGAGCCTGATCGCCCGCACGGCAGCCATCGGACGCCAGGCTGAAGAACTGCAGTGGGATCTGAACTATCTGCTGCAACTCTGGAACGCCATCGAAGGCGCCGCCCGGCAACAGAGCGGCGCTTTCCTGATCTACCTCGAAGGCAGCCTGGTCATCCGTGCCATCCGTGATTACTTCCAGCCGGAAATCGGCGAAATCCTTATCGATACCGACGAGGTCTACGAACAGGCGCGCGCCTTCATGGGCACCGTCATGCCGGCCAACGTAAACCGCGTCAAGCGTTACCGCGATGACGTGCCGCTGTTCTCGCGTTTCCAGATCGAGCACCAGATCGAAACAGCCTTTGTCCGTCAGGTCAATCTGCCCTCCGGAGGAGCTGTCGTCATCGATCACACCGAGGCACTGGTCGCCGTCGACGTCAACTCGGGTCGCGCCACCAGGGGAGCCGACATTGAGGAAACCGCCTACAAAACCAACCTCGAAGCTGCTGAAGAACTGGCTCGCCAGTTGCGTCTGCGCGACCTGGGCGGCCTGATCGTCATCGACTTCATCGACATGGAGAACCAGCGCAACCAGCGCGAAGTTGAGAACCGCCTGCGCGATGCGCTGCGATTCGACCGTGCCCGCGTGCAGATGGGCAAGATCAGCCGTTTCGGCCTGATGGAACTGTCGCGCCAGCGGCTGCGTCCGGCCCTGGCTGAAACCAGCTACATCTCGTGCCCGCGCTGCACCGGCACCGGCCATATCCGCTCCACTGAATCCGCCGCGCTGCACATCCTGCGTATCCTGGAAGAAGAAGCAATGAAAGAGAACACGGGGGCCGTGCATGTCCAGGTTCCCGTCGATGTCGCCACCTTCCTGCTCAACGAGAAGCGCCCCGACATCCAGGCCATTGAGTTGCGGCACAAGGTGACCATGCTGCTCATCCCAAACCTCCATCTCGAGACGCCCGCCCACACGATTACCCGGCTGCGCCATGATGACCTGAACAACGAGGACCCGCGCGAACCTTCCTACAAGATGGTTGATGTGCCGCTTGAGGAAGCAATAAAGCAGGCCACCCAGCAGGAAGTCGCCAAGCCCCGCCAGGAAGCCGTCATCAAGGGCGTTTCCCCGGAGCAACCTGCGCCGAATCTATCCCAAAAAGTAATCACTGCGCCGGTTGAAGCACCTGCAACGCCTCCAGTGGATTCAGGACAAGGTGTTTTTTCAAGGATCATCGCTCTGTTCCGCAAGGCGCCGGCGCCTGCTGCACCGCCACCGGCTTCCGAACCACTCAAGGCGGCGGGCGAAGCCCGCAGCGTAGGCCGCAGCGAGCGCGGGCCGGTCCGTGACAGCCGTCGCGGCGGCAGGAACACCAGCAGTCGCCGCAGCGAGGAACCCGGCGAGCGCACCGGCGAACGCCAGGAACGTTCCACCGTCCGCGGCGAGCGCAATGCCGAAAATATCTCGCGCGAAGAAGCGAACGCAACCGTTGGCGAGCGTCAGGAACGTCGTCCGCGCGGCGAGCGCAAGGAACGCCCGCCGCGCCAGCAACCTCAAGCCGTCGAAAACAGGCTTATCCAGCCTGTCACGACCGGCGAGGTCGTGCCAAACAGCCTCCCGCCCGACACAAACGCAGCCCAAGAAGGAGTTGGCACCAGCGAAGATCAGGCCAGTCGCCGCCGGGGTCGCAGGGGTGGTCGCAGTCGCGGCGAAAGGCGTAATGACGCTGACGGCGCCGTTGCCACGGACGTCACGGAAGCAGCACTCGACTCCATCGCGCCATTCAGCAAGGAACCGGTGGTGGTCGTGATTCCTCCAATCGAGGGTGAGACCGGGGTTGTAGAGGAGATTTCCACGGTATCGGCGCCAGTCGACGCATTGCCGGTTGTCTCGGAGGCCGCCCTGTTGGCTAGCGAGACCGTTCCAGCTTTGCTGGCCAGTGAGATCTCCGCGCCTGAAGCGGTTACGGTCGACATTGCAAAAAGCAGCGAAACTACCTCGTTGCCGATACCCGCCGCCGTCACGCAGGAGGTCGCGCTGGAAAAGGCACTGACCGAGAGCGGGCTGATCCTTGTTCAGACGACGGCGCCTGCCGCAGTCGTTCCAAACGAACCGGAACCCCACCTTGGCCGGCCCCGCAAGCAGCAGCCGCGAACACCGGCCGGTGAAGCGCCGCTGGTCATGGTTGAAACCGCCAAATAGGCGGGCGATACAGGAAAACGAAGGGGCGCTCACGGGCGCCCCTTCGTCTTTTCTCCGCCCTCGGTTCAAGCCTCGTCGACGCGCCGCCTGAGTTCGTCGACCAACCCCTGGGCACCGTCCTCAATCATGTCGAGGACGAGGTCAAACCCATGCCCCAGACCATAGTAAGGATCAGGGACTTCGTCATCGTCGAAGTTTCTGGCGTATTCCATGAACAGTTTGAGGCGCTCATGACTCTCTGGTGGAGCCATACGGCGCAGGTTGTCGAGATTACTCTTGTCCATTGCCAGGATCAGGTCGAAGTATTCGAGATCCTGTGCCGCAACCTTGCGGGCCCGCAACTGAGAAAGGTTATAACCTCTTGCCGCCGCAGCACGCTGCGTCCTGGAATCCGGCGCCTCTCCGACATGGTAACCATGCGTTCCAGCAGAATCAACTTCAACAAACTCTTCCAACATATTGGTTCGTATATATTTTCGCAAGACTCCTTCGGCCGTTGGAGAACGGCAGATATTGCCCATGCAGACCAGCAACACTCGATAGCTCATATCACCTCATCTCCATCGCGGTCATGCGGCGCCGCACCGAATACCCGTTCCCGCAGGCGGAACAATTCATCGCGAGCGGTTGCCGCTTTTTCGAATTCCAGATTTCGCGCCGACTCGAGCATCACTTTTTCCAGGCGCCGGATTTCCCTTGCCACTGTCTTCTCACCCATGGCCTCGTAGGCCACCTGCTGTTGCGCCGCCTTCAGTTCACTTTGGGCGGACTCCGCGTCATAGACACCGTCGATCATGTCCTTGATCGTCTTTGATACGCCACGCGGTGTGATCCCGTGTTCCGTATTGAAGAGAATCTGCTTCGCGCGACGCCGTTCGGTTTCACCGATGGCCCGCTGCATCGACTGTGTAATCGTATCAGCATAGAGGATCGCTGTGCCATTGATATGGCGAGCCGCACGGCCCATTGTCTGGATCAGCGAACGCTCGGAGCGCAGGAATCCCTCCTTGTCAGCATCAAGAATCGTGACCAAGGAAACCTCGGGAATATCGAGCCCCTCACGCAGCAGATTGATGCCGACCAATACGTCGAACATGCCTAGACGCAGGTCACGAATGATCTCGACCCGCTCGACCGTGTCGATGTCGGAGTGCAGATAACGCACCCTGACCCCGTTGTCTGCCAGGAAATCGGTGAGGTCCTCCGCCATGCGCTTGGTCAGCGTGGTGACCAGCACCCGTTCCGCGGCATTCGCCCGTTGCCGGATTTCCGATAGCAGGTCATCGACCTGAGTGGACGCGGGTCGCACGATCACCTTGGGGTCGATCAGTCCGGTTGGCCGCACTAGTTGCTCGACCACCTGTCCGGTGCGCCGGTTTTCATAGTCTGCCGGCGTTGCCGAGACAAAGATCGTCTGCCGCAGGTGAGCCTCGAACTCATTGAACTGCAAGGGTCTGTTATCCAGCGCTGAAGGCAGGCGAAAGCCATAACCGACAAGGTTTTCCTTGCGCGAGCGATCACCCTTGTACATGCCACCAACCTGGCCGATGGTGACGTGCGACTCATCGATGAATATCAATGCATCGGACGGCAGGTAGTCGATCAAGGTCGGTGGCGGTTCGCCCGCTTGGCGGCCCGAGAAATGGCGCGAGTAATTCTCGATTCCCTTGCAGAAGCCGATCTGGTCGAGGAGTTCGAGATCGAAACGGGTGCGCTGTTCGATGCGCTGGGCTTCGACCAGCTTGTTGTTCCGGGAGAAGAAATCAACGCGCTCGAGAAGTTCTTCCTTGATCGCCTCGATGGCACGCAGCACCGTTCCACGGGGCGTCACGTAATGCGAAGCCGGAAAGACCGTGAAGCGCAGCGCCTTGTGCAACAGGTGGCCTGTCAGTGGGTCGAAAAACTGCAAGCCGTCTATTTCATCGTCAAACAATGAGACACGGATCGCGTGCTCGGCATGCTCCGCGGGAAAAATGTCGATCACGTCGCCGCGCACGCGGAAGATCCCGCGGTGAAAATCCATGTCATTGCGCTCGTACTGCATCTCGCTCAGGCGCCTGACGATTGCACGCTGGTCCAGGCGATCGCCGACCCGCATGGTCAGGATCATGTTGTGATACTCGTCTCGATCGCCGATGCCGTAAATGCAGGAAACGGTGGCCACGATCACCACGTCGCGCCGCTCAATCAGGCTTTTCGTGGCCGATAGCCGCATCTGCTCGATGTGGTCGTTGATCGAACTGTCTTTCTCGATATACAGGTCGCGCGAGGGTACGTAAGCCTCTGGCTGGTAATAGTCGTAGTACGAAACGAAGTACTCAACAGCGTTTTCCGGGAAGAATTCCTTGAACTCCGAGTACAACTGGGCAGCCAGCGTCTTGTTGGGCGCCAGCACAAGCGCCGGCCTACCGGTCTGGGCGATCACGTTCGCCATTGTGTAGGTCTTGCCCGATCCGGTGACCCCGAGCAGCGTCTGGTAGGACAATCCATCCGCCAGTCCCGCGACCAGAAGGCGGATTGCCTCGGGCTGGTCGCCCGCTGGGAGGAATGGCTGGTGCAGCCGGTAGGGACTGCCGTTAAAGGAGACAACCGGAGTGTCGGTCTTGGTTTCACTCATGCTAGAATTCCATGGTTTTGCTCGCACTGCAACACTGCTGCGCGGACAGTGTTTCTATTATTTCATGGAGTTCCTATGCCCTCTTCAATCTTTGCTGCGGTGGAATTGGCCCCGCGCGACCCCATTCTCGGACTGAATGAAGCCTTCAACACCGATCCCCGTGACACCAAGGTCAATCTCGGCGTCGGCGTGTACTTTGACGACAACGGCAAGCTTCCACTGCTCGGCGCAGTCAGGATTGCTGAGGAAACTCGCCTGAAGGCAGCGCCACCACGTGGCTATCAGCCGATCGAAGGCGCGCCCGCCTATAACCAGGCCGTGCAGAACCTGCTTTTCGGAAAGGATTCCTCGCTGCTCGCCAACGGTCAGGTGATCACCGCCCAGGCACTCGGCGGTACCGGTGCGCTGAAGGTCGGTGCCGACTATCTGAAGCGCCTCAACCCCGATGCCAAGGTATATCTCAGCGATCCCTCGTGGGAAAATCACCGCGCCCTCTTCGAATCTGCCGGTTTTGTCGTCGAGAATTACGCTTACTACGACGCTGCCACGCGCGGCGTCAACTTTGCCGGGATGAAGGCATCCCTGAATGACGTGGCAGCCGGTTCTATCATTGTTCTGCATGCCTGCTGCCACAATCCGACCGGCGCCGACCTCTCACAAGCTCAATGGGAGGAAGTGGTCGGAATTTGCAAGGAAAAGAACCTGGTACCTTTTCTCGACATGGCTTACCAGGGTTTTGCCGACGGGATCGACGCCGACGCAGTCGCTGTATGCACACTTTCGTCCTCCGGCCTCCAGTTCTTTATCGCCAGCTCCTTCTCGAAGAGCTTCTCGCTCTATGGTGAGCGTGTCGGTGCGCTCACCATCATTACCGCGAGCAAGGAAGAATCGGCGCGTGTCATGTCGCAGGTCAAGCGCGTCATCCGCACCAACTACTCCAATCCGCCGATCCATGGTGGGGCCTTGGTTGCCGGTGTGCTTGCATCCCCTGAATTACACCAGATGTGGGAAACGGAGTTGGCCGGGATGCGTGATCGCATCCGTGGCATGCGCATCAGTCTGGTCGATGCAATCAAGGCGCAGGGCGTGGCGCGGGACTTTTCTTTCATCGTCCAGCAGCGCGGGATGTTCTCGTACACCGGACTGACGGCTGCGCAAGTGGAGCGCATGAAGGAGGACTTCGGCATCTATGCCGTGTCGACAGGCCGCATCTGTCTGGCTGCACTGAACTCGAAGAACGTCGATTATGTTGCCAAGGCTATCGCCACGGTGACCAACGACTGATCCGGGCGGACAGCAAGCAACCCAGGCGAGGTGGCTCCCTCGCCTTTTTTCGTGCGCCCGGCTGAGCACTCACTTGGAGGTGGAACTCCTCTGCTCACCTGGCGTTCGTGGCTCAATCCTCGATTCTCAGCTGCTCCGGTTCGATAATCAGGAAACGGGCGAAACGACCCTCCTCCCGGCTACCATCGTTGCTGACGACGATGATACACTGGCGACCGTCGATCACCGCTTCGCTGATCCCTTCGGCGTGCTCGAAGCCGGACAGTCCCGCAACGCTGACCCGGCGCGGTCGATTTTCATCGCCGCCAGCCCAGAACCATAGATCGAATTCGAGCTGTTCACGGGCCATCGGTCCACCGATCAGCAAATAGCCGGCCAAAGAGGTCACCCAAGCCATGCCGCGAATGCCGTTGCTCCCGAGATCGAGTGTCGTCAAAGTAGCGCCGATCCGCGGCTGCTCATCGCCGTCGAAGATGGCGTCGGGATTCTCGATGCTGGCGATGATCGCCCACTCTCCGAGCAGCGGACTGCGAAATCCGATCAGCAGGCGCCTCTGGTCGGCGCTCATCTCCAGCGCCTCAATGTTCAACCCACCTTCGCTCTTGACTTGGCGTATCCCGGCGGAGGCGGCAAGTTCCGGGTGCGCTGCCGCCAGGGCAACCTTCAGGCTGCCGATCACCCTGGGATCGACGACGCTTTCGCCCTCGATGCGAAAGCGCACCAGTCTTTCCCTGGATTTCCGCTCGTCGCCATTGCTGTCTCGGGAATGCGAGGTGATGGCGTAGATGTTGCCGGTCCGGTCGGCGGTAACACCCTCGAGGTCGTCAAGCTTCCAGAAGTCGCCATCGCCCCACGACCAGAATGGTGCCTCCAGGGCCGTGCACCTGATGCGGTCGGCATCGATGCTCAGCAAGCTGAGCGCAGAGCGCATGCTTCTCTTCGTCTTCGATGACGATGAAGCGGCCGTCGGCGAGCTGCTGGATGCCGGATGACTCGTAGACGCCGGTCAGGGGTTGAAAGCTGGGTATGTCATTCTGTGCCACTACAGCCGTCTCCAATCAAGATTGCCGGCGCCTGCGGCGCGTTCAGTCGCCGCCGCCGGTTGGCGAACACTGCCGGATACGCGTGGCCAGTCGATAGACGTCTTCGCCCGCGCCGGGCAGAACGGCGAATGTCCGATCGGCGCTTGCGGTCGCAATCCGTTTGCCATCCGGGCTGAAGGCAATCTCGCCAACGGGCCCGTTGTGTATGGTCATCGTCTTGACCAGTTCGCCGGATTGCGCGTCGTACAGGCGCACCGCCGAATCCTCGCAGGCCACCGCGACCTGCTTGCCGTCAGCGCTGAACGCGACTGAATAGCAGTACGTGTTTCGCGGCAACCCGATCAATTTCTGCGAATCCGCCGTCGACTTGGCCAGATCCGCGTAAGCCCACATGTACAACGCTCTCGGCGCCAGGGCCGCCAGCCTGCTTCCGTCAGTGCTGATGGCGACGTCGCCGAGGCGAACCCCGTTCAATGAGATTTGCCCGAGTTCCTCGCCAGCGCGGCTCCAGCGCTTGAGCAATCCCTCGCTGCTTACAGTGACCAGCGTTGCGTCACCCGGATGAAACGCGACAGCCATAATCTGTGAATACTTTTGCGCGCGCACCTTGGGAAGGAGCACAGGATTTGATTCAGCACCGGGTTCGTTCCATCGGTAGAGACGCGCGTGGCCATCGGCGCTGGCCGTGGCCAGATACGAACCATCCGGGCTGAAGGCGACATCCCGCAACTGGTCGTCATGCTTGGCGACAAACTCCATGGGCTGTCCCGTCGCGACATCCCACAGGCGAGCTGTGTTATCGAAGCTCGCCGTGGCCAGGCGCCTGCCGGTTGGGTCAAATGCGACGCGATAAACCTCGCCCTTGTGCCCGGCCAGGGTAAAGCGCAGCGCCGGTAGGTCGCCGGAAACATCCCAGATCTTGACGATGCCATCGGCCGCCGCCGTCGCCAACACCCTGCCGTCGGGGCTGAAGGCGACGCCATGCAGCGGCGACGTGTGGCGGCTGATGTCCCACACCTTGACCAAGTTGTCCCGTCCGCCGCTCGCCACGCGTCGACCGTCAGCGCTGAATGCCACCGCCTCGACCCAGCCGCGGTGCCCCTTGAGCACCAGCAGACTCTCACCGGTGGCGCTGTCCCAGATTCTCACCGTCTGGTCGCCGCTGGCGCTCGCGATGCGCGATCCGTCGGGGCTGATGGCGATGTCGCGAACGCGATCGGTGTGGCCCGCAAGAACATCGATGTCCCACGGGACATCAAGTCGCTCCCGTCCGGAAGGAGCATCTGCAGCGAGGATCTCGTCCAGTTCGCCCTTCGCCGGCTCGAAGATACGAATGCGGTTGTCCCGACCGGCGACGACAATCTTCTTGCCGTCCGGCGTGAACTGCACGGCGTCGCCCGGTTGTCGATTCGGCAGGCTTAGCAGACGCTTCCGGGTGGCGATGCCCCAAATTTCCGTATGGGTTCTGTCAGCCGCACCTTTTTCTACACTGACCGTCGCCAGGCAACATCCGTCAGGGCTGAAGGCCAGACCCATCACCCACGCCCCGCTCAGGTCGATCACGGCCAGTGGTTGGCTAGTCGGCGACTGCAGATCCCACACCTTGATCAGGCGCTCCTTTCCGTCCACGCCTTGGCCCGCCGTGGCAAGGCGCTTGCCATCGGCGCTGATGGCGACCGCGTCGTAGATGAGGCTTCCGTGTTCGAATGCCGTCGCAATCTCCGGCCGGGCGAGATCCCAGACGTAGGCGACCTTGCCCGCGGTCACCAGCAATCGGCCATCGTTGCCGAGAAAGGAGACTGTTCGCACATCCTGATCGAAACTCAGACTTGGTGCCGACGCGTCCGGCCAGTCGAGGTTCAAGCTCCAGACTGTCGCCTTGCGGCCCCTGGTGCCGACCGCAACCTTGTCGCCGTTCGGGCTGAAACCCACACCCCATACCCAGTCGCCGAAATCTGCCGTCCTCGGCTCATAGCCCGTGGCACGTATCGCCTGACGCAGCGCATCCTCGGCCTCGGGGGTTGCGGGCAGAAGGAATTGGCGCGTCTCGTCGGCCGCCGCGATGGCGACATCCAGGGCTCGCACCGGGTCCGTCTGCGCGATCACGGCGACTCGGGCGGCGCTCGCGTTTGCCTCGGCACGGTGATGCTGGATGAAGGAATACAGCCAGCCAGGAACCGTAATCAGCGCAAAAGCCGAGGCAACGATTAGCAGGCGCCGCTGCCTGCGGCGGCGAGCCTCCTCCTGCTGTTGCCTGCTGGCGGCTTCGCGCTCCTGTTTCTCGACGTAACGGTGCCGCCATTCGACCAGCGCCGCGGCGAGCACGTCATGATAGATCTCGTAATACGTTGCCTCCGGCTGGTCGATCGCCGACGCCGTCGTGCGCAGGATGCGCTGTTCCGACAAGGCGTGCAGAACCTGTGGAACGTACTCCCTGAGCGGGCCGGCCCAGCCCAAAAGGTCGTCGCGAGCGCAGGCGACCTTGCCTCCGCTCGGCGTGACGAGGCGATCGAAGAAGGTTGCGCATACGGCCTGGCTCGTCTCGTCTAGCTGCGACATCACTGCCCCCAGATGGCTGCGCACGATCTCCTGCGCCCCGCCGAGGCGATCGAACGTCACCCGGCGCAGCACCCGGGACTGCCCCGCCATCTCCTGCGACCACAAGCGGGTCAGCACCAGTTGCAGGAAGGGCGCCTCGACTAGCCCGTCCTCATTCCTCAATGGCGCGCCGCCGGACTGGTGGCCCACTGAGACGCGCCCGGCTCGGACCTGTTCGATCAACGCCGACACCAGGGCGTCCTCGGCGGAAACCGGTAGCATGGAGGCGTTTTTGCGGTTCCAGACTTCCAGTGGGCAACGGATGGCCTCCGCCGCGCCGTCGGCGTCGAGGTGTTTGAGGCGCAAGCGGTTGCTCAGCAGGTTGGGGATACGCTCCTGAAAGCGGTCTAGTTTGGCCAGACTGTCTTCGCGCATCGCGATGAGGAAGCCGACATCCACGTCCTCCCGGTTGATCGCGCGTGCAAGCTGCGCCTCGAAGGAGGTCGGCGCGTTCCCTTTCTCGTGGTAAAGAAAGTACTCCTCGAACTGATCGAGGATGACCAGAACGGTTTCGCGCGCGCACTCGCAACAGGCGCGCAACAGTTCATCCAGCGGCAAGTCTTCCGCCGGCAGATTCGCGTCCCCGACGCAATTCCTCACCGCCGCGATGCAGGCCCGGGCCAGCCGTTGCTGGAAGTCTTCTCCGACCCACTCACGGAAAACGACGACGGGAATCCGGGGCCGGTCGCGATGAAGTTGCGGAACCACGCCCGCCATTAGCACCGAACTCTTGCCGACGCCGCTGGATCCATAGAAAACTGTTAGCGGCGAGGCCAGTACGTTGGCGATGATGATGCGTTGATCCTTTTGACGCCCGAAGAAATATTCGCGGTGCTCCTCGAGAAATGGCTGGAGACCGACGTACGGACAAGTCTCAAGGTCGCGCGCTGCGGTCATTTTGGCGCCCTCTCCCGCAATTTTGCGACGAACTTGTCGATCACGATCTGGAAGGGATACACCCCGCGCCGCTGCCAGAGTTTTACTTCGAGTTCCGATATCTGTTCATCGACAGCCCACGACGGAATTTCTTCATCCGCTTCCGCCGTCGTGCGCCGGGCGAAGTACCGACTCAGACTGCGTATGGCAACACGCAGGTTCCAGTCGTGCAGGCGGCAGCCAACGAAGAGCAGGCTGCGGTCACGGAGATATGCAAAGAACAGCGATGGAATCGCCGACTTGGCCGCCACCCGCGAGAGGAACTCCACGTGGTCGTCCTCGGTGATCACGAACCCATCCCACTCGTCATTTTCCGGGCGTACCGAGCCGTGCATCTTGAAGATCACCGTCGTCGTCGCCAGATCGATGTCCAGCTCGTTCGGAGACGGGGTCCGCGGCTGAGTGTCGCCGTGAGGCCACCAGAGAACGGCGCTGGCGAGATCCTTGCGGTCGGCGGGATAGATTACCAGATCGTAAGGCTTCCCGACCGCGCGGAATGCCTGTTCGATCTGGGTGTCAAAGCCGGTGCTCAGAATCAGAAGCGGAACAGGCACCTCCGCGAGAAGACCGTACAGCGGAGGAACGCAGATTCCAGCATCCGCCTGCGGGACCAGGATCTGGCGCAAGCGCTCCCGCAGCGCCGGGCGACCCTGGAAAGTCTCGTAGTAGGACGAAACCTGCGCAAGATCGTCATCGTCCGCGTGCAACGCCATGTCTTCCGCGAGAACGTGCGACAGTTCAACACCACTCGGAAGGTAGCGCGCCTGCGCACTGCCGGGAACCGCGTCGGGGGAGCGCTCCGTCGACGTCGCCCGATCGCCGATGAAAAGCACCACGCGCCCCTTCCAGAGAGCGCGGGCGATTTCGCCAAACGGCGGCGGCGCTTTTTCGGATGAACGCGTTTGCTCCTGTGCCTGATCGGCAAGCCGCTGCTGAACATAGGCGCGCAGATCGTTGCGCAGATGGTCGCGAAAGGCTTCGGGCGAGTCGTACTCGGCGAATCCTCCGCGCAGCGATCCGTCCGGATTCCTGAAACGGTTGAAGAACTGCCGCACGCGCCCGCGCTGTTCGAGCCTGGCGGCCGCGTCTGGCTGGTCTGGATCGATGGAAACCGCACTGGTGCATCGATAGACGAGAACATGCGGTGGCGGTGCCGGTGGATTGCCTTGCAGGGCATCCTCGTACTCCCACTCGCTACCCGAGAGATAGGCCGAACCATCCTTCCTGCGGAACGTATCCGGCAGCTGGGTTCCCATGCGCGACCACAGGATGACGATGACCACATCGCATTGCGACGGCTTGGGCAGCCCCCGATTCACCGCTTCCTGGGGCGTCAGGGTTGCCGGCATGGCCGCCGGTGCCGCCGAGTCGTCCCAACGCACCGCTTCGCATGTCACCTGTCCGCGCAGAAGAGGATCCTTCGGGATCTCCTGCTCGACCACTTCCTGCGCCAAGGTTCTTTCCCTGGCAACGTCTCCCGGCGAGGAAATGAAACAGCGGAGGTGCATTTGCGGTTGATCTCCATGCCCTGTGGCCCAAATTGACTGTAGCACCGAAGCGTGAGATTTACAAAGGAGGATCGCCACAATCCGCACGATACCGGAAAAGCCCGGCAGGCCCAGTCAAAGCGAACTCCGAACCGCCCAAACATGCCTGGTGCGGCGGAATCGCCCGGCTTACATCCGGAAACATCTCCATACAGAATTGCTGTCGGCAGGCGGCCTGGCGGAGGCGTTATTCAGTTCATGAACATCAACCAGGAAACGTCATGTCAAGGCTTCTGAAAATTGCCGCCTCACTCATCGCGCTTTCAAGCTTGACCGCGTGCACGGTGATACCACCCCAGATTGCCTACACCGGCCCCAGCATCGGGATCGTGACTGTCGGTCCGGCGCCCTATTACAGGGGTCCTGGCCCGTACTATGCTCCGCCTCCACGCGGATACGGCTACGGATATGACTACGGGTATGGCCGTCGCCGCTGGTAATCGCGGCTGGAAACAGCCTGTACGGTCGTCGGCCTGAAGCCAAAGTAGCGCGTCGGGCGGCCGCCCAGCGTCAGGGTACTGGGCTCTCATCGGCCAAACAGCGTTAATTTAACTGTGTCATAAATCACGCCTAACTGCTCCGCAGCACGGGTATTGTCGAAGCTGCTTGGCGATGCGTGTGGCGATGAGAACGCGAAGCGTAGCGATCGAATCTGGCACATGGCGCTGGGCCCTTCCCGCTGCCACGAGGTCGGTAATCTTCGGGTAATGCAGGCGTTTGTGGTCGAGCGGGGTTTTTTTTACTGCCATGGCTGAGGCGATGATGAAGCAGGAAGGCATAAGCGGCAATGCACAAGGTTGCATGGTGATGCAGCCCGCGCCAGTTTCGCCCTTCATTGTGACCCAGGCCGAACTCCTGTTTCAATTCCCGGTAGTCGCGTTCGATGCGCCAGCGCATCTTGGTGACATGCACCAAGCGTTCAATCGCAGTATCGACGTGCAGGATCGAGAGGAAGTACTTCAGCGGTTCGGCATCGCCTTCCGGCCACTCGATCAACAACCACTCCTCCGGACGTTGGGTACTGCGCCAATAATCGCGGTGAGCGCTACGGATACGCACGGCGGCAAAGCGCGAAGAGAGCGTTTCATGGCTGCCTTTGCGCTAGGCGACCCTCAGGTAGGCATCAAGCGGTAACGCCAGCGCCAGTGCCTTGACCGACGCCGGCGCATGACCCGGTGCCCGGCGCAGGTTCTTGCTCGGATGTCTGGCGCCAACCGTGGGCTCGGGTGGCAAGGGCGCCACGCCCGGTGCCCATACGTGGGTGCTCGACCGGATGCCCACCGCGTAGCGCAAACCCATCTCAAGCAGTTTGTCCCGGAAGGCCGCGCTGTCGCCATACGCCGGATCGGCCAGCACGATCCCGGCTGGCACACCATCGTCCCGGGCTTGTTTCACCTGCGCCAAGGCAATCTCAAGCTTGCTCTTGAACCTGATCCCTTCCGGTATGCCCACCGTGGCACGGCGGGGCTGATCCTCCACCCATTCCTTCGGCAAGTAAATGCGCCACTGGATCGGCAGGCTCCCGCTGTCGCCGGCCAGGGACAGGCTGACCGCGACCTGGCAATTCTCGGTCTTGCCCCAACTGGCCGCAGTATTGTCGCGTCACCCCGACCGAGTGCGTACCTTGTTTGGGCAGGCCGGTATCGTCAATGATCCAGTAGCACCCGCGATCCAGTTCCAGTGCCGGCTCAACAACGGCCCGGACTTCCCGCAGCACGGCGCCATCCGACCAGGCCGACTTGGCCACGAAATGATGCAGCGACTGGTACTTGGCTTGCATGTGCAGCGGATCAAGGTGCGCCGCCAGCGGCTCCACGCTCTTGCGTTTGATCGGCAGCATCAAACCTCGGCAGTAATCCAGCAAAACAGCGCGCCGATCAGCGTGACCCAGCACACCCGCCAACTGCTCAAGATACCGCTCCAATTCTTCGTCGATTCTCATGACGCTACCCTCGCCAAGGAAGAGGTCTGGATTATCGGCGTAAGTTGGGGTTAATGACACAGTGAAATTAGCGGCGCGCCAAAGCGGTGGATGAAATCCACCACGCCGATATGCGACGCGGCACTGGCGCCTGAACTGCACCGCCGCAGGGTTTTCTGGATCGCATTCAGGAGGATGCGCAGCGCCGCGTTCTGGATGGCAGGGTCACGCTCCAGGTAATAGCGCAGCCACTTGGGTACGGCAAATACCCACTGGCGCACCGGCAGGCGCAGGATGACGTGATCGGCCAGATACGCGGCGGTCTCGACCATGCGTCAGGTGTTGGAGGACGGACAGACGCCACGCCCCGTGCCGGAGTATGCAACCAGAAAGTCGTACCCGCAGTCGGCGCAACGGGCACGGGCGAAACCGTGAGCGTGGATGCCGCAGTCGAGGTAACGGCAAAATTCCCTCTCGGTTACCGCCGGTGCAGTCTCCCCGGTGCCGTCATCCTGAAGCGCCAGCCAGGTGGCAAGATGCGTCTGTACGGTGCGATAGCGCAGCGTGCCTTCGGGGCGGCGACGGCGGTAGACCGCACTGCGCGGTGAGGCGCACCCCAAGGGTACTTCCTTCCGGGCGCAGGCGGAGGTGGCAGGCACGGCAGTCCGGATCGGGTGATCGAGACGCAACACTTTATGCCCATCCAGCTATCGAGACAATCACGACTGCAGGTTGCAAAGGGCGGCTTCGTGATCCGAGACCTGCCGTTCAGAGAAGCACTTCCGCTGGCTGTCGATGACTGATCCTGGCCGGGTCCAGCCGGCCAACCACGCTGGGCGAACGGCTGGTCACTGCGGGGTTCCCGACGTTCGCGCTGAGCCCAGTGACGGTCCTTTTCTGGCTGAGAAGGAATAGTCGCCAAGGTCAGCCGTTGCCGACGGTCGCCACGGGTAGATCGATGGGCGGACATGCTGCTGTTGATGATTTAGAACTTGTCCGTAAATAGTGGATAATCACTGCCCATGCGCGAGAATTGCGTTTGGGGGACGTTGTTTGTCAAGATAGTTGTCACGTTACTTAAGCGGCCTTTTTTAGTTTGTTATCCTGTTGTCGTATTGGGTTGAGGTACACGATTGCGGGGCGATCCCAGTTTCGGATAGGGCCGCGCCAGCGCTCCGGCTTGGCGGCTTTGGCCTCAGCGTAGAGCGCTTCGCGCGCTTGCAGGACGGCAATATCGGTGCCCTGGTGTCGTTGGGCCGGGGTGACGAATTTGAGTGCCGAGTGCCGGTGCGTGGTGTTGTACCAGCGCACGAATTTCATCACCCAGTGGCGCACTTCATCAAGGGTCTTGAATCCCTTGCCTGGATAGCCGGGTCGGTACTTGAGGGTGCGGAAGAAGGCTTCCGCCTGGGCATTATCATCGGATACGCCGGGACGGCTGAAGGACGGTGCGATGCCGAGCTTCTGCAAGGTTGTCAGCATTGTGGCACCCTTCATGGGACTGCCGTTGTCAGCGTGCAGCACCAGCGGTGTCATCCCCCGGCCTTTAGCCAGACTGGCTTTACGGATGACCCCAGACGCCCGTTCGGCGGTCTCTTCCTCATACACTTCCCAACCCACTACCTTGCGCGAGAACAGGTCGAGCATCAGGTAGAGGTAGAAGTAGGTGCCCGCAAGCGGCCCCGGCAACCAGGTGATATCCCACACCCATACCTGGTTCGCGGCACTGGCCTGATGGCGCTTGGGTTCGCTATGACTTGGCGCGGCGGCGCGGCCTCGGTGATGTTGGAGGTCATGGGCCTTGAGGACCCGGTAGAAGGTGGATTCGCTGGCCAGGTAGAGGCCTTGGTCCGCCAGCATGGGCACGATCTGCGAGGGCGGCAGGCTGGCAAACTCGGGCTGGCAGGACACCGCCACCAAGTGCTGCCGCTCGTCCTTGCTCAGCGCATTGGCCGGCGTCGGACGGGCGGCGTCAGGGCGCTGGTCAGCCTTCACCTCACCCTGGACTTCTGTCCAGCGCCGGTAGGTGCGGGAGCTCAGATTCAGTTCGGCACAGGCCCGAAACAGCCGAGCGCCACTCGCTACCGCTTCGTCGATCAGCGTTACCGCGTCGCGGCGATCTTGGGTGCCGATCATTCGTCCTCTTCCCCCCAGATCGCCGCGGCTTTTTTTCTCAGAATCAATAGCGCCGCCGTTTCCGCCAAGGCCCGGTCCTTGCGACCCAGATCACGCTCCAACTCACGAATGCGCAGCCGGTCTGCCTTCGCCGAGTCTGCCTTTATGCCGCCTGCAGGCGGCATAAAGGCAGACTCGCACACCTCCCGCCACTCCCGTACCTGCGCCACAAACAAACCCCGCGCACGGCAGTATTCGCCCAACTCCGCTTCCGCTAGCGGTGCCGTTTCCAGCACCACCGCAAACTTTGCAGGCCCGGCCCACTGCTCGGCGTTGCGCCCGTCACCCGGCACCGCAACCCCGGCTTCCAGGGCAACCCGCCGCCACGCATACAGTGTCGCTTCTGTTACGTTGAACGCCCGCGCCAACACCGACACCGTCTCATTCCCCGGCGCCATCATTCGCGACAATACTTTCTGCTTCAGTTCCTTCGGATATCTCACGTCGTCCTCTTCCTCGCCCCTGCTGTCCTGGTCTGAAGTCTAAATCAGATCAAAGAGACAACTATCCTGACGCAGGGGGGGGAGATGATGGCAAAAGTGAAGTCATGGGAAGTGACCGAGGAATTCTGGAAGCGCGTTGAGCCACTGATTCCGATACGCCAGCGACTGGCGGATCGGAGTTACGTCCGCAAGGCTGGCGGGGGGCGCAAGCCCAAAGAACCGAGGCTGGTCTTCGAGGCGATTATTTATGTGCTGCGCACAGGTTGCCAGTGGAAGGCACTCCCGGCGGAGCGCTTTGGCAGTTCCAGTGCGATTCATGCCCGATTTCTGGCGTGGGAGAAGGCCGGGGTGTTTGAAGCCCTATGGAAGCGCGGGCTTGCCGAATACGACGACCTTGAAGGTATCGCCTGGCGCTGGCAAAGCCTTGACGGCGCGATGATGAAGGCCCCGATGGCGCAATCAAGCGTTGGACCCAATCCAACGGACCGGGGAAAAAAATGGGAGCAAGCGTCATTTGCTGGTGGACGGTCGTGGCGTCCCGTTGTCGCTCGTCGTGACCGGCGCCAATCGGCACGACGTCTCTCAGTTGGCGGCTGTGCTTGAGGCCATTGTCGTCAAGCGAGCGTCGCCACCCAAGCGGCGAAGCAAACACCTTTGCGCTGACGCCGGCTACACCGGCGCGCCCGCATTGGCGATCATCACGAAGCACGGCTACATCCCCCATGTCAAAGGGCGTGGGCAAGAGGCCGGCGAACTCAAGTTGGTGCGATACGAGAAGCTTGAGCGCAGTTTCTTGGCGCTCAACCACCTGGCCGCATCAATCATGGCGTTCAGAAAAATCAAACTGAAAGTGAATATTATTTACGGATAAGCTCTAAGTTCTATATATCAACGACAGGCAACTTGTCTCGTCCCCTGTTCTTACGTTTCCTTGGTCAGCACAGTTTCAAGTAGCGCGACGCACCGGTGCGTCGACCTGGGAATCGACCTGACGGTGAATTTCTGCCGGGCACTCAACGCGAACTTTTTACCATCAGATTGAGGTGTATCCCAACGATAGATCGCAATAGATCGCGACAGACATTTATACGTTAAACCTAAGCCGGACGAGCCGGAACCAAACAGGTATTACGATAGAAGCCTGACGAATGACCGAGGAGGCGATCATGTTGGCGATGGCTCTGGCGGAACGATACGCGACGAACATGCATGGTGTGCTTTCGTGCTTTGACCGGATCATTATCACCGGCACGCTGCCTGGTGCGTGCTACGCGGCAGGAATGACGAGTTATTTGTACACGCACGGAATTCGGGTATTCGACTACCCGCGATTTGCCGAGCCGCTGCGAGATCGCATTCGTGAGCGTGCGCAGGAGGTGTGTCTGGCGGCGGGTATTGAAATCGAGCACGTCAGCAAAAGCCATATTCGCAAGGAAGAGTTGGTCGCGCGAGTGCTCGCCGGTCGCGGCGACGCACCGGGTTTGGTGCATGTGCTCTCGGCCATGGAAGCCTGTCCGAGCTACAAACCGTGGCATGACAAAGGCAGTGGCAAGACTTACCTGCGCCCCGATCAAGGCAAGTGCCTGCACGACTACTTCTATTTCATCGACGAGGAACTGGGGTTGTGCTACCTGCGTGTGCCGACGTGGGCACCGTTCGGGTTGCAGTTCTACTGTAATGGTCACAGCGCTCTGGCAAGAACTCTGACGCGAGAAAGGATCGACTTCCTCCAGCAGGACAACGCCTTCCTGCGTGTCGCCGACATCGCGCAGGCGCAGGCGCTGGCGGATGCGTTCAGTCCCGACGTACTTCACCCGCGACTGGATCGCTATGCGCAGTGGTTGTGCCCAGTGCTTGACGTCTTTGGATCCTCGTATCACTGGAGCCTGCGCCAAGTCGAATACTCCACCGACCTGATGTTTCGCAGTGAGCAGATATTGGTTCCACTGTATGACGCCATTTCGCGCCAAGCGGTCTTGGCCGCCAACGCAGAACGCGTCTCCAGCTTTCTGGGCAAGAAGGTCACGCCACAACTGGCCCAGGAGATCGGTTCCCGGTTGTCCACCCGTATCGAGGGGCGCTGCATCAAGCACACCATGGGCGCCGCTGGCGTCAAGGTGTATGACAAATTCTCCCGCGTACTGCGGGTCGAAACGACCGTCAATGACGTGAGTTTCTTCAAACACCACCGCAAGGTGGAACACAAGGACAGGCACGCCACCCGAGAATTGGCGCCCCTGAAGAAGACAATCTATAGCCTGATCGACCTGCGCGACATCCTGCTCGGCTGCAACCAACGTTACCTGGCGTTCCTCTCCAGCCTCGATGACCCCAGTGCCGGCGAGCGTGACTTGGAGCGATTGAGCATGCCACGGTTGGGGGCGGCTCCCGGTGTCAAAGGGGTGAACTTCTTTGATCCTGCCGAGAAAGCCTTGCTGCAAACCATGCAACGCGGCGAGTTCAACATTCACGGTTGGCGTCGTGCCGATCTTCTCAGCTATCTGAAGCTCACTCCGTCCGCCATGTCGCGCCAACTTGCCCGACTGCGTACGCTCGGCTTGATCAAGAAAGTCACTCATACCTATCGCTACTACCTCACTCGATTGGGACGTTCAGTCGTCGCTGCGGCCTGCTCATTGACCCGCTTCAACATAGTGCCAACCATGGCTTGCGCATCCTGAATTCTTCTCATGATTTGTGATGATTGAACTGGTTAGTGACTAAAAACCTCATTTGAGGATGTGCATTTGGCGTAGGAATCAGGCAGGCTGCGGTTTCTGAGACATTGAGGAGAGTCACCCGATGGGTGAGTGGAAGCGGAAGGTAGCAAAGTCGCGTGAAATGCGTCTGTCCTGCGCTGGAGTGCAGACGGCGGGAGGCCGGGTGCAGGTGCGCTGGGAGTCTGAAAGCGCGGCGACGCCGATGGGGCAACTGGCGTACTTCATTGAATTTCTTACACTCACTAGACTGTGGTCGGGCTGGCAGGAAGACTATCCGCTGCCATACGTCAGTCCGAACGCACCGAGCAAAGCTGAAGTGTTGGGCACCTGGATGCTGTCGATCCTTTCGGGTCACAGACGCTACTCGCACGTCACCGCGATCCGCTGCGACGGCGTCAATCCAGGGCTCCTGGGCATGAGGAAAGTGATCTGCGAAGATGCGCTGCGTCGGGCATTGGCGGCAACCCCAGAAGCCGAAGGCGTCGCCTGGCTGGACGGACACCTGGACGAGAGCACGGCGCCATTGCTCGATGCACCCTGGATTCTCGATGTCGACACCACCGTGAAGCCCCTCTACGGCAAGCAGGAAGGGGCGGTCGTCTCTTACAACCCAAAGAAGCCGGGGCGCCCCTCGCACACCTATCACACCTACCTCATGGCCGGCCTGCGGTTGGTCGTTGGCGCCGAGGTCAAGGCGGGTGACGAACACTCGGGCAGTCACAGTCTGCCGGGTCTGCTGAGAATTCTGGATGCCCTGCCACCCAAGCGGCGCCCCAAGATGGTTCGCGGCGATTGCGGCTTCGGCTCCGATCCCTTCATCGCGCCGCTGGAAGAGCGGGGGCAGCCTTACCTCTTCAAGCTGCGCCTGTCGAAGAACGTCAAGCGCCACATTGAGCGTGTCTTCTGGGAAACCGGCTGGACCGATGCAGGTCAGGGATGGGAAGGCAAGGACGGCCGTCTGAGCCTGTCCGGGTGGAAGGCGTCTCGACGGGTGGTGATTCTGCGCCGTCCCCTCAAGGGCGCAATGATGATTGCTCAGGAGGACGATGGTCAAGGACTGCTCGGCTTTGTCGAGACCGACCGCAAGACCGGCAAACAAGCGACAGGCTACGAGTATGCCGTCCTGGTCACCAACCTCGATCACGAGATTCTTTCGCTGGGGCAACTCTATCGAGATCGGGCCGATGCGGAGAACGCCTTCGACGAACTGAAGAATCAGTGGGGATGGGGTGGATTCACGACGCACGACCTGCATCGTTGCCAGCTCTCGGCAAGAGCGGTGGCGCTCATCTACGACCAAAGGAAGTCCCCATGGGACAACTGCTGGAGTCTCTTCGTCCGACTGGCCAACCCGGAGGTCCGCCGCGAGGCCATCACCAGCAGGCCGTGGTTGATGTCCGCGGTCGGCCGCAAAACCGAGCATGCCGGACAGACGACGATCACCCTCACTGGTTTGCACGCGCATTTCGGCCAGGCCCGTGAGGTTCTGCAACGTGTCTCAGCGCAACTTCAGGCTTGGGCAGCATGCGCTGCGGAGCAGTTGAACTTGACCACCGTCTGGAACCTCGTCTGCGATCATTTCAAGCGCACCCTGGCCGGCGTCGGACCGCCTCAATCTCGCCGATTACTCGCAAATCATGCGAATGGAATCAACTAACTGCGGTTTTTAGTCACTAACCAGTTCAATCATCACAAATCATGAGAAGAATTCAGGATGCGCAAGCCATGGTTGGCACTATGTTGAAGCGGGTCAATGAGCAGGCCGCAGCGACGACTGAACGTCCCAATCGAGTGAGGTAGTAGCGATAGGTATGAGTGACTTTCTTGATCAAGCCGAGCGTACGCAGTCGGGCAAGTTGGCGCGACATGGCGGACGGAGTGAGCTTCAGATAGCTGAGAAGATCGGCACGACGCCAACCGTGAATGTTGAACTCGCCGCGTTGCATGGTTTGCAGCAAGGCTTTCTCGGCAGGATCAAAGAAGTTCACCCCTTTGACACCGGGAGCCGCCCCCAACCGTGGCATGCTCAATCGCTCCAAGTCACGCTCGCCGGCACTGGGGTCATCGAGGCTGGAGAGGAACGCCAGGTAACGTTGGTTGCAGCCGAGCAGGATGTCGCGCAGGTCGATCAGGCTATAGATTGTCTTCTTCAGGGGCGCCAATTCTCGGGTGGCGTGCCTGTCCTTGTGTTCCACCTTGCGGTGGTGTTTGAAGAAACTCACGTCATTGACGGTCGTTTCGACCCGCAGTACGCGGGAGAATTTGTCATACACCTTGACGCCAGCGGCGCCCATGGTGTGCTTGATGCAGCGCCCCTCGATACGGGTGGACAACCGGGAACCGATCTCCTGGGCCAGTTGTGGCGTGACCTTCTTGCCCAGAAAGCTGGAGACGCGTTCTGCGTTGGCGGCCAAGACCGCTTGGCGCGAAATGGCGTCATACAGTGGAACCAATATCTGCTCACTGCGAAACATCAGGTCGGTGGAGTATTCGACTTGGCGCAGGCTCCAGTGATACGAGGATCCAAAGACGTCAAGCACTGGGCACAACCACTGCGCATAGCGATCCAGTCGCGGGTGAAGTACGTCGGGACTGAACGCATCCGCCAGCGCCTGCGCCTGCGCGATGTCGGCGACACGCAGGAAGGCGTTGTCCTGCTGGAGGAAGTCGATCCTTTCTCGCGTCAGAGTTCTTGCCAGAGCGCTGTGACCATTACAGTAGAACTGCAACCCGAACGGTGCCCACGTCGGCACACGCAGGTAGCACAACCCCAGTTCCTCGTCGATGAAATAGAAGTAGTCGTGCAGGCACTTGCCTTGATCGGGGCGCAGGTAAGTCTTGCCACTGCCTTTGTCATGCCACGGTTTGTAGCTCGGACAGGCTTCCATGGCCGAGAGCACATGCACCAAACCCGGTGCGTCGCCGCGACCGGCGAGCACTCGCGCGACCAACTCTTCCTTGCGAATATGGCTTTTGCTGACGTGCTCGATTTCAATACCCGCCGCCAGACACACCTCCTGCGCACGCTCACGAATGCGATCTCGCAGCGGCTCGGCAAATCGCGGGTAGTCGAATACCCGAATTCCGTGCGTGTACAAATAACTCGTCATTCCTGCCGCGTAGCACGCACCAGGCAGCGTGCCGGTGATAATGATCCGGTCAAAGCACGAAAGCACACCATGCATGTTCGTCGCGTATCGTTCCGCCAGAGCCATCGCCAACATGATCGCCTCCTCGGTCATTCGTCAGGCTTCTATCGTAATACCTGTTTGGTTCCGGCTCGTCCGGCTTAGGTTCAATCAATGCGCGAGGTTCACTTTTCGATAGTCCGCGAAAGCTACCGAAAGACCTAAAATTATTCCACTCAATTGTTTCCGAGGTCTGTAAACCCGCATGGATACAGGCTTTCTTCGTATAGGCCATCTAACTTTACCGTCATATTTACCGTCAAAAAACAAGCGCTTTGACTGGCGCGGGAGATGCACTCGGTTTGCGCGGCGACTACTCTTCCACATCAATCATCAACTATCGAACGGAGCCGAGGGCCACTCAAAGCCGCTCAGCTCTCTAGCCAACCCAATCAGCGAAGCTGTTGTAACCATCATCGGCCGACCAACAATAAATCTTGGAGCCCAATCCCGACAGCTTGAACAGCTTTCCCCACCTGTGCTCCGCTGCGGTGTTCTTCAGCGTGTAGCTTGGCAGCTTTGCATAGGCGATCCATTGTCCCTTTTCAGCCTCGAAGACCTTGACCATTTTACCATCGGCACTGTATTTCAAAGCCAAGTAGTCGAATGGATTGGGACCATTCGTCTTCGTTTTCTGATCCTTCCCTTTGATCTGATTGATGTGTACGGAAAAAACGCGATTGCCGCGGCAGACACTCTTGATGATTTCGTAACGTACCCAAGGCCGTGCGTAAGTCTCACTTCCGACCAGAACACAGGTTGCAGTCGTATTCTCCAAGGCACCGTTGATCAGGCGCGTCAGCCCGAGGGTATTCGTTTTCCTGGCTTCCTCCCAAATGGAAGCATCGAAGTACCCTGACTCTTCACGATCAGCTTTTGCGACCCAATGCTGACGAACGACGTTGGCCCGGAAGTCGACCACATCTCGATAGTGGAAACTGAAAAATACGCGCTTAGCCATGATCAACGATTCGCAATCGAAGTTTCCATCCACTGCCCGATGTTCTGGCTAATGTAAGCATAGACATCGGTGCCGGAGGAGTACGGCGGATCATAAAGTTTCACAGCTGCCGACAGCTTGCGTCCATCTTTTAGCGTGAACTGATCGAACGGATTGCTGCCGGCAATCGTCGATTGCCGGCTCTGGTCAAGAATCCGGTGAATGCGAATCCCCAAAAGGCCTTTGTTGCCATCGTAGTCAAGTCCAAAATCTGCTGTAAATACTCTTCGATCCGATGAATGACGAATGGTTTTCAGCTAGCGAGGGCAACAACGTTGTTGCCCTCGCTAGCTGCGGCGCGGGAAGCCGCCCACTCCTTGAATTCATCCATGTCGAGGTACTTCCGTTCCTGCCAAGCCTCGTTCTGTTCGGCCAGCAGAGCGCCGATCAGGCGCAAGGCTGACTCGTCGTTGGGGAAGATGCGGATCACGCGCTCCCGCCGGCGAATTTCCTCGTTGAGCCGCTCCTGCATGTTCGTTGTGCGTAGCCGCTTGCGATACTTCTCGGGCAAGACCATTACCGCCATGGCATCCTCGAATCCTGCTTCGAGGCAGGCCACCGCTTTGGGGGCGCTCTTGGCGAAGCGCTCGGTGAATTCCGCCAGGCGGCGCTTGGCCTCGACCAAATCGGGCGCCTGCAGCACGAGCTTGACGGCAGCTGCCACCTCGGCGCGGTGGCGGGTGTTGCATTGGCCCAGAATGTTGCGCATCAGATGCACCTGACAGCGTTGCCAGCTGGCCCCTGAAAGTGCCGCGCTGCCGCTTCACGCAGGCCGCCGTGGTCGTCCGAGATGATGAACTGCGTGCCCTTGAGGCCGCGCCCTCTGAGCCAGCGGAAGGTCTCGTCCCAGGTGGCGAAGCTCTCGGTGTCGCCGATCCGCACGCCCAGAATCTCCCGGAAGCCATCGGAGCGGATGCCTGAGACGGTCAGCACGGCACGCGAAACCACACGATCTTCTTGCCGACTCTTGATGAACAGGGCATCGACCAGCACGAAGGGATACTCGCCGTCCAGCCGCCGTTCGTTGAACGCGCTGACCCGCGGTTCCAGTCCGGCGCACAGTGCGCTCACCATCGATTTGGAGAAGCTGGCGCCGCACAGCTCTTCGGTGATCGCCGAGACCTTGCGCGTCGAGACACCGTGCACGACCATTTCCATGAGCGCCAGAACGAAGGCCTGCTCGCTCCGCTGGTAGCGCTTGAAGATGTCCGTCGAAAAGCTGCCGTCCCGCGTCTGCGGCACCAGCAGCGTCACCGGCCCAACCCGCGTGTAAAGGGTGCGTGGCCGGTAGCCGTTGCGATAGCCGGCCCGTTCGTCCGTGCGCTCGTGCCGCGTCGCCCCCAGCGTTTCCGTCACCTGCGCCTCCAGTACTTGATTGAGCACCGCTTCCACCAGTTTCGCCAGCCCGTCCTGCCCGTTTAAAAGCCCTGGCAGCAAGTCCGTTCCTACGCTAACCTCATACCCAGTCATCGCTTCTCTCCTTCGGTTATCGATCGTCTCGCAACGTCAGTTTACCGAATCGAAGCGGTGGCTACCTGCCACCCGATTTACAGCAGTTTAGGGACTCAATCGCCATCGTTCCAGGATTTTTCAATCTCATATTGAACCCAATGGCGGTCGGCGGTCTCCGCACCAACCAACACAATAGTGCAGCTTCGACCAGTCAGTTGTTCGTCAATCCATCGTCGAATTGCAGCATCGCCACCGCGTTTGACTTCTTCCCATTTATTGTCCGTCGCCGAGGCATTGCCCTCGACAACTCCAATGTTGCGAATCTGAGAGGTGCGCCAGGCATCCCGCTGATAGTGGAAGCTGAAAAACACTCTACGGGCCATATCGGTTTCCTTGGTCTAGGCTAGGCGTTGCCATCTATCGGCTGGTTTGCAGGTTGGCCTTGGCTTGCAGATGAGACCAATTCTGAATAGAACAAACGTGCAAAGTCCACGCTGAACAGCTTGGAGCGATCAAGCGTGGCAATCCGCTCGGCGAGTTGACGTGCAGCGCCACCAGGCGCTGCTACCGGCAATACTTTCGCCGCAGGATGCAAACTGCTGAACAACTCGTACTCCGCTTCCACGCCTTCCATGCCACCGATAAACACGGCCGCTGTCAGTTCGGCTCGGGACAACATGGCTTCACGCATGCGCAAAAGGCTGGCTTCGCGGTTGTTCGGCACAGCATCGACAAACACGACGTTGCCGAAATGATTGTTTTCCTCAGGGAATCGGTCTTCGAAGAACCTGCTTTGGTATAACACCACCGACTTTGAATAGTTGATGCCGAGGTCCTCGCAGATCGACCAGATCATCGGAGTGATAGCCGGATGCCCACCCCAAACGATCTGCTGCGTTCTGATCACGGCCATCACGAGTTCACGGACGGCACACTGAATCAGAAAAGGGTCGGCCGTTTCATGGTAGTTGCCTCGCCCAACCAGAGGCACGCTAGCCGACAAAAAAATCGCGCTCATTGTCTATGCCTCCCAGTCCACGAACTGCCAGGCCGCTTCGCTGGCTTTCACCCAGCGTGCGCTGTGTATCTGGCTTCCCAGCCAATCAAGATGTCCCAGCCAACTAGGGTGCAACCCAATCCTCTTGACTTAGCGGTCTGTCATCTAATTTTGGCAACTTTGCCATCTGGCCGCGCCAAGATATAATCGAGCATGTAACCAATTGATATAAATAGGCTTTATATGACGGCCTAAATATGCCAATATCGTTTCACGGCTAACGGACTACATTCATGGCGCCAATTTCCTTGCCGCCGCCCGCCGCGAGCCTCGGTTTTTCACCCGAAACCGTGAATTGCCATTCACGAATCTGATCGCTTTCCTGCTCACCGGCATTCGCGGCGCAGTTCAGGCGGAGCTTGATTCCTGCTTTGCCCTGCTTGCCGGAAGAACCCGCCTTTGTCGGGCGATCACGGCCAGTGCCTTCTCAAAGGCGCGCAGCCATCTGGTCGCCAATCTCTTTGAGCCGCTCAATACAGAATTGCTGCGCCTGGTCGATGAGGTCGTTCCGCAGCAGCCGGACTGGCAAGGCTTGCGGGTCTTGGCGGCGGATGCATCGAAGGTACGTCTGACCTTGCTTGACCTGGAAGGGCGCCGCCATATTCGAGAAGCGGCCATCTTCGGTTTGTTTCGGCCAGGGATCGAATTGTTCGACTCGCTGATTTTGCACAGTTCGCTGGTCGGCGAACGTCAGATGTTGTTTGAGCGGCTTGACCGACTCGGTGCTCAGGACATGCTGGTGCTTGATCGCGGGTATCCGGGTGCCTGGTTGGTCGCGGCGCTGTTGCATCGAGGTATCCCCTTTTGCATACGCTGTGATTCGTCCGCTTCCTTTTCTGCCATCACCCAGTTCATGCGATCCGGAGAAGATGAGGCGCAGGTGACATTGCCGCCACCGCATCGTCAGGATGCCATTGATTACGAGTGTCCGCGTCTGCCTTCTATGGTTCGCCTGATTCGTCAGGTGACGCCGACTGGCAAGGTACGGGTCTTGATGACCTCCTTGCTTGATACCGCGCGGTATCCGGCCACAAGCTTCTCAGCCCTTTATCACAGCCGTTGGCGTATCGAGGAGGCGTTCAAGCGCATCAAACACCGGCTCAATCTGGAGCACACGTCCGGCCTGACTTGGCTGGCCGCCTGCCAGGATGTTGGGGCCAAGATGGTGTGTGACAATCTCAATGCCCTGGCCACCTACCTGGCTGCGGAAGAGCGGCTGCCCAGCGATTCGCCATGGCGAGTGAATCGGACGATGGCCTTCAATACCGTACGTCGTATCTTGCCCCGAGTCTTGGCGGGTGTGCAGCAAATCACCACCCGAGTTACCAAGGAAATCTTCTCGGAAATCGTCAAAAACCTTCAGAAATTTATCCCTGATCGTGCTCGACCTCGGCCAAACCAGCGAAAGCCTCACCTGTCCTTTGCTTACAAACCCGCCGTATGACTATGGACTAAGTTGAGAGGATTGGGGTGCAACCCCACTGCGTCATACACGACGGCAACCGAGCGATCAGCCGCGTTAGTCGCTGCATCGTGCAAAGTCATAGATGTAGGAACCCCAATGTTGAGATACACCACCACGTCCCGGCCATCAGGTAAGCGAACATAGACAGCTTTGTTCAGACCAACGCCCGCGACCTGTCCGCCGATCAACTCGACTGCATTACGTATGTTGCTCACGAGGTTGAGGTTGCGAACGGCGTAGCTCTGACTTCGCACAGCCTCCAACTGTAAGCAAATTCGCGTGACGGCCTCGTCCTTCAATCGTCCGGTCCCCGGATCGACTTCATCGGACACAAGTTCGGCTTTGCTGGCGGTACCAGTGCGCACGGAGGGAGTTGAGTCTGGCCACCCGACGCGCAGCACAGAGATGCCCTTGGCCAGTGCCCGGCCGAATTCCGCGCTAGTCCAACGGCTTCCGAAATAGTTAGGCGTGTCGAGCATCACCAGCACATCGGAGTCACACAGCCGATGCCAAAGCATCGTCTGAAAATCCTCGGCTGGCGCAATGCCGTGTGTGTCCAGAAAACGTCGAACAGTCGCGCCGAGAAAGCGTCGAATAGCTGGAGCGCCGCTTGCCGCGCCTCATCCCTGCGGTAGCTCACAAAAACACGGCGTTGGCGGGGCAGCAGGCCGGCGCATTCCAGCAACGCTGTGGTGGTCCGCTGTACCCCGGCGACGTCGTAGGCGAGGCAATTCAGCGGCCGCAATACTGCGGGGATCTCTTCGTGAACCTTTGTGATATCAGACACAACTGGAAGAATCGGTACGCCCCTGCGCAACAAGCTTTCAAGGTTGGCGAGAGGAGCGTCCACAGCACCGAAAAAGACGGCCGCAGCGGCCTTTTTTTGTTCCGGTTCAAACGCGCCTGGGCGCACATGCCAGGCGACTTCATCGCCAAGGTGCAAACCAAATGGCGCGATTGCATCTGCAATACAGCGCTCCAGTTCGCCGACCATCGCATCCGATGGTGAACCAAGTACAGCTAACTCATACAAGATGGTCAAGTGCTTCCCCTTCAGTGATTTTTGACCAACACGCCAGCGATTCAGCAAAAGTCGAAATCATGCCGCACCCTCGCGAATAGTACGAACGCTCCGGCCTGCACTCAAGAAACTCACCACGTTGTCGGTGCTCTCCGGATTGGATGACATGAGTAGCGCCTGCAACAGGCTAGGCTGCACACGCATCTCACGTGCCACAGCGGACTGCGGCACGCCGAAGTGCTCTTTCATTACCTTTAAGCTTTCGGAGATGACCTCAGGTTCTTCATTCGCAATCAGATGGTCCTCCGATTCCTGCACTGCTTCGCCATGGCGATTGAGCCCAACATACCCTGCTCTCGCCTGATCATCCGAAAACACACCAAGCTGCCGACCACGAAAAATGATCGCTGCCTTTGACAGCCCCCAACGCAACTTCAACTCGGATAAGCCCGGCCAGTTGAGACGCGTACCACGGATCGCTAGTCCGCATTCGCTGGCGAACGTGCTTCGCGGCAGTAGAAACGCGCTGGCAAAACGGTTGGCCTGCGTCTCGGTAAGCCGGTCGCCGGTCAAGACGCCAATGTGCAACGAAAAGTGCCCCAATTCGTGAGCAATGCCAAAGCGCTCACGACATGCCGAACGACCAGAGCTGTTCAACGCGATCAATGGCCGCTTTGTCGCGAACGAGACGGCATCGATTTCGGTTGCCAGGCCGTGCACCTTCATCACCACGGCGCCGGCGTTCTCCGCAATGCGCGTGACATTGCTCAGCGGACCCAGACCAAGACAAAAGAGCGAACGGAATTTTTCGGCGGCACGCTCGATCGTCTCGGGAGATTCCGGATCGGCCTCGCCCACTTGGTAGTGCGGCAGTTCGACGTGCTCATCCAGCACGCCTACCAAGCGCTTGAGCATTTCGCCTCGGGCGCGCGCGACCTGGCGCAACACCACCTTGGTCGTCAATTGCCGACGAAAGTGGCACTGCTCATCGGCAATCGGATTCGGGTCGAGGTGATAGAAAAACTCCGGCAGGACATCCAGTTCTTCGGCAAGCGAATTCTCAAGCGGAGCGGCAACTGATTCGGCACCGGTTTCAACACGACTTAGGAACTGCTTCGACACCCCGACCCGCTCCCCCAACTCTGTAAGCGACAGGTCGTGGAAGAGTCGGATGAGCCGAAGGTTCGTTCCAACGAAGTCGCTCATCGCACTGCTTCGGAGGCGGCATCGCCTTCGTCGCGTCGCTTCGGAGCCACCAGGGGCTTCGCCACGTCGACGGGTTGAGGCAACGTCTGCCGGCCTTCCACCCGCAAGACACGCACGGCATTCGACACCCAACGGCATGCGATCTCGCCGCTGGGCGTGAACCCAAGAAACTCGACCCGAGGTTCAGCAGCGCCGTCATGACCTCGATCGATGATGAAGCAGAAGCGGGCTGGCTCGCTATCGGTTACGAATTCCAGGAAGTCCATCTGATAGCGATTGACTGTCAGGACCGCGTCTTTCGACGGGTTCGACGGATCGTCGTTACTGAACCGGCAGGGCACCCCGCCAATGGTGAAAACCAGGTCGTTGTTGCTGTTCGGCAAGCCGAGCCACGCGTGCCTTGCCGATAGTACTTCCGCAATGATACGGTTTCTCTGTCGCCCGAAGGTTGTGCAACCTCGGGTATAGCCGTTATCGGCCGGACGGGACAGATCGTCTTCGGTCGCATAAAGCTCGTCCAGCAACCATTGAGACACGGTCTGCAGGCGATCAGAGGAAAGCTCGGGATTGAAGCTGGCGGGCGGCGGCAGAGTCATTTTGTGCACCTTTTTAAATTCGTCAACTTGATTTTCGTGCAATTTTTTAGATTCGTCAATCTTTTTCGCCAACATCGAGGTCGTAATACCGCTTGGTCGACTCTGCCCCGCGCGAGCCTTAAGTACTTGGTACTTGTAAAGTGTCAGAAGTATCATCATAATTCTAGCAGTCAGGAGATATCGCCATGCAGACCCTCGCCAAACAAGTTCTGGAGCACGCCACCGGAGCGCCGGAAGGCACGCCTTTGGTCGCCAAAGAGCTGTTGCACCTGGGTAATCGTGCAGCCGTGGATCAAGTGCTGTCCCGCCTAGTGCAGCGCGGCGCCCTATTGCGCGCCGGTCGCGGCATCTATGTCTTGCCCGTCGAAAGCCGCTTCGGGACCCGTGCGCCGTCGGCCGTCAAGATGGTCGAAGGCTTGGCAAACCAGCGCGGGGAAACCATCGTGTCGCACGGCGCCGCCGCCGCCAACGCACTAGGCCTGACCACGCAGGTGCCGATGCGAGCGGTCTATCTCACGTCCGGCCCTAGCCGCCGCTTAAAATTGGGCGCTCAGATGGTCGAGTTCCGACACGCGCCAATTTGGCAACTGATTTTTCCTGGGCGAGCTGCGGGCGAGGTGGTGCGGGCACTGGCTTGGCTAGGCCCTGAAAAAGCCGGGGAAGCGATCCGAAAGCTGCACGCCAAACTGCCACCGTCCGAGCTGAAAGAAGTCGCGTCGGCGCGGTCGCGCCTGCCGACCTGGATGGCCCAAGAGATCAGCGCCCTGATGACCCATGGCTGAGTTCTTCCAGCTTTCCGCCGCCGAACGCCTGGAGGCGCTCAACTTGGCAGCCAACACATCGGGCCTCCTGCCCCATCTACTGGAAAAAGACATCTGGGTGGTCTGGTCGCTGCGGCACCTCTTTGCCGGCCCCTACGCCGACCACTTGGTATTCAAGGGCGGCACGTCCTTGTCGAAGGCCTACGGTGTCATCCGACGCTTTTCCGAAGACGTGGACCTGACTTACGACATCCGCGCCATCGCCAGCGATCTAGTGGGCGATGCAGATGCGCCACTACCGACCAGCAAGAGCCAAGAGAAGAAATGGAGCAAGGAGATCCGTGCGCGCCTGGCGGACTGGGTCGGCGCCGAGATCGTGCCGCGTCTCAAGCGCGATCTTGAGCAAGATAATCTACCGGCAACCGTGCGGGCCGAGGGCGACAAAGTGTTCATCGACTACGCACCGCTGGTCACCGGCACCGGCTATGTCGCGCCCGCCGTCATGTTGGAGTTCGGCGCCCGCTCGACCGGCGAGCCCAGCGAACCACGCGCTATCCGCTGCGATGCGGCCGCTTATCTGCATGGGGTAGAGTTTCCCAGCCCGACACCACAGGTTATGCGCGCCGAGCGTACCTTCTGGGAGAAGGCTACGGCGATTCACGTTTTTTGCACGCAGGGCGAGTTTCGCGGTGGTGACCGCTTCGCGCGTCACTGGCACGACGTGACGAGACTGGATGCTGCCGGCTTCGCCGCCGCAGCCATCGCGGACAAAACCCTCGCCCGCGCGGTTGCCGACCACAAGAGCGTGTTCTTTGCAGAAAAGAACACGCACGGCGATGCCATCGACTATCACGCAGCGGTCGCAGGGGATCTCCAGCTTGTACCTGATGACGGCGCGTTGGCCAAATTGGCTACCGACTACCAACACATGGTCGATGACGGCTTATTCCTCGATGATGCCGAGCCATTTGAAGCTCTGATGGAGCGATGCCGGACAATACAGAACAAGGCCAATGCAAAGCAACCAGCTCAATGAAATTCAATTGAGAGACGCAGCTTTCGCTGCGCACAACACTTATACCAAGCAGAAATCCCATGGCCGATTTGTCCTCCATAGAGCGTCGCAAACTGGAACGACTGCTCCGCATGAGTGGCGGCTACGTGCTCGATTTCACGGATCGCACATTCAGCGAATTCTTCGAGGAGCACACGCGCCGTGACATCGATGCCGCTGTCTACCGCGAGCGTGGCACCTCCAAAGCCAACCGCCTGCGCGGATTCTGGATGGCCGAAGGAAACCACCTGGTCGGCAAAGTGATCCAGGCGCTGATCTTGTACGGTCAAGCTGAGAACTGTTTGGGCGACGAGCCAGGATTAACCGAACTGACCGACGATTGCTGGAAAATCGCCAGCCGCATGATGCACGACACATCTGTCGCCAAGCTGGACGCGCTGACCGCCACGGTCGACGAGCGCGACTTTGAAACGGTTGCTCAACACGTGCGCGAAGCCATCGAGAAAAACCAGCCCGAAGCGGCTTTGGATCGGTTGCATACGTTCGTCATCAAATATGTTCGCGCACTGTGCGAACAGCGTGGCGTCGAAGTCAACCGTGCATATTCGAGGCTTGCTTGCCGAATATGGGATTGTGATTCCCAAGGAGATTGGTCACATCGGCAAACGCGTGCCGAAGATTCTAGAAGATGGGGAGAACGGGTTGCCAGGCATCTTTCGGCAACTGATTGATCGGCTGGGGTCGAACCTTTAGGAACTCGATCGGCAGGTCAAGGAGTTGGAAGTGTGAAAGGTATTCTTGTACCGCTTCGCCAGCCGTCAGGTCAGTGATACACCATGCCCATCGATAATCAGATCGAACCCCCGCAGTCCTTTATGGCGATGTACATCACACCAGGACGCGATCGGCCCAATGCGCCGCAAGAAGTTGTCCTTGCCCGGTATGAGCAGTGCGAGGAGTTGGCTTGCGTGCTGACCGAGTACGCGCAGACACTCGCCTTCAAGGAAAACTTCTCCGAAACAGAAGTCCTAACCCGCTGCCATCAGGGCCTGCTTGCAGACTCTTCGAACTTCAGCGAGAAAGAAGCGCAGTGGGTTATTTGCAGGCTCGCCGAGCTACTTGGATGGGAAGCGCCGAGCTTCGATCAAGTCTGAACTTCCACACCTGATCAAGCCCGATGGGACTCCTCTTTCCCTGCTGAGGTGTACAAGAAATGCATTGGCTTGTTCACTTGTTGTTCTGGGTTGCGCGACTGCTTTCCCGGCCGGCGAATCAGAGATTCTTCAGAGCAGTTTCCAGCTGATGCCTGATCAGCATCTTCAGTGATTCCGGCGATTTAACCTGGACTTCCGGAACATGCCTGAGGACATCCATTGCCAGTTCGGTCGGATTGCTGAACGGAACCCGCAGATGGTATTGCCCCTCGTCATCGAACCAGCCTTTCTGTTCCGGATGCCAGGTTTCCTTGCTGACCCAGCGGGCGCGAGCCGGGCTGAAGAGCAACTCCGCCCATTCGAGTGTCTTTCCGGAGAAGATCCCGTAACCGGCGTCGAGTAACGCCTTCAGTTCATCTTCCGGCACCTCCATGGCGGCCTCGGTGCCGAGCCAGACGCCGCTGATCGCATCAAGACCGAAACTCCGTAGTTCATTGCGTAGATGGCACCAGGCATCGACATACCAGTTTTCCCGATAGTGGGTCAGGCGCTGCGGCGAGATTTCGCGGCGGATGGTTTCGTTGCGGCCCCGGTTGTGGTGATCGATGACGATGCGCCGGCGCTGCAGAACCGCAGTCGCGATCGGCGCAAAACACTCGGGCTCATAAGCACGGGCAGCCATGCGATGGATACGGACACGCTTTTCGACGGCATCGACCGGAATATCCTCGCGATCGAGCAACATGCGTAATCGGGTCAGCAAGGGCTCGATGTGCGGGGTCAGCAAACCGGGACTGAGGCTGGCCAGCAGTTCGCGCATGGTCAGCAGTGCATGAATTTCGGACGCCTTGAACCAGAGACCCGGGAGCTCGTATTTGTCGCCTACCGACTGCTTCCCCAGGCGGTAGCCCCCGAGGTCCCGATCCCAGACAATCGGCGCGTTGAGGCGATCGCGCAGATATTCGAGATCACGCTTGAAAGTTGCCAGCGAGACTTCAAGTTCTTCGAGGAAGGTATTGAGTGGCACGACCGGCCGGTCATTGAGCAGGCGGTCGATCCGGTAAAGCCGTTCTGTGCGATCCATTATCCAGTCTCTCTTATTTCGTTCGCGAAGCGCTGAAACAGTGAATCCTCAAGCACCACAAAGCGAACCTCGTGAACCCACTTCAGCAGTTTGCCAACCTGACGGGCGGTCTGCACCAGAATCGGCACGGCCCCTTCCGGCGGATAACTGAAAATCCCCATCGAGATCGCCGGCACGGCAATCCGCCGAACACAGTTTTCATCAGCGACCAGCAAGGTGTTGCGCATGGCGGCCGCGAGACTGCCCGGTGGGTCGGGGTCAAGGAAGTACCTTGGCCCGCGGGTGTGGATGATCAGGCGATTTGGCAGATCGAATCCCGGGGTGGCAATGGCCGCACCCAGGCCGAGCGGCGCCAGCAGGATAGTGCACGGCTCCAGGGCCGGACCCGCGGCCTGGTAGATGGCGCCGCATACCCCGGAGCCCGCGCGCAGGTTCTGGTTGGCGGAATTGACAATGGCGTCGCAGTCGACCTGCCTGACGATGTTGCCTTGGACGACGGTTATGAGGAAGTCGGAACGGGTCAAAGTGGCTGCCCTGCCCGCTGGTAGAGATCAGTCAGCACCTCGCACATCTCCTGCGGCAGATAGCCCCATCCGCGCTCGGCAATATCGTCGGGGATGCCGAACATGGCCTCGGCCACCCCGCCGACGATGGCGCCGATGGTGTCGCTGTCGCCGCCGATGGAGATGGCATTGCGGATCGCATCCTCAAAGCTGTCAGCCTCGAGAACACAGCTCAGAGCCTGGGGCACGGTGTCCTGACAGGTCTCGTTGAAACGGTAGCCGGGACGGATTTCGTCGATGGTTCGTGTCATGTTGTAGCCGAAAGTCTCGGCCACATAACCGCGAATGCCGGCCTGACTGGTGCCGGTGCGGGCCAGGACGACGGCTGCGGCGGTCGCTGCGGCGCCCTTCATGCCTTCCGGATGGTTATGGGTGACTTCGGTGGCCTTGTGTGCGAGGGAGATGGCATCCTCAAGCGAACTGGCGAGTAGGCCCGCCGGGGCAACCCGCATGGCGGCACCATTGCCATAGCTGTTATAAGGATCGAGGCTGTCCGAGCCGAGCCACAAGGCGAAGCTACTGCCCCAGCCGCCGTTTTCCCAATAGCGCTGGCCCCAGTCTTTCAGGGCAAGCGCCGGGTGGCGGTCATTCACCAGGGCATCGGCGATGGCCACCGTGCACACGGTATCGTCGGTGAAATATGCCCGGCGATGAAACAGGGGTTGAAAGTCCTTGGCCCGGTAGTTATTGAACTCGTAGATCGAACCGACGATATCGCCAATGATGGCTCCCAGCATATTCCTGTTCTTTCCTAGCAGCCTGTCGGACTTTCGCAAAAAATCATGCCATATGGGAATGGCACTTACTTAAGCTTTTTGGGATGTCCATTTTTCATGACGATAGCTTTGGCGAGATTACGTGGTTTGGTGAGCATTGGATAGGGTTTAGGTCGTCGTTTGACGGCGCGAGGCTCGATCCGGCCCGGTCGGTTACCGACCTGTTGTTGGGCGATTAAAACGAATAGTTCGCTGTGTATGTTGTGATGGCTGTGGCTCGCAAAGGGTGCCCAGGCGAGCCAGATTTGCACGGTATGCTTGAAGCTCAGTTGGCGCGGCAATCTGTGGGAGAGCATCGCAGCCTGAGCCATCATTAACCGAATCAGATTGTAGGCGAGCAGATAGACCCAGATTTCCTTGATCGCCATCGCAGGCGTCAGGCAACTCAGTCGTTCCATGCCGAGCGTGGTCTTGATGTTGCGCAGATCGAGTTCAACGTGCCAGCGATCCCGATAGAGCGATTTCAAGGCCGTCTTGTCGGTTTGTTTTGGGCAAAGCAATGTCGTCACCCGTGTCTTGCCACCGACCCGAAGCTCGCGTACGGTCAGACTCTCGGGGGCCTGATCGTAGTCGGCCTGAGGCATCCAGTCGGGTTTGCTGGCGGTTTTGGCAGCACGATCAGATGATCGCACTGCCCCAACTGCCGACCTCGGCAAAAATCGGTGGTGCGTTGCCGCGCGCCATTTTGTTCAAACACCGCATCAATGCACCGTTCGCGTAATGAGCAGAGGAGAAAATAGGTGGCGTAGAAGGCGTCGCCCAACAGTAAATCACCCTGCTCCAGAGAATCGAATATCGAACGCAGCAACGACTGCTCATCGCTGCCCTTGCCCCGACAGGAGCCGGTCGTGGCATTGAGTACCGCCCCGCTACCCAAACAAACGAGCCCAACGATCCGGCACTGCGGGAAACCCAGTCCCGGCTTCTGGCTCGTCGGTTGCGGGGAGACGACCTGATTGTCTGAGGTGTCGGGCATTACGACGGTCGTCCCGTCCACCAGACGGACGGGACGACCCCGCCAATGCCAAGCTGTCGGCGCCTGCGTGGCGACTCTTTGCCCCACGTGGCACGCCAGTGTACTGAGCATCTTCAAAGGCAAGCGCTTTCGCGCCCGGCAATAGGCGCCCGTGTGGGTGCTGCCCGGCACCAGGCCGCCAACCAGGCATTTGACCGCACGGTCATTGACTGCCTTCTGGCAGGAACGATCGGTGCTCAGCGCTTGGGCCAGAAACATCGACAACGTCTCCGTCGGGGGATATTGCCTTTCTAGGTGAGGCGGCAGTTCAGATTCCACGGCATCGAACAATTCCGGCCCCATCAACAGGTTGAAAAACGCATAGGCGTCGCTCTGGGCAGCGTGGGCCTTGACCGTTCGGTGTTGCTGTGCGCGTGTACTGCGGATAGGATGCATTTGGGCTGGCTCATCGTGGGCGGGTTGGGTATTTGGCGACGCCAACTTATCACGCGTCGATCCAGCCTGTTTCATCATTTGCATCAAAGAGTTGAATGTTAAGTAAGTGCCATTCATGCCATATGGGAAATGTGCCTAAAAATTAGGCAGATTTATTATTTTTACAGCGTTTTCGGATAAGCTTTTCATCAAAGCGCCGCCCAAAATTGCCGTAGGGACTGCAAGTTCCCTAAGCCCGACAGGCTGCTAGTGGCGGTTGATGCGCTGGGTCCGGTGACCGACGGTCACGACACAGCCCCGCGTGTCGATGACGGCATAGAGGTCGAGCGCCGGCTCGAGTTGCTTCAGAAGGCGGCTATCGGCTTCGCGGGCAATCCGTTCGCGACCCTTGCGGTTCAGATAGACGACCGTACAGCCCTGGTGGTCATGTTCCTTCTTGCCAAAACGGAACAGGAAGGAGATCGCCTGTTCCGGGATGCCGCGCTGCTGCATCCGGACTTGCGCATGGGGACTCATCGTTTGCGGGGTCATGGCATCTTCCTTTCGCTGATTGATGAACCCATTATGCCGCGCTCTCTAGCTCACCATGTGAGCCAGATGTTCATGCTAGCGCAATATGGGGGTCGATTTCCGGAAGAGTTGCCATGCGTCAGTGCCTTCATGCCGACAAATTTGAACCTGATACAGGCGAGCTCATTCTATGAGCCAGTCTCCCGATAATCTTCCGATCGTACAATTAACTTTCTGGAGACCCGGATATGCCCATGACCACCCTTCGTTCCGCATTCAGGCGCGTCGAGATTGCCTTTGAGCAATTCGCGCTCGGCCCCGACTGCCCTCCCCTGCAAGCCCAACCCGTCTGCAACCATCCGGTGTGGGAAGCCAGCCAGGAGATCTATCGGATCCCGGCAGTGTGGCGACGCAGCGAGCGGCGCGCTGTGGCCGTCAAGCACGATCGGAACTGAGCGGGAACGAGGCCTGTGGCCAGAGATCTCCGGGAGGGTGCGTTCATTCATGCACTTTAGAAAGGCAACTCCGCCTGAATACGGGTCGTGCTGACTTCCGCTTCTCCGAGTGGGACCAGACCGCTCGCCCTGATACCGAGCAGGCGGATTTTCTGGTCCAGCGGAACCCGCTTCAGGCATTCGCCCGCTGCCTTGCGGATCAGGACGCCATCACTGACACCGACAGGCAAGGTGACATCACGCGTGACCGCATGGAAATCCGAATAGCGCAATTTGATTCCCACAGTGCGGGTGACGTAGCCCTTGCGCTTAAGGTCATCGGCGACGCGCATGCAAAGGGAGGTAAAGACCTCGGACAGTGTGGCCCTGTCCTGTTTCGCATGGAGATCGTGCTCAAACGTGGTTTCCCTGCTGATCGACCGGGGTTCTGATTCGGTGACCACCGACCGGTTGTCCTGCCCATGGGCGACCGAGTGCAGCCAGGCACCGGTGCTTGCACCGAATTTCTCCACGAGAAACTCGGCTGATGCCGCTGCCAATTCGCCAATGGTGTTGATGCCAAGCCGGGTCAGTTTCTCCGTTGCCTTGGGGCCAATGCCGTTGATCTTCCTGGCCGGCAACGGCCAGATTCGGGTCGGGATGTCGTCCATGCAGAGAACAGTCAGGCCATTGGGCTTTTCCAGGTCGGAACTGATCTTTGACAGCAGTTTGTTTGGCGTTACGCCGATAGAACAACTGAGCCCCGTGGCTTCGAACACTACCGTCTTGATCCGCTGAGCGAGGAGTACGGTCTCCTCGTCAATCTCGCTGAGATCGATGTAGATTTCATCGATGCCGCGATCTTCGATCTTCGGCGCAATGCGCGAAACGGCTGCCTTGAGCAGGCGTGAGTAATGGCGATAAGCATCGAAGTTTGCAGGGAGCAGAATGGCATCCGGGGCGAGTTGCGCAGATTTCATCAATCCCATGCCAGAGAACACACCCAGCGCGCGCGCTTCGTAGGTTGACGTAGTAATGACACCGCGGCCGACGTAATCGCGAAGCCGGGCAAATCGCCGGGTCCCGTCGGCCTGTTCGACCGGCTGGTGCGTGCTGCGACCACCGACAACCACAGCCTGCCCGCGGAGTTCCGGATAGCGCAGCAGTTCGACGGAGGCAAAGAAGGCATCCATGTCGAGATGGGCGATACGTCGCTGACTGTTCATATTTACAGTATATCGGAATGACGGCGAATCTTCCTGTCTGCCTCGTGGTTATCCCCAGAATCTGTGGATAAGCCTGGGGCTTTGCTCAGCGTAGCATTCCCAGCGCACTGAATCTGCGGGACTTTTGTGAATCGCTCGAAAGTTGAGCACCTGCAAAATCCATTATTGGCGACTCGATCCTACCACGATGAACTTCACCAGCAAGCTCTGGACTCTCAAGCCGCGTGAACCACGAGCAACGTGATCGCTTGAAGCCAAGGCTCACCTGGTGAGCCATCAATAATCGATGATCGATAGCTTCTCAACGGATGGCGAAGCGAGAAGTTATCTGACACTTATTTTTGTCAGTGTATATGATATATTGCACTGACACATAACCCTGAACTGTCATGGACACCCTCCCCACCTACGGCTTCGATGAACTCTGCAGCCTGGTCGACCTCCCGGCCCGCACTGTTCGCTATTACATCCAGACCGGTCTCGTTGATCGTCCGGACGGGCTGAACCGCGGGGCGCGCTACACGGCACGCCATGTGGACCAGTTGCTGAGTGTCAAGAAATGGCAGGCCGCCGGTCTCTCGCTCGAACGGATCGGCGAACTGCTGCACGACGATGGCGCTGAACCACCACCGCGCCGCAAAGCGCCGGGGACGATCGAGGTCTGGAGCCGCCTGCAGGTGGCACACGGCATCGAACTCCAGGTCGAAGCCGGCGAAGCGGGTCTGACCCCGGAACAGTTACGCGCCCTCTTCCGTGGGGTGCTGCAGACGTATCAGGACATCAAGAACGAATCACCAGATAACAACCCGAAAAAAAAGGAAAACAGCAATGACTGACTTTGGCTTGAGCGCACGCAACTCATCGGAAACCATTGCCCTTCGCGGCGTGGACGTTAGTAGCCGGATCGCCGGACTGCTGGCGGAAACCACCGTGACCCAAAAGTACCGGAACGATACCGACGCCAATCTCGAACTGGCCTACACCTTCCCCCTGCCCGTTGGCGGCGTGCTGCTCTCATTCGCCGCCAGGGTTGGCGAGCGCCGCTACGAAGGTACGGTGATCCCGCGCAAGGAGGCCGAGGTCAAATACGAGGAGGCCATTTCAGAAGGCAATTCGGCATTCCGCCTGCAGGAAATCCGGTCCGGCATCTACAGCGCCACGCTCGGCAACGTGATGGCAGGGGAAGCCGTTGAAATCACGCTGACCTATGGCGAGACGCTCGCCTGGAACGGCAGCAGTATCCGCTACCGTCTGCCAACCGCACTGGCGCCCCGCTATGGCGAACCGGATGGGATGCAACCCTGGCAACGTCCAGTGTCCTCCTCGGGCTCTATCAGGCACTGGCTGAACATCCGAGCAATGACATGCTGGAAGAACCGTTCATCAAGCGGGTCGAAGCGGCAACCGTTGCCAATCCCGCCAATCCACTGCTGGTGGAGCGCTTCCGGGAACTTCTGGACACATTGTGGGGTGATGACGGCAGTTCCAGATACGACATTCCGGCATTTCTGAGAACGCATGTGGACTAGACGACCGCGGAAAGGACGCCGTACGTAGTTAGCGCCTGACACATTGGAAAATCACATTTCTATCTTCTGACTGACCCGAAAATGTCACATAACGATTCATCACTGTCCTGTAGATCCTGCGCATTTGGTCGCCGCTCCGATGCCTTGTGCGATATCCACGGAACCGCGATTACCAACACACTGGTCTGCCGCTCGTATCGCGCCCCTGGCCAAAACCACATGGAAGCCCGGGCTGAACATCCGCTACTGGAAAATCTGCACCCAGGCCTCGTCTATACGATAAAGGCTAACAAAGTCGGTGATGGTCAGGCTCTGAGTGCTTCGTTCAAAATTGAACCGATTCTCAGGAAGGAACCAGTTCCGAAGCTGGGTGATACCTTGGTGGAGTCCTACAACATCCAGGTTCGAAACATTGACGGCTCAGAATCCCCGGGGCGATTCGACTGCTATGAGAACGGCTTGGTGATTCTTGCCATGAAAGACATTCGTTATGGCAGCGAGAGCGCCGGGGATGTATTCCATGCACTGCTTGAGATACGGCAGCAGATGGAAATTGATGGACGAGATTGAGTCCCTAAACTGCTGTAAATCGGGTGGCAGGTAGCCACCGCTTCGATTCGGTAAACTGACGTTGCGAGACGATCGATAACCGAAGGAGAGAAGCGATGACTGGGTATGAGGTTAGCGTAGGAACGGACTTGCTGCCAGGGCTTTTAAACGGGCAGGACGGGCTGGCGAAACTGGTGGAAGCGGTGCTCAATCAAGTACTGGAGGCGCAGGTGACGGAAACGCTGGGGGCGACGCGGCACGAGCGCACGGACGAACGGGCCGGCTATCGCAACGGCTACCGGCCACGCACCCTTTACACGCGGGTTGGGCCGGTGACGCTGCTGGTGCCGCAGACGCGGGACGGCAGCTTTTCGACGGACATCTTCAAGCGCTACCAGCGGAGCGAGCAGGCCTTCGTTCTGGCGCTCATGGAAATGGTCGTGCACGGTGTCTCGACGCGCAAGGTCTCGGCGATCACCGAAGAGCTGTGCGGCGCCAGCTTCTCCAAATCGACGGTGAGCGCACTGTGCGCCGGACTGGAACCGCGGGTCAGCGCGTTCAACGAACGGCGGCTGGACGGCGAGTATCCCTTCGTGCTGGTCGATGCCCTGTTGATCAAGAGTCGGCAAGAAGATCGTGTGGTTTCGCGTGCCGTGCTGACCGTCTCAGGCATCCGCTCCGATGGCTTCCGGGAGATTCTGGGCGTGCGGATCGGCGACACCGAGAGCTTCGCCACCTGGGACGAGACCTTCCGCTGGCTCAGAGGGCGCGGCCTCAAGGGCACGCAGTTCATCATCTCGGACGACCACGGCGGCCTGCGTGAAGCGGCAGCGCGGCACTTTCAGGGGGCCAGCTGGCAACGCTGTCAGGTGCATCTGATGCGCAACATTCTGGGCCAATGCAACACCCGCCACCGCGCCGAGGTGGCAGCTGCCGTCAAGCTCGTGCTGCAGGCGCCCGATTTGGTCGAGGCCAAGCGCCGCCTGGCGGAATTCACCGAGCGCTTCGCCAAGAGCGCCCCCAAAGCGGTGGCCTGCCTCGAAGCAGGATTCGAGGATGCCATGGCGGTAATGGTCTTGCCCGAGAAGTATCGCAAGCGGCTACGCACAACGAACATGCAGGAGCGGCTCAACGAGGAAATTCGCCGGCGGGAGCGCGTGATCCGCATCTTCCCCAACGACGAGTCCGCCTTGCGCCTGATCGGCGCTCTGCTGGCCGAACAGAACGAGGCTTGGCAGGAACGGAAGTACCTCGACATGGATGAATTCAAGGAGTGGGCGGCTTCCCGCGCCGCAGCTAGCGAGGGCAACAACGTTGTTGCCCTCGCTAGCTGAAAACCATTCGTCATTCATCGGATCGAAGAGTATTTACAGCAGATTTTGGACTTGACTCTCGGGCGCCAGGGGCGTAAGGGAGCATTCTTGTCTTTCTCTTATTGTTCGTACGCTTCCCGGATGGCAGCTAGATTCAGCTGGCCTACCTCCTTCGCCTTTGAAAATCCCGCATCTCAAAGAATTTGAGCGAAATTTGCATGATGCGTCAGAAGCGATGATGCCGCATGAATAACGTCAGATATTACCTCAAACCGGCACACCAAGGATGCACGCGGCTATACGCTCATCCAATGCATCGACTACTGGCACCTCAGAAAATCTGGCCTCTACTACAACCAATGTGAAAGGGTGTTTGAGAAGATCAGCGTGCAGATCTCTCAGCAGCAATGGCCGCCGCCGACCGCGACGGTTTGCCAATTTGGCAAACCAGAGCGGACGAATCAAATCCAGCCAGTTCTCTGCAACCGATTCAAGATCCGGTCGATTACCATCCGAAATTGGCTCAGCCGCCTTGGCCAACGCATCCCAGCGTGCCGCTGTTTCGAGGTCGCTGTCTTTCTTGGCCCGCTTGCTGTATTGCTGCAATACATCCCGCATTTGTTCAAGGGCACGCTGCTTCCTGCGCGGCAAGAGCAACGGTTCGGATTGGCCTAATGCATTGAGAAACTTCCCTAACCAACTGCTGGCGTTTGCGTCCATGGGCATGTTCTCGACGCCCTCGCCCAATGACAGCCGCAAGCGGCTACAAATTGTTTCCAGTCGAACCTCTGGTACAGCGGCCAGATCGTCAAACAAGACCCATTTCGGAGCCCCGTGTTTGACCCCGGAAACGGCAAAGAAAGCCCAGGGCCTGTCTGAGCGAACGACGCCAACCCGCGACAGGACGCGAACAGAAACCCCCAGATACGCCTCATAAATCTCTGCAGGAATCAGATTCTGCCCACCAAAAACCAGGTCACGAACGGAACTAAAGGCGTCTTGAATTCCATCCCAGGGTTCGCTGGCGGCCGCTTCTGCCTCTCGTATCATTTCCGCTGGAGTAAGTGCCGATTCAGATCGCAATGCCCCCAACTCTTCAGGAAGCGGCATGTTCGAACCAAGTAAGGTTTCTACCGTCTGATAACGCTGAACAAAACGCTCGTCGGTGCGAATGGCAAACTCATCAGAATCGTTTGGCCACCAAGCCTGTATCGTGCTGTGAGGACTATCCATCCGATCAACGCGACCCACGCGTTGCTCAGCAATTCGAACGACGCTTGGCATATCGAGATGCACCACAGCTGACGCCCCCTGGAGGTTCAGGCCTTCGGACATGCTATCGGAGCAAAGCGCGATTCCCCGACCCTCGGCATCTCTACTGAAATTTTGCATTACTCGCTTCTTGCCGGACTGATTTCCCCCGGTGGCAACAAACACGGGCGCCCCAACCTTTGCGCCAGCCAGTTCGTTCTTGATGACCTCCAGGGTAATAAGATGGCTATCGAACGCGATGATTAAATCGTGCTGTTCAATGAGCATGCACAGCATCTGCGCCTTGGTCTTTTCCCGTCCTGGCGACATTCGTCCCAGCAGCTTCAGAATTTTCGTGTAATGGCTGATGTCATCCTCACAAGCAGCCCTGTACGCGTTTGGATCCACCAGCCAGACTGGAAGCTCGCAACTAAGATTGGTATCGGGAGGCGAACCCTCAAGTCGCGCCATCAGCTTGCCGATGAGGTTTCCGGTGTCGCCACTCTTGATCCGATCACGGATCCCATAGACTTGAAGCGCTTCAGCCGTTCCCTTCAAATGCTCGTGAAGCGCTGCCCGAGAGGATCGAAGGCGGGACATGACATTGTAGATGGACAGATGTTGTATGGCAGACAAGCGGCCGCGCAAATACATTTCATCACTCCATCCTTCCTTGCGGAACTGCTCGGGAATTTCAATGTTGTCTTCAAGCAGCGCCAGCCCCTTCAGTTTCTTCGCCAAGCCACGAATCTGAGCTGCCAAATCCCGATCACTGGCGGAGTCGTCGGTTTCATAGACCTGAGATTCGTGGATCGGGTAACGGCAAGGCTTGCCCGTGGCATCAACGTACTTTTCCGGTGCCCGATCAACCAGCGTATTGAGCATTCCCTTGGTCCGACGCAGGGTAAAACGCTGAATTTCCTTTCTGAGTGCCGACACTTCGTGTGGCGTCAGATTCTTTTCGCTGGCCCCCTTCCGCCGGGCCAATCCCTCAAGAACCTTGAGCGTATCGTCCTCCATATTGTCCGCACCGAGCATATCGACCAGACTCAGCAAGTCTGTCGCTCCCCGGTTGATGGGGGTTGCCGTAAAAAGCACAACGCTGTCGGCCATGTTGGCCAATATCTCCTGCGTTCGTTTGGAACCCAGATTGAGGAAGTTGTGTGCTTCATCAATGGAAAGGATCTGGGCGCGGCGCACCGCAGCAACGGTTTCCGCGTACCCCTGGCTATCCTTACGGCTGAGAACGCCATGTGACCTTGTCTGTAGAGGCAGCCCGCAGTTTGTCGCCTCTTTTTGCCAGGTGGGCTCCACCGCTGGGGGGCAAACCAATACGGATATATCTCGTCTTGCGTTGTGTCGTGCCCTTCCCTTGCTCCACATCCGATCAACCAGCGTACGGACCAGATGGGCACCCATACGCGTTTTTCCGGATCCCGTCGGATCGGCGACAAGAACGCTACCAATATTTTCAATGACCCACAGCGCCTGAGCGATGCCGAGTTGTTGCGACGGCCAGAGCCGGGTATCGCCAAGATCCAACTGGCCTTCAAGGTAACGGGCGGCCCATTCCCCTTCAAGCAATTCTGCACAAGCTCGTGCAAGCGCTTCCTGCCAGGTGACAACCCGCAACAGCTGTTCGAGAAGGGCAAGTAGTTCCTGGGTATAGTCAGTCCCGATGTTCCAATAGTTTTCAGCGATCAGGCTGGCTTCCCGAAATCGCTTTTTATCGTGTTCCCGCTGAAAGCGCGCATTGCATTCCAGTTGCCTGTCGAGCCCGTTTGCCGTGAAATTACTCGAACCCAAAGTGACTGCATCGGCACCGCAGTAGATTTTCGCGTGAAGGCGCCGCGACTCGCAATCCACAAATCGTGCTTCTATCCGGCCTGCGCGAATATGCGCCATGGCCGCAATGATGTTTGCGCTGTAATACAGTGAAACCCCGCGTTCAAGCCAGTAATCGCGGATTTCTTCAGGGAACGGCCTCCTTCTGAACGTAAAGCTTTTGGTTCTGGACTCAAATGGCTCGTTTCCCAAGACCAAACGAACCGATGTTTTGTCACCAACCACAACATCAGCCAGGAAACCAATGATGCGATCAATCGAAGCGTATCCGGTGACGATTAGCGGGGACGATGACCGTCGCAAATCATCCAGGACGATCCTTCCGACGCTTTCTCCTGGTCGATTGATGGGAAACCGCTCCGGATCGGGCCAGTCCGGCAGCACTCGAAGTCTTGCCTCGGCATCCCGGAACCCAACGTTGTCGAACAGCCCGGCTTGCTTAGGTGAATTCAAGATAATGTGTGCTCCCGTCACCTATGCAGCCGGCGGGAATGCAAGGCGTACCGCGCCGCCAGAGACCGGCAGAAACAGCCAGTACTCGATAACATCGACACCGGTTGCCATTGATACCCCCTGGCCATACGACGCCATCTGAGCTGCGTATTCCTTTGCCAGCTTTTCCCAATGTTCGGCACCGAGCGGGCTCGACTTGTGATCAATCAGAATCCAGCCCTTGGTCGTCCTGAGCAGCAAATCGATCCGTCCTTGCGTAATCTGACCGTTCGGCAAAACCGCTTGTACTGGGTACTCTGCATAGGCCTCAACCGTTCCCCAACGCGCTTCGATCCACCCGAAAAGCGCTTGGACCTGTTTCAGAACACCGCTCGCGGAAACCTGCTCGCTGACTCCATAGCCATTCAGGATTCGCTCAATGGCTTCATGGGTAATTTCTTTCGACGTGTCGGCAAAGGCAAGCGCAAAGCAGGCGTGTATTGCGGTTCCCAGGATCGACATATCATCAACGGACGCGATCGGAATTCTGTTTCCAATACGCAGCTTTTCTTCCACGATGACCGGGAGGGCCTCTGCGCTCGACGGATTGAATACCAAAGGAGCGCGTGGGGACTGAACATCGGGCGACTCAAACCAGAAAAGACTGTCGTGATTTCCCTGACCAGCATCTGGAAGATCAACCGAGGGCTCCAGGATCCAGTTTGTGGCAGCAATCGATCCACCGTCAGCAAGCATGATTTCATTCTTGCCGTCAGCCGGCAGTAGCCACGGCGCAGCTACCGTATCCAGCCATTCGCCGCTTGGCTTGCGCTGGGATCGCGCAAGGATCACCAGATCACGCGCTCTGGTCATGCTGACATAGAGGAGCCGTTTGCTTTCTTCAATCGCTGCGGCCCTGAATTTATTGGCGGTTTCGGTCAATGCAATGTCATCGGCCACCCCCACCCGCCCCTGCTTTCCGAACGGCCAAGGCCAATAGCGGACAAAGCGTTCTTTGAGTGGTGCATTGATATCGATACCGTTCCGTGAGAGTGCAGTAATCGACCAGAGGCGATCCCTGATGTTCGCTGTCAGATCGGTAAGCACAACAACCGGCCATTCAAGACCTTTTGCAGCGTGGTGGGTCATCACCTTGACGGCGTCAATAGCTGGTTCCGCCAAGTAGTCCAGTCCATCAGCAGCGATTTCACCAAACCAGATAATCAGACCCGAAATTGACGCCGCATGTTGCCCACTACGACAAATATCCTCGTACTGCGCGGCGAGCGAAAGAAGCTCTTCAAGGTTTGCAAGACGTACCCGCGCAACGGAATCGTCCTGCTTCCAACGTAGCACGATGGATGGAAGGTCACACTCGGCAGCAACCGTTCGCAACGCCTCAACCGGCGTCAGGAGCGGCAACTTGCCTCGCATGTTGGCAAGTTTGGTCACCAGCGGATGACCCGCGTTTTCTTTACCGTCTCCTTCCATCCAGCGATCGGATTCGCCATCAGTTGCAAGATAGTTCAGCCGATCCACAACCCAGACTTCAGGATCTTTACCATCAACCAACGACACGATTTCTGCCGTCGCAACCGTATCGGAAGAATCATTCAGGCGACGAAGGCAAGCAAGAGTCAATCTGGCCTCCGGCGTCCCGAGCAGCCCCGGTTGTGATGTCGCAGAAGGAATGCCGCGCAGACTCAGGTTTAAGGCAATGTCATCCACACCAGTGTTGGTTCTGGAAAGAATTGCTATATCCCCAAATCGGACACGGCGTAAAGTCTTCAGGTCTTTATCAAAGATCTGATAACCGGAATCAAGGAGCTTAAGAATTCCTGCTGCCAGGGCCGATTTCTCTTCCGTCAAATTCTTGCCGCCGAGCAGCCAGTTCGCGAAAGCGGGCTCACTTAACCCCTCCGCCGCGTCGGAACGCTGTGCCTTGAGTTCGATTTCTTCAGGGCTCAAAGCCTCTTGGAATGCCCCCTTGAATACCGCATTCACAAGAGCCACCAGCGGCGGCCGCGAGCGCCAGGAGGCCGCGAGCATTTCTTTCTCCCCGCCCATCTCAGGGAGTGCTTGAAGAATTGCTTCCATTAATGCCGTGTCACTGCCCCGGAATCCGTAGATTGCCTGTTTGACATCACCGACCCAGTAAATGGACTTGGCAAATTGGGCAAGCTTGATGAACAGGGCGAGCTGAATCGGGCTGGTGTCCTGAAATTCATCCACAAGAAGAAGATCAAGTTCGTCACGCAGTACGTCAGCGACACTTTCGTTGTTCAGCAGTTTCAGAAGCAAATGCTCCTGATCAGCAAAATCGAGCACACCAAGCTCTCGTTTACGATTAGCGTAGATGGCCAATGCATCGGCACACAGTCCGAACATCTGCGCCAGATAGTTGCGGATGTCCTCATGCAAAGCTGGATGTTCAGCAAATCTGCCGGCCACATCATTGATCGTCTCAGCTAGTGGCTTAAGTGCCACCTCGGGCAACAACTTGGAGAGCTTCACCCAGTCGCTCCAGCTTGCGTAATTTCCGTGCAATGACCGCTCCATGATGCGTACCTGAGCAAGATAAGCAGCCGTATTTTTCTTTTCTCCGGCTTGCGCCTGGGCTACCAGTGCCGGCAGGGCTGCGCTGATCGCAGCAAGCAAATCCGCAGAGAGATCATTTTTGCTCGGTTTCGGAAAATGACTAAGCAGATCTGCGGCATTTTCCCCAGCAAATCCTCGAAGAAGCTCAGGAGAGATGTCATTCGCCCGCGCCTGATCGATCAAGCCCTTCAACTCACCCTGCCAAGCGTTCTCTTCATCTAGGCCAAGCCTTCGAACTACCCGCAAGAAATCGGCAATCGCCGGCCCATCCAGAACTGCGTCAATAGATTGCTTGATCAGCACCCTGGTCTGCCCCTCTTCCAGAACCTGCTGCTGGGTAGCCAAGCCTGCCTCAAATGCAAAGCGTTCAACCAGGGCACCGCAGACGCCATTGATTGTGCCAATACGGGATTGCCCCATGGCATTTGCCAACCGATAGTCGCCATGCTCGAGAAGATGAGAGCGAACGCGCTCACGAAGTTCGGTTGCCGCTCTCTTGGTGAAAGTTGTTGCTATGACCCCCGATGGCCGGACTGCACCTGATGTGAGTTGTTCATGGAGAATCTGCGTCAGGCGATAGGTCTTGCCGCTCCCCGCACCGGCACTGACAAAATGAATCTTGCCGGTCATGGTCACTCCCCTTCCCATCCGGCAAGTGCCCGGTAATCGTTGTAGTCTGGATTCAGGTATTCCATCGCCAATGCATTGTCCGGGGGAATGGAGTCCTCTGTTTTAGAAATGCCGTCAAGGGCGACCTCAAACATCCCCTTATCGAACTGGGTCTGCCGCCATTTCCGGGTCTCGATGAATCGCTGCCATAGTTGGGCCGTATTCTCGTCGCTAGCCTTGCGAACAACTTCGGCCGAGGGAAACCAGTCCGGATCAGTTGTGAATAATCGGCCCCGATCAAGGATGAAATACCCGACAATCGGCCAGAAAGTGAATTTTTGCCTCAGAAGTTCCGCGTAGATCGCGAGCTGAAGATGCCGGTTTTCCCGAAGCTTTTCACGATATTTATTTACCCTAGATTATTTCATGTCGATGACCGCGTGGCTTCCGTCGCCCTTCTCCAGAACCAGATCGGCGAAGCCGGTCAGCTCACCTCCCGGGTAAGTTCCTTCGAGAGACATTTCGGGATAGACCTTGGTGACCTTGGCTCTGGCCATCTGCTGCCGAAGCTCAAGAAATGATTGCTTTAACTTGACCCGAAGCCCTTCGAGATCGCTCCGCCGGCCAGGCATCAGCAACACAGCACCCTCCTCGGCAACCAAACGATTGAAGTTCGTCTCGAACCATTGATCAAAGGCTGCAGCATTAGCGATCAGCGCATCCGCGCGCAGGAAGTAAACCTCCACCAGATCGCGTGCGAGGTTGCCCAACAGAAGAAAATCTCCGGCAACCGAAAGGATTGTTGAGGCGCGAAGCTTTGCCGGATATTGAAGTAACCAATGATATGGATTGAATACCTGCTTTTCGAGGCTGGAGAATGAATCCTTGTCTCGCATCGCTATCGAGATGTTCTTCGGAAGACGCCAGAATCGCTTCTTCCCGGGGAGGGGTTGATGAGAAACCGGCATCATCCCCGCATTTGGCCGGGTAAGCGCCTCTTCCAGCGTTGTGATCGGAACATCATCGATCATGGCCTCAATCATTTGCCAGACTGGATGGACTTCTTCCTCTTTTGGCGGAAGCACGAGCACCAACTCACTTCGGGCCGCCATGATCGGGCGCAGCCATTCGTCGGCGGCAAAATCAAGCAGCGACGAGACATCCGGCAATTCGACCCCGACCCTTGCCAGTTCCGCCATCTCCAGTTGAGACCACGGATACTGCCCTGGCAATGAAGGCATCCCCAGTTGCCACCAAAGTACCCGTTCGCAAGGCTCGATCGCAGCACCAGGATGCGTCACGGATAAGGCTGCACCGACTTCGGCCACATGAAGTGGATTGTCGCTTCCACGCGCAGCGGCTTGGGCAATCAGCGTTTGCAACTGGCGGGGCCGAATGGTCGTTGAGCCTTGCTCTTTAAGTGCCTTCAAGGCATCAGCCGCGGCACGGGACTGGCCGAACCCGGAATTGAAGGCAATCCGTGCCATACGATCAGTGTCGGCGAGCCGGCCCCGGAAATAGTCGCTCAGTGCCTCGACCCGATTGATCACCGCATCAATATCGGCGCCCGCTGTCTCGTCGTATCGAGCGTGTTCAACCCAGAATGCAATTTTTTTCCTTGTAGCCAGCGCTGCCTCGGACCCTGAACCACCGTAATGCGCATCAATTTTGTCAAGCAACAGTTCCCAACTCACCCCGCCAATGCCAGGCCTTTCAGCAAGCTTGCCGGCAAGCTTGTAACGAGCATAGCCTGGCACAGGACAGATGGAGTGCGTCAGAAACTGGAGTAATCCGTAGAAATTGAGCGGTTCCCATAGTGTCTCAAGTGCCAGCGGAAGAACCTGCAATGCCGGACGGAATGCGCTTGATTCCCGCAAGCCTTGCCGCGGGTAATCGGCAGATATGAGGATTCCATCGAGGCGCTCCCCATCCTGGGGCGCAACAAGAAGCGTATTGCAGCCGGTCTGCCCGACGCGATCAGCCAGCCAGCGGCCCGCCATGAAGCGGGTTTCTGCCTGAACAACACTTACCGTGCCATCGGATCGCCAGTTCAGCTTCGCGGGGGCTTTTCCAGTCCGCGCTATACGCAGGGCCTCCTGCAACTGCCCCAAAAATCCCGAGCCAGGCACTTCAGTTTCCTGAGAGTCGGAAACTCGTATAGGCAAATGCGATAGAACGTCACGCCAACGCTTGGGAAAAACCTCCAGGGGGTCAAACAGGACGACCTCTTCGATTCGTACCTTGCGGTTAAGTAGCGCATCAATGACAAGAGCCAGCCGCTCCCCAATGGAAGGCGCGACGTGGCCAGGCGCATGCCGCTCCACCTCTTCCATATCACGGATTCTGGCTGATGCTGAGGCTAGTATCTTTCCCTCCCAGCCATGGATGTACCAGGAGTCACGCCATGCCAACAAGGTGGCACTGGTTCCCAATTCGTCTGTCTCAAAGGCGCGGTGGTAGAAGCGATTTGGCTCATCGCACTCGCGCAAGCAATCACGATACTGAACGATTCGCTCGGATTGGCTTGCACGTAATGACGACAACCCAACTTGCGTTTCGAGAATATCCAGTAATCCCAGAGGCCCCACCGTGGCCTCCCCGATGCAGTTTCTGGGTTGCCAGCCACGCTGGCCGTCAAGGTGAAGTCCGAATCGAATTTTCATAAAGGGATACCTACCACCATCCGGCAGCCAAGCTGTCGATGGAGCCAGATGCAACTCTAGCCGGAGCATCCTCGTATTGACGGAATGCCATGGAGAAACCGGGACCGCCCTGAGCGAAGACGTTGAGCGCCTTGGCAATATCTTCGGCAAGCCAGTCGAATTTAAATGAGCGTTCTTCACCGCCGCGTGTTTTGTACTTATTCCAACTCGTCGGTCCAAGAATGGTCAGTTCGATCTCCTTGGCTGTAAATACGTCGTGGCAGCCCTCGCCATTCCACTTTTGTTCCTTGGCCTGCAAATACGCCAGCGAGTAACCCAGAATTTCGAAAGCGGCATAAAGCGGATTGTCGCTATCGGCCTTCAACTCGATAAAGGCGTATCGGTCGTTGCCGTTGAACCTGACAAGATCTATTGCACGTCGGCGATTCAGTCCATTTGGTTGAACGCCCGATGAGGTTGAAATCTGGCAAGTCCAAATTTGTGTATCCAGCATCGTGATTTCGCGCTCAAGTACCACCTCCTTGGATTCTGTCACGTGCTTTGGCACCGCGTCTCGCCAGACCCAGTTACTTCCCACTTGCTTCTTCCATCCGTCGCTGTTCAGCCCCTCGAAGAGGGGGCGAAGGGTGTCCGCTGTAATAACGCCTGGTCTTGGATTATTGGTCAAGTCGATTGCGAATGTCTTGGAGAGTCCGGCTCCCCATAGCGCTTTTACTTCGGACTCGTAAAGGGTGAAGATGCTTTCCATTTGGCTTCCTTGCTTGCGTTAAGGATGGCAGTTCCCGGAATTCTGATGCGCCCGTTGGTAGAGTGTCACAATATCTTCCACCAGAAAATGCAAATCGGATGGTTCGACCGCTTTGAAGCACACCTCAATTGATCCCATGCTTACGTCGACGTACTCCAAACCTGTGTTCCCAACCCGCTCCCCAGCACCTCCTCAGCGCTCGGCTCCCACATCTGAAAGAACGAGGGCTGCAGGCCCTTCTCGACAAACCCGGGCGCAACCCCCTGCCCCAGCAGGAACCGCTGCATTTCCCGATCCGTCTCCGATAGTCCTTCATCAGCCGTGCGCCAGTCGACGCCTGAGCGATGCAGACCAAACCGCGCCTGCTCACCCACAAAGCGCTCCCTGCCCCCGGCAAACACCAACACGCAGGCACTCGCGCAATCGGCACGCACGTAGGTATTGAGCCCCAGGTCGCGAACCAGCCGGGCCAGCGCAAATCCTTCTGCCGCCCGTCCACCCGGACTGTTGAGTTCGATCCCTTCGATACCCGGATACTTGCCGAGCAGGCGTTCGACCAGCAGCGTGCTGCCATAGCCCATCTCGCCCTCAAGCTGGAGACGCTTGCCGCCGGGCATCAGCAGCACCCTGGGTTTTGGATCCAGATCTGCTGCCATGGTCGCGAATTCCAGAATCGTGTATCGCCGGTCACGCTCGAGCGCCTGCCCGACGAAATACATGACCGCGACAGCCCCGGCCATCGCAAATCCAAGGCCCACCAACACCGATCGCTCGGCCTCGATCCAGCGCGGCGCGCTGCGCCAGACACCGACACCCCACCAGAGGGCTGTCAACCCAAGGGCGGAGAGCCATACGATCCAGATGATTGCGATCGCACGATAGTGATGGACGAGGTTGGTCGGGTTTGGTTCGTAAGTCACGAGTACGCCGACCAGACCGGCAATCACCCCGCCCAGAAAGGCGGATTGCATCAGCCCGTGCTCGCCGCGCCAGTGCGCGCGCCCATAGCGTGGAATGGCCTGGAGCATCGTCTGCCACCCGACACGCTGGCCTTCGCCGGATGATGCTTCCGCTTTCGCCGCTTTCTCGGGTGGATGGGCATATGGCTCGATTTCGTTGCGCTTCTGCTGCAGCGGCACCAGTTCCCGCTCCATCCAGCTCAGGAAGCGATTGACGGTCATCTGGTGGCTGCCGCTCCAGTGGCGGCGCACGATTTCCGGCTGGATGTAATAGGCGGGCAGCCGGGGATTGGCGCGCCGGAATCCCTTTGGATAGGCCCGCGCCATCCAGCCGTCGCTGCGGTCGAGGTCAAGCGCCCGACGGATGTCGTGGGCACGGATCCAGACCTGCCCCGCCCGGTCAGAGAAGGTGCGCAGTTCATGGCCGGCAAAGCCATAAACCGTTTCGCCGATGTCACGCCGGTCATGGCCGGTGACCGCCCGGCGGCCAATCATTGATGCCGCCTTGACTGCCAGCGCGCCACCCACCAGGACCGGTATCAGCGCGAGCGTCCAGCGCCATCCGAAAAGCATGGGAAATATCGCCAGGAGGAGCACCACGAACAACACACCCATGATCGACACCTTGCGGGTGAAGCTGTGCGAGGTTCGTTCGATCACCCGATAGCGGTGATTTGATTTCGCAAAGTCAGAAAGGTCGTCCATCGGCAACAAGCTCACTCATCAAGGGGCATCACGGTCGAGGCGACCGGCGCATGTTCAGATCGAGCGCGGACGCGATGCCGGCTCATTTTAGTGGGGGCGGCGCAGCCGCACCAATGAAGTCTTTGCATGGGACACATGCGCCCGGTTCAATCTTCTCCGACGTCGGCGTGCTTCGCCAGGGGAGCCAGCGGCTCCCCCTGTCCGCTTACGCCTTGTCGCCGTCAGTCCGCAGATCGAACTCGGCCTTGCCCTGCTGCTTCTTGCGCCGCAGGAAGCTCGGCATCGCTGCCTCCATGTCCAGGCTGGCCAGCGCCTCCTCCTTGGCCGAGAGCCGCGAGTTCATCTTGCGTGCGGAATACATTGCCCCCTTGCTGAAGCGGGCGCTGTCCCGTACCTTGGCGAGGTCGGCCATGCCTTGCAGGATTTCCATCACCCACGGATGTTCGGCAAAGCGCTGGCGGGCGACCTCGATCATCCGGGCGATGGCTTCCCAGTCACCCTGCTCTGCCGAGCGGCGTGCTTGGTCGAGGAAGCGGCCGGCCTCGAGTTCGGCCTGACGGGCAAGCACCAGCGGATCGGCGAGCAGCGCATCCCAGGCCTGCGGCGAGAGTGCCGGCAGCACCAGCCGCGCATCGGGAATGGCGATCGGCACGCCGTCCGGCGAGGTACAGGTCACCTCGGCCTGCAGCAGTTGGATTCCGGCATCGAGCGCCATCCCGGCGGGGATCTCGAGGTCGACCAGCGCCCAGGCTTCGGCGCCAAACGGGATGTCGGGCAGACGGATCATCGGGAAACCTTCACGGGCTTCCACGGGGTAATCGTTGATCAGGGTCATCTTGACGCCGGCGGGTGCTGCCAGCGACAGGCGGACCTGGCGGGCGCAGAGGCTGGAGATGAAGTCGAACTCCTCGGCAAAGGGCTCAAGGAGATCGGCGGCGGTGTCGCCGTAGTAGTGATTGCCGCCTCCACGCTGTGCCATGCGGACCATCAGCTCTTCGTTGAAGTCACGCCCGAGGCCGTAAGTCGAGGTGGTGACGCCCTGCTCTGCCGCCGCTGCACAGAGGGCGGCAATCTCGGCACTACCGGTGGTCTCGCCGACATTGGCATTGCCGTCGGAGAGCAGGATGACGCGAGCCAGTGCGGCATTGCCGGCACCGGGCAGGATGGATTCCATGCCGGCCTTCCATCCGCCATGAAGGTTGGTCGATCCTCCCGAACGGATATGAGAGAGTGCTGCATAGAGCGTCTTGCGGTCACCCACCGGCCGTGCCGGCACCATGACGTCGACGCGGTCATCGAAGGACACCAGCGAGGCGAGGTCGGTCGGCGCCAGACGATCGATCATGTGGCGGGCGCAGCGCACGGCTTCGAGCAGCGGTTCGCCCGACATCGATCCGGAGCGGTCGATGACCAGGGATAGCTGGTACGGCTTGCGCACCTTTTGTTGGGCCGGATCGGCATCGGGTGCCTGGACACGAACCAGGACGGGCAGCTTCTGGGCCATGCCGAGAATCAGCGCGGGCTTGAGCGGGACAATCAGGACTTGCGGGGAATTGTTGGCGGGCATTGGATCTCCTGTTCGCTCGGCGTCATTGCCGGGACATGCCATCCAAGATACCGGGTGACAGGCTCATGGGATGCGCCAGCGGGATCTTTCGCTGGTTTTTCTGATCAATCACGGTCATTCCCCTACTCTTCCTCCGCCATCTCAAAGGTAACCCGCACAACAAAGGAAGTGCCATGGCCGATTTGTCCTCCATAGAACGCCGCAAACTGGAACGACTGCTCCGCATGGGCAGCGGCTACGTGCTCGATTTCTCTGACCGCACGTTCAGCGAGTTCTTCGAGGAGCACACGCGCCGTGACATCGATGCCACGGTCTACCGCGAGCGTGGCACTTCCAAAGCCAACCGCTTACGCGGATTCTGGGTGGTCGAAGGCAACCATCTGGTCGGCAAAGTCATCCAGGCGCTGATCTTGTACGGTCAGACTGAGAACATGGTGCCGACCGGCGTGCTGACTGGCCAGATCACTATGGTTTTCGCCACCGTATTACTGGGTTTATGGAGTGCCACCCAGTGGACGGCGGCGGCACTGGGATACCAGATGCGCCTCGGTGCGCCGTGGTTCGACCTGCTGGGCTCGCCGATCTATCACCCGTGGCGGCTGTTCGAGTGGTGGTACTTCTTCGATGCCTATGCGCCCGACATCTTCCTGCGCGGCGGTGCCATCGCAGCGTGCAGCGGCTTGGCCGGTGCCATGGTGGCCATCACCATGTCGGTGTGGCGCGCCCGACAGTCCAAGCTGGTCACGACCTACGGTTCAGCACGCTGGGCGCTGCCCTCTGAAATCCGCCGTTCCGGGCTGACCGGCCCTGCCGGCGTTTTCCTGGGCCGCAAAGATGGCGACTACCTGCGCCACGAAGGTCCCGAGCATGTGATGGCCTTCGCGCCCACCCGCTCCGGCAAGGGTGTCGGCCTGGTAATACCGACGCTGCTTTCGTGGCCCGGCTTCGCCGTGATCCACGACATCAAGGGCGAGAACTGGACCTTGACCGCTGGTTGGCGCGCGCGCTTCTCTCACTGCCTGCTGTTCAACCCGACCGATGCGAAATCAGCCGCCTACAACCCGCTGCTCGAAGTGCGGCGCGGCATGCACGAAGTACGCGACGTGCAGAACATCGCCGACATCCTGGTCGACCCCGAAGGTGCGCTGGAGCGGCGCAACCATTGGGAGAAAACTTCGCACGCGCTGCTGGTCGGTGCAATCCTGCATGTGCTCTACGCCGGCGAAGACAAAACGCTGCGCGGCGTCGCCAACTTCCTGTCCGATCCGGCCTGCCCGTTCGAGGTGACGCTGCACCTGATGATGACGACGCGACACCTGGGCGAAACAACGCACCCGGTTGTCGCATCGGCGGCACGCGAGGTGATGAACAAGAGCGACAACGAACGATCCGGTGTGCTGTCCACTGCGATGAGTTTCTTGGGGCTGTACCGCGATCCCACCGTGGCCGAAGTCACCTCACGCTGCGACTGGCGTATCGCCGACTTGATTGATGCCGATCAGCCGGTGTCGCTGTACCTGGTGGTGCCGCCCTCGGACATCAGCCGCACCAAGCCGTTGATCCGCCTGATTCTCAACCAGATCGGGCGACGCCTGACCGAGTCACTCGATGGTTCAGACGGCATTGCCCGTCGCCATAAGCTACTGCTGATGCTCGACGAGTTCCCGGCACTGGGACGGCTCGACTTCTTCGAGTCCGCCCTGGCCTTCATGGCGGGCTATGGACTGCGTGCATTTCTCATTGCGCAGTCGCTCAACCAGATCGACAAGGCCTATGGCCAAAACCACTCGATCCTCGACAACTGCCACGTGCGTATCGCGTTCGCCACCAACGACGATCGCACGGCCAAACGTATTTCCGAAGCATTGGGCACCGCGACCGAATTGCGCGCGCAGCGCAACTACGCGGGCCACCGGCTGGCCCCGTGGCTCGGTCACTTGATGGTATCGCGGCAAGAGACGGCACGACCGCTCCTCACGCCCGGCGAGGTCATGCAACTGCCGCCCGACGACGAGGTGGTGATGGTGTCCGGTCATCCACCGATCAGGGCGCAAAAAATTCGCTACTACCTGGATGCGAATTTCAAGACGCGCATGCAGGCGCCGCCACCGTTGCAACTCGGGCACTACGCCGATGCACCGCCATTGCGGCGGGACGATTGGACCGGACTGGCGATACCTGCCGTACCGATTTTCGGCTTGGTCATCCCCGCGCACGGCGAGGCCATCGACGACGGTGGCCACCAGCAGCAGCCGGAACTGGCCGAAGTCGTGTTCACGCCGGAGTCCGAACACGCGGTGGACGACCTGGGCCTGTTCGATGACGACGACTTGTCGTTGCCCACCCAGCTCAATCCACGCCTGCAACGCACGGCGCGGCTGGCAGCACTTGACCCTGATGACGGGATATCCCTATGAGCCGCACACGCCTGAACCTTTTCATCGAGCACGAGCACGCCAAGCGGCTCGACGAGCTGGCGGCCGTGAAGGGCTTGTCCAAGTCATCCATCATTGCCGCTGCGCTGGCCTCGTTCCTGTCACCCGACTCCGGCGACCAGCGTGAAGCCGCCATCGCCAAGCGATTGGATCGACTATCCCGCCAGCTCGACAAACTGGAGCGGAATCAGAACATCCTGATTGAGACACTGGCGCTCTACGTGCGCTACTTCCTGACCGTCAGCACCCCGGTGCCGGAAGCGCATCAGGAAGCGGCACGCGCTCAGGGCCGCGCACGCTTCGAGCAGTTTGTCGAACAGCTCGGTCGGCATCTACTGCGCGGGCGCAGTCTGGTCAAGGACGTGGTCGAGGAAATCCAGCCCGACCCTAGCCAGTTCTTCGGCCAGCAGGAAAACGTTCGCGCCGCAACGCCTGCCGACGAAGCTGGGGGAGCGCCATCATGAGCAACCCGCTGCGCGATCAGGGCTTGTCGGCTTCGCTGGCGCTGGAACGTCGCGTGCGCATGCTGCGCACGGCGATGGGGCCGGACATCGCCAAGGCCTTGAACGACCCCGACGTGGTGGAAGTCATGCTCAACCCAGACGGTTCACTGTGGATCGATCGACTGAGCAGTGGACGCGAGCCGCTGGGTGTCAGCCTCACGCCCGCCGACGGCGAACGCATCATCCGGCTGGTCGCCGCCCATGTGCGTGCCGAAGTGCATGTGGGCAAGCCGCTGTTATCCGCCGAACTGCCCGAAACGGGCGAACGTTTCGAAGGCGCATTACCGCCCGTGACGCCGGGACCGGTGTTCGCATTGCGCAAGCGCGCGGTCAGCCTGATCCGGCTCGACACCTACGTGGCCGACGGCATCCTGACCGAGGGGCAAGCGGCCCTCCTGCGGAGCGCCGTGCGCGAGCGCCAGAACATCCTGATTGCGGGCGGTACCAGCACTGGCAAGACCACGCTGGCCAATGCCCTGCTCGACGAAATCGCCGCCACCGGCGATCGTGTGATCGTACTCGAAGACACGGTGGAGCTGCAATGTACGGCACTCGACCACGTTCCGCTGCGCACCCGTGCCGGTGTCGTGACCATGGCCGAGCTGGTGCGCTCGACCCTGCGCCTGCGGCCGGACCGCATCGTCGTAGGCGAGGTGCGCGGCGCCGAAGCGCTCGACCTGCTCAAGGCCTGGGGCACCGGCCATCCGGGAGGCATCGCAACCGTCCATGCCGGTTCCGCAGCGGGCGCGTTGCTGCGGCTGGAACAACTGATTCTTGAAGTCGCCGTGACCGCACCACGAGCCCTGATCGCCGAGGCCGTGAACGTCATCGTCTACATCGCCGGTCGCGGCCATGCGCGCCGCGTGCAGGAAATCGCCCGCGTCACCGGCTTCGACAGCCACGGCTACCAGCTCAGTACGGAGCTGATGCCTTCCTTCCCCTCACTTTCATCAACGCCCGGAGAACCGTCATGACACTTTCGCACACTTCCGCAAATCCGCTTCTGCACAACGCCCGGCTTCAGGTCGCTATGCAGATCATCGTCATGGCGGCGCTGTTGCTGTGCGTGGCGCTGCCTGCACACGCAGCGGGTTCTAACATGCCGTGGGAGGCACCGCTGCAATCGGTGTTGGAGTCCATCCAGGGACCGGTGGCCCGCATCATCGCGGTGATCATCATCATTACCACCGGCCTGACACTGGCGTTTGGCGACAGCAGCGGGGGCTTTCGCAAGCTGGTGCAGATCGTCTTCGGCCTGTCGATCGCGTTCGCCGCGTCCTCGTTCTTCCTGACCTTCTTCAGCTTCGGCGGCGGAGCAGTGATCGCATGAACGCGCTGTCTGCTGACGCACCTGGCTTTGAAGTGCCGCTGCATCGTTCGTTGACCGAACCCATTTTGCTCGGAGGCGCACCGCGCACGGTGGCGATTGCCAACGGCACGCTGGCCGCTGCGGTCGGTCTCGGGTTGCAACTCTGGCTCCCCGGTCTTGCGCTGTGGATCGTCGGGCACTCATTGGCGGTGTGGGGCGCGCGCCTGGATGCGCAGTTCATGGCGGTTTTCGCTCGACACATCAAGCACCGCACGCTGTTGGACGTTTGAGGCAAAGACCATGATGCACCTTGCCGAATACCGCACACGCCCCGCTCTGCTAGCAGACTGATTACCCTGGGCTGGGCTGGTCGCTCCGGGTGTCGTACTCAACAAGGACGGTTCGTTCCAGCGCACGGCGCGGTTTCGCGGGCCGGACCTGGACAGCGCGACACAGGGCGAACTGATCGCCACAGCGGCGCGCTTGAACAACGCGCTGCGCCGGCTCGGTTCGCGGTACAGGAACGTGCCCGCGAGGTGCGTCGACGCTTCCAGGGAGACGGCACGCCCTACACGCCGACCACCGTCAACTACTACGGCAACTGAGAACTCGACCATGAAAGCCCTTCTCACCGTTGCCGCCTGCACCCTGCTACTTGCCGCGTGCAGCAAGCCAGCATCCACCGAGTCCGTCGAATCGCTGATGGCCAATCCCGAACGACTGAAGGATGTCCGCGCCCAATGCAAGGCCGACCACGCCAAGGCCGGTGATGCGCTATGCACCATGGCGGCCGAGGCCACGCGGCGGCGCTTCATGGGCAGCGGCACACCGTACACGCCGGCGCCGCCGGCTACGCCGCGTTCCGCGCCGAAGGATTGAGCCATGAACGACTTGTCGGTCATCGACCACTTCCTCGATGTCTTCTCGCGCTACATCGACTCGGGCTTCGGGTTGTTGCACGGCGAAGTGGCGTTTCTCACCGCCACGTTGGTGGTGATCGACATGACGCTGGCCGGACTGTTCTGGGCCATGGGCGGTGAAGATGTCATCGGCAAGCTGATCAAGAAGACGCTGTACGTCGGTGCCTTCGCTTTCATCATCGGCAACTTCAACAATCTGGCGGGCATTCTGTTCCGCTCCTTTGCCGGGCTCGGGTTGGTGGCGTCGGGTTCGACGTTGACGCAAGCGCAGTTTCTGCGGCCCGGGCTACTGGCCAAGGTCGGCGTCGATGCAGCGCGGCCCATCATGGCGCAGATCAGCGACATGACCGGCTTCCCGGAAGTGTTTGCGCACCTCGATGTCATCACGGTGCTGTTCCTCGCCTGGCTGGTGGTGATCATCAGCTTCTTCGTGTTGGCGGTGCAGCTCTTCGTCACGCTGATCGAATTCAAACTAACTACACTCGCGGGCTTCGTGCTGGTGCCGTTTGCGTTGTGGAACAAGACGGCATTTCTGGCCGAGCGGGTATTGGGCAATGTCGTTTCGTCGGGCATCAAGGTGCTGGTGCTGGCGGTCATTGTGGGCATCGGCACAGGATTGTTTGCACAGTTTCAGGTGCCGCCCGGCACCGAGCCATCCATCGACCTGGCGCTGACCATCATGCTGGCCTCACTGGCGATGCTGGGACTGGGTATCTTCGGGCCAGGGATTGCGACCGGGCTGGTGTCGGGCGCACCACAGCTCGGCGCTGGCGCTGCGGCCGGAACGGCGCTGGGTGTCGCTGGTTTGGCGGTGGCCGGTGGCGCCGCTATCGCAACAGGTGGCGCAGCGGTAGCAGCGGGTGCGCGCATGGTGCCGGGCGCCGCGCGCGCGGCGATCGGTAGCGCCGCTTCGGCCGGCCGCGCGACCAGCTCAATGGCAAGCGGTGCAAAATCCGCTTACCAGGCCGGTGCGGCGGCATCAGGAGGTAGCGGTGTTCGTGCTGCCGGCGCGGGCCTCGCTAATGTGGCCAGGAGCGGTGCCGGTGCTGTCGGCCAGCGCGTCGCAGCCGGTGCGAAAGCGGTCAAAGACCGCGTAGCGAATTTCGTCGCGGAGGCTGCCGCGCCTGCGGCGGCAGCCGGCGCTACCGATTCGGCCGAATCGACTGACGCCAAGCCCCCTGCGGGCGAACCTGGCTGGGCCAAACAAATGCGGCGCAAACAGCAGGCAAGCCATGCGGTCTCGACGGCGGCGCACACGCTGCGTTCAGGCGACCACGGTGGTAGCGGCGCCAGCCCGAGCCTGCGTGATGACTCCAACACCTGACCCGAACCCTTGAGGAGATAAATTCATGCTATTCAAACGACCCCAGGTGCGCTACTCAGAAACGCCAGAGCCTGTGACCCCCTACCAAGCCGCCGCGCAGGTCTGGGACCAGCGTATCGGCAGTGCCCGCGTGCAGGCGAAAAACTGGCGCTTGATGGCCTTCGGCTGCCTGTCGCTGGCATTGCTGATGGCGGGCGGTCTGGTATGGCGCTCAGCACAATCCATCGTCACGCCCTATGTAGTGGAAGTGGCCGCCGGCGGCCAGGTGCGCGCGGTCGGCGAAGCGGCCACGCCGTACAAGCCGAACGACGCACAGATCGCCTACCACTTGGCGCGCTTCCTTACCGACGTGCGCTCGCTGTCGATCGATCCGATCGTCGTGCGCCAAAACTGGCTCGAAGCCTACAACTACACGACGGACAAAGGTGCGGCCACGCTGAACGACTACGCACGCACCAATGATCCATTTGCGCGCATCGGACAGACCTCGACGGCGGTGGAGATCACCAGCGTGGTTCGCGCCAGCGAACCGATTGATGCCACGACGTTGATTCCGCACATGCTCGAAGCGTTCATGGCGCGGGATCGTGGCTTCAAGAAGAGCAAGGCGAAGTGATTCACAACCACGCCGCGCGAGCGCAATCGAAATACGCTCATGCACGCCTGAGCGAGTTTTCAATAGATGCTGGAAAGATCACCATCACAGGGCCGCATTTATATCGGCCGTTGCAATGCACTCAGCAACCGCCCTCCTGATGGAGAAGATCATGAACAAAGCAGATCGAAGTCTGCAGGCCGCGAGGTCGAACAACGACACTGATGCAAATGACCTGCACGGCATGCCGCTACCACGACTGATCACGATGAATACCTTACCGTTCCGACGTACGATCCGCCGTCCCGAGTTGCGACAGATCGTGCCGCTGGCCGACACCACGATCTACGACATGGAACGGCGCGGTGAATTTCCGCGCAGGTTCAATCTGACCGCACGCTGCGTGGTGTGGGATTTGACGGAGGTAGAGGCATGGCTCGATGCGCGCCGCCAAGCCTCCGACAGTGCTCAGTTAAAACGAGCCCCTTCGCCGGACGTGCGTCAACGCAAGCGCCGCCCCGTCAAAGCTACGCCTGTGTCGTAATGATCTTCATCGACGGGGGCAGCAATGTCGGGGTGTGCGATTCGCCGGCCACCCACGCGTCAACCATGTCGGCCCACTCTTGCAGCATGTGGCGGCGCTGCTCGGCGTATTCGGCCTTGTTGTAGACACCACGCGATGAGCGGCCATCTTCGTGGGCAAGGCACTTCTCGATCCAGTCACTGTTGAAGCCCAGCTCGTTGAGGATGGTCGAACCGGTGCGGCGCAGGTCATGCACCGAGAAACTTTCGATTGGCAGACCCTTCGCTTTCGACCGTTCCACGACTATCTGCGCGACACGGTTCAGCGTAGCGTTCGACATGCACTTGTCTCCGTCATAGCGCGAAGGCAGCAGGTATTTGGAGCCACCGGCGCAGGTGCGCAGTGCGATCATGATATCGAGCGCCTGCTGCGACAGATAGATGTTGTGGGCCTTGGCGGCCTTCATGCGGGATTTTGGGATAGTCCACAGTGCATTTTCGAAGTCGATCTCATCCCATGTCGCGTGGATGAGTTCACCTTTGCGCACCAGCGTAAGCAAGATCAGACGCAGTCCCAGTTTGATGGTCGGGTACGAAGCGACGTACTCCAACTGCTTGAGCATGATGCGTATCTCAGACGGCGACAGCGCTCGATCCCGTGGCACGAAAGTGGCGATCGACGATGGCCCAACATTGTCGGCAGGGTTAGCCACCTTCTCGCCGTGCAGGATGGCAAAACCGTAGATTTGCTTGATGATGTCGCGGACATGGATTGCCGTTGCTGGCGCTCCCCTGCTCTTCACCTTGTTGCACAGATCGCGCAGGTCGTCAGGGCTGATCTCGCTCAGCAGGCGACTCTTGAACACAGGCAGAATGTCCCGGTCAAGGATGCTCTTGCGCATCGACCGCGTGCTATCGGCCATCCGGGCACCCACGTACCACTCGTCGGTAAATTCCTGGAAGGTTTTGGCTTCCGACAGGCGCCGTTTCTCTCGCTGCTTTTCCTGCGCCGGGGACTGTCCTTCCGAAACTGCCCGCTTCGCGTCGATGCATTTTTCGCGTGCACGCGCCAGCGACAGACCGCCTGGCCCATAGCGGCCAATCGTCAGCGTCTCGCGCCTGCTATTGATCCGGTAGTCATAACGGAACGTGACGGTACCCGCCGTCGAGACCGTGACATACATGCCGTCCCTGTCCGTCACCTTGTAGGGCGCGTCCTTGGGCTTGAGGTTCTTCAGTGTGGTATCAGTCAGCATTGGTGCATCCGCCTGAGAACGGCAATTTTACCGTCAACGGATCGAAAGACACAGGATGCTCTGAAACCCGCATGAATACTATATTTTTCTATTATTTTTTACCGTCATCACGAAAAGCAATCAGACGGTAAATATTTTTTGATAACTTGCATAGTTTTCATTACCGTCAGGATTACCGACAAAAAGTTTCGCTTGTCGTCAATAGATGCCGATAGCTTTCGCGATATAAATTTATATAAATCAATATGTTAAGTTACTTTTCCGATAGTCCGCGAAAGCTGCCGAAAGACCTAAAATCATTCCCACTCGATTGTCGCCGGCGGCTTGCCGGAGATATCATAGACGACCCGGTTGATGCCGCGGACTTCGTTGATGATGCGGTTTGACACCTTGCCGAGCAGGCCGTGCGGTAGCTCGGCCCACTGGGCGGTCATGAAGTCCTGGGTCTGGACAGCCCGCAGGGCTAGCACGTATTCATAGGTGCGCCCGTCACCCATCACGCCGACTGACCTCACCGGGAGGAACACGGCAAATGCCTGGCTGGTCTTGTCGTACCAGTCGGCGGCACGTAGTTCATCGATGAAGATGGCGTCAGCCCGGCGCAGCAGGTCGGCAAACTCCTTGTTCACCTCGCCCAGAATGCGAACTCCCAGGCCGGGACCGGGAAACGGGTGACGATAGACCATTTCATGCGGCAGGCCGAGGGCCACACCGAATTCGCGAACTTCGTCCTTGAACAGTTCGCGCAGCGGTTCGAGCAGCTTGAGATTGAGCGTTTCCGGCAGGCCACCCACGTTGTGATGGCTCTTGATGGCGTGTGCCTTGCCGGTCTTGGCACCGGCCGATTCGATCACGTCCGGGTAGATCGTGCCCTGAGCCAGCCATTTGGCATTGGGCAGCTTGGCAGCCTCGGCCTCAAAAACCTCGACGAACTCGCGCCCGATGATCTTGCGTTTGGCTTCCGGGTCGGCAACACCCTTTAGATTGACCATGAACTGTTCGGTGGCATCGACGCGGATGACCCTGACGCCGAGATTGCGGGCGAAGGTCTGCATCACCTGCGCGCCTTCGTTGAGGCGCAACAAGCCATTATCGACGAATACACAGGTCAGCTGGTCGCCAATGGCCTTTTGCAGCAGGGCCGCCACGACGGACGAATCTACACCGCCGGAAAGTCCAAGGATGACCTCATCGCCGCCAACCTGGTCGCGTACCCTGGCAATCGCCTCATTGACGTAGTCCGGCATGTTCCAGTCGCGACCGCAAGCACAGATGTCATGAACGAAGCGCGCGATCATTTCCTTGCCCTTGAGGGTGTGCGTGACTTCCGGGTGGAACTGGAGCGCGTAGAAAGCCCGCTCTTCATCGGCCATCGCCGCCACTGGGCACGACTCGCTGCTACCGATGACCTTGAAGCCGTCCGGCAACCCCGTGACCTTGTCGCCGTGGCTCATCCAGACCTCGAGCAGGCCATGGCCCTCGGCATTGCTGCGGTCCTGGATGCCGTCGAACAACCGGGAATGCCCGCGGGCTCGCACTTCGGCAAAACCGAATTCACGCTTGCCCGAGATCTCGACCTTACCCCCCAGTTGCTGGGCCATGGTTTGCATGCCGTAGCAGATGCCGAGAACCGGCACGCCCAACTCAAAAACCACCTGCGGCGCCTTCCACTCCTGCGCCTCATAAACAGAGTTTGGGCCGCCCGAGAGGATGATCCCGTTCGGCTTGAAGGCGCGGATGAACTCCTCGGAGACGTCGAAAGAATGAAGTTCACAATAGACCTGTTGTTCGCGCACGCGACGGGCGATCAGCTGAGTTACTTGCGAACCAAAATCGAGGATCAGGATTTTCTGGTGGGACATGGTGGAATCCAGCGTTTCTGCGGCATGAGGAAAAGGTGCCGGAAGAATCCGGCACCTGTCAGAGGTCGAACTTGCTAGCACCCATCCCGTCAAGATGCAGCAGGAATTGGGAGAAGGCGATGACCCCGCCGATGACGACGACTGCGACGAGCACCCTTAGCCAGGTCGGTCATCTGGACATGAATCAGTCGACATGGTAATTCGGGGCTTCCTTGGTGATCTGCACATCGTGGACGTGCGATTCGCGCACGCCCGCCGAAGTGATTTCCATGAAGCAGGCCTGCTCGTGCATCTGGGCGATAGTCGAACAGCCGAGGTAGCCCATGGACGAACGCAGGCCGCCCATGAGTTGGTGAATGACGGCAAGCACCGCGCCCTTGTAAGGCACACGGCCCTCGATCCCTTCCGGCACGAACTTGTCGACGTTGGCCGTGGCCTCCTGGAAGTAGCGGTCGGAGGAGCCCGCCTGCATGGCGCCGAGCGAGCCCATGCCACGGTACGACTTGTACGAACGCCCCTGGAACAGTTCGACTTCACCTGGCGCTTCTTCCGTGCCGGCAAACAGCCCGCCGAGCATCACGGTATCGGCGCCGGCGGCAATCGCCTTGGCGATGTCGCCAGAATAGCGGATGCCGCCATCGGCGATCATCGGCACACCCGTGGCCTTCAGCGCTTCCGAGACATTCTGGATCGCCGTGATCTGCGGGACGCCGACGCCGGCCACAATCCGGGTGGTGCAGATCGAACCGGGGCCTATCCCCACCTTGACCGCGTCGGCGCCGCTGTCGACCAGGGCTCGTGCGGCATCCGACGTGGCGATATTGCCACCGATCACTTCGATCTGCGAATAGTGTTTCTTGATCCAGTTGACGCGATCCAGCACCCCCTGCGAGTGCCCGTGCGCGGTGTCGACAATGAGCACGTCAACGCCGGCTTCGGCAAGTCGCTCGACACGCTCCTCGGTGCCGGGACCGACACCGACGGCAGCACCAGCGCGCAAGCATCCGGAAGCATCCTTGTTGGCAAGCGGATGCTCGGTGGACTTGAGGATGTCCTTGACGGTGATCAGGCCGCGAAGATGGAACGCGTCGTCGATGACCAGAACCCGCTCAAGGCGGTGCACGCGCAGCAGTTCCTTGGCATCCTCGACGCTGGCGCCCTCCTTGACCGTGATCAGACGCTTGCGCGGGGTCATGATCGCCCTGACTGACTGGTCGAGGTTGGTTTCGAAGCGCAGATCGCGGTTGGTGACGATGCCGACCACCTTGCCGGCCCGGTCGATGACGGGAAGACCCGAAATGCGATACTGGCTGGTGATCTCGAGAACATCGCGAACCGTCATCAGCGGTGAGACGGTGATTGGATCCTTGACAATACCTGATTCGAAACGCTTGACCTTGGCCACTTCGGCCGCCTGTACCTTCGGCGACAGGTTCTTGTGAATGATGCCGATGCCACCTTCCTGAGCCAGCGCAATGGCAAGACGGCCTTCGGTAACGGTATCCATGGCTGCGGAAAGCAGCGGCAGGTTGAGAGATATGTTGCGCGTCAGCCTCGTGGACAGGCTGACATCACGAGGCAGAATGCGGGAATGTGCAGGGACGAGCAGGACGTCGTCGAATGTCAGGGCTTTTTGCAAAATTCGCATGGCCTTTGATCCAAGGTCACAAAAACGTATTATAACGAAATCGCCCTTGACTCCGGATTACCATGAAAGCCGCCCTGATTATTGCCCTCGCAATCGCGTCGACCGCAACCGTCATCGACGCCAATGCGCAAACCTATCAATGGAAGGACAGCAACGGCCGGACGGTGATTTCCGACACGCCGCCGCCGGCGACGGTGCGTAATTCCAAGGCTCTCGGCACCTCTCCCCCGCCGGCGATCGGCACCACGGATAGCGATGCTTCGCAGGCGACCGCCGGCCCCCAGTCTACGGATGCCCCCAAGACCGCAGCGGAGAAGGACCTGGAATTCCGTAAACGCCAGCAGGAAGCCAGGGAAAAGGCCGACAAGGAGGCGAAGGAGGCCGCACAGGCAGCGCAGAATCGCGAAAACTGCGAGCGCGCCCGCACCCACCTCAAGGCTCTCGAATCCGGCCGCCGCATGATTCTGCCCGATGGCAAGGGTGGTGAGACCTTCCTCGAGGATGCTCAGCGGGGGGACGAAATCGAGCGGACGCGCAACACGATTGCCGAGTCCTGCAAGTAGAGGCGGCTCGCCGAGCCCGCGACAGTCACTCAGGCATCGGGGGCGTCGGCATCGCCGGCGCCCTTTTTCATGACCTTCCCCTCGGCTGCGCGCTGCTTCCGAACTTCCTTGGGGTCGGCGATCAGCGGCCGGTAGATTTCCACGCGATCACGATCACGCAATACCGTCTCCAGCCTGGACAGCTTGGCGAAGATACCGAACTTGTTCTTCCGCAAATCGATCTCCGGGTGCTTCTCGAGGAGCCCTGATGCTTCGAGTGCCCGCTGCAGCGTTGTGCCCTCGGCGAGGACCAACGGCACTAGAACCTGCTTGTCCGGCAAGGCATAGCACACTTCAACCCTGAGCATTTCAGCCATTTCCTTCTCCATAAACCTGACCGGCACGACGCACGAATGCGTCCACAAAGGTATTGGCGATATGACTGAACACCGGACCGATCGCCTTTTCAAAGACCCGGCTGGAAAAGTCATAGTGCAACTGGAACTCGATCTTGCAGGCGGTCTCCGCCAGCGTCTTGAAATGCCATGATCCCTCGAGACGCCTGAAAGGCCCGTCAACAAGGCAGATCCTCATCGAATGCGGCGCCTCCTTGTGATTTTCGGTCGTGAAGCTGGTCTTGGCGCTGTGATAATTGACATGAAGAGTCGCCACCGTCATCTTCGCGTCGCGAAATTTGACTGCGGTCTGGCTGCACCATGGCAAGAAAGCGGGATACTCTTCGCAACGGTCAACCAGTTCGAACATGCGATCAGCGGACTGTCCGATAAGTACGGATTTTTCGACCAGGGCCATGCCTTGGGGAGAGAATTCCTGAATCCTGTAGAATTCGCGATTTTAATGGATCGTCGGCGGCATGAGCATCACGGTCAACAAAAAAGCCTTCCACGACTACTTCATCGAAGAGAGGCACGAGGCGGGCATTGCCCTCGAAGGATGGGAGGTCAAGGCCATTCGCGCTGGCCGGATGAACATCAAGGAATCGTATGTCATTATCAAGGGTGGCGAGCTTTTTCTGATCGGCATGCACATCACGCCCCTGCTGACGGCGTCGACCCATGTCAGTCCCGATCCAACGCGTACCCGCAAGCTGTTGCTGCACGAACGCGAAATCATGAAACTGATCGGCAAGGTGGAACGCGCCGGGTATGCGCTCGTGCCGCTCGATCTGCACTTCATGCGGGGGCGCGTCAAGCTGGAAATCGGCCTCGCCAAGGGCAAGAAGCAGTACGACAAACGCGCTGACGAACTGGAAAAAGACTCGAGGCGTGAGGCGCAGCGCGCGATGAAGGTTCATCAACGTTGAGGTCGGACATCATCGACCTTGCCGGCAGGTTCACTCCCCGGCGAACAACTGCCGTATGTCGCTGGCGATATCCTCGACGCCTGCCGAATCCCGACCTCCTTGCGTGAACTGAAAACGCGGAACTCTTCGGAGACGGCCTTTGTCTGTGCCGCGTCACCATGCAATCCGAGAAAGGACGGGTGAAACCAGGGGACGAATTCCTTCAGTCGTTCCTTGGTGTCGCGTTCCGGATCCAGCGAAACGAAAAGCACCTGGACCCTTTCAGCTTCGGACCCCAGCTCCTTCATTACCTCGGCCAGCCGGGCGAGCGTTGTCGGGCAGATGTCCGGGCATGACGTGTACCCGAAAAAGATGACGATGACCTTGTCGCGAAAGTCACCAATGGAACGATTCCGCCCATTATGATCACTCAACATCAACTGGCGCCCGAAGGTGGCCCCGGTCAGGTCAGTATTGCGAAACTCGACGGGGGTCTGATTGCAAGCCAAAAGAAGTAGGCAAAAAAGTGTAGCAACCAAGCGACGATTTATAATACTATCCTGCGACATTTTGACGCGGTCGGTTCTGACCTTGACGGTCGGTTCTCACAAGGGGAAGGGAACAGGATGGGAAGCTGTGTTGATCTGAACGCGGATACAATGAACTCGCAGCCAAGCGGCAAAGCGTCCGCACTCGGTCTTCTGAAGCGCCTGATGTTGCTGGCGGCCGTGGCGTTGCCCGGCATTGCCGGCGCCGAATACAAATACAACTTTCCCGAACCGGTCACACCCGTCGCCCGGGAAACGCTCCACGTCCACAACGAGTTCATGCTGATCATCACCATTATGTTCGTGGTGGTGTTCGCGATCATGATTTATTCGATGATCAGGCACCGCAAGAGCGTTGGTCATCAGCCGGCGAATTTCACCGGCCCCAACAGCAAACTGCAATGGCTGTGGGCCTTGATTCCTTTCGCGCTCCTTGTTTTCATCGACTTTATCCTGATGGGCATCCCGGCGGTCAATGCGCTCATTGAGATGGAAGATACCAAGGCCCACGCCGACATGGTGCTCAAGGTGACGGGCATGCAGTGGAGGTGGCAATACGAATACCCGGAAGCCGGCGTCAAGTTCATCAGCACCCTGGCGACGCCGCGCGAGCAGATCAATAATGCCGACGCCAAGGGCGAGCATTATCTGCTCGAGGTAGACAAGCCGGTGGTGCTTCCCGTCGGGAAGAAAGTCCGCATCCTCCTGACCTCGACCGACGTCATCCACACGTGGTGGGTGCCGCAGTTCGGGGTCAAGCGCGATGCCATTCCCGGTTTCCTACGCGAAACCTGGGTCAAGATCGAAAAACCCGGCATCTATCGCGGGCAATGCGCCGAACTTTGCGGCAAAGATCACGGCTTCATGCCGGTCGTCGTCCATGCGGTACCGGAACCGGAGTACCTGGCCTGGCTCGACGAGAAAAAAGCCGAAGCCAAGGCGGTGGCGGGTGGCGCCGACCGCACTTGGAGCAGCGAGGAATTACTGGCCAAGGGGCAGGAGGTTTACAGTAAGCAGTGTGCCGCCTGCCACCAGCCCAATGGCCAAGGCTTGCCGCCGGCCTTCCCGGCGCTTTCCGGCAGCCCGGTGGTCAACAGTCCGCTTCTCGACAAGGACGGAAAAATCATCAAGGACAGCCATGTCGACCGGGTACTGAACGGCAAGGCTGGCACCGCCATGCAGGCGTTCCGCAACACGCTGTCAGATGTCGAACTGGCCGCCGTCATCACTTATGAGCGCAACAGTTTCGGAAATCACCGGGGCGACATGATCCAGCCCGCCCAGATCAAGACACTGCGTTAGGAGAATCGAGATGAGCAGCATCACCACCCATCCCGCGGGACACGACACCGAACACCACGGCGGATATCACCCGGGCGGCTTCGCCAGATGGCTGACGACGACGAATCACAAGGACATCGGCACGATGTACCTGACCTTCTCGCTGATCATGTTCTTCGTTGGCGGCATCATGATCCTCGCGGTGCGCGCCGAGTTGTTCCAGCCCGGCCTGCAACTGATGAAGCCCGAGTTCTTCAACCAGTTGATCGGCATCCATGCGCTGGTGATGATCTTCGCGGCGCTGATGCCGGCCGCCACCGGTTTCGCCAACTGGATGATCCCGCTGATGATCGGTGCCCCCGACATGGCGCTACCCCGCCTCAACAACTGGGGTTTCTGGCTGCTGCCACCGGCGGCCTTCCTGCTTACCCTGCCCTTCACGCTGGCCCTGTTCGGCGTCGGTGACGGGGCGCTGGCGACCGGGTGGACCTTCTATGCGCCACTCTCGGTACAGGGCGGCATGGGCGTCGATTTCGCCATCCTTGCCGTGCATATCCTCGGCATCTCGTCGATCATGGGCTCGATCAACATCATCGTCACCATCTTCAACATGCGGGCGCCCGGCATGACGATGATGAAGCTGCCGCTCTTCGCCTGGGGCTGGCTGATCACCGCATTCTTGCTGATCGCCACGCTGCCGGTACTGGCAGGTGCGGTGACTATGCTGCTGACCGATCGTCATTTCGGCACCCATTTCTTCGACGCCGGCGGCGGCGGTGACCCGATCCTGTTCCAGCACCTGTTCTGGTTCTTTGGTCATCCGGAGGTCTACATCCTGCTGCTGCCGGTCTGGGGCCTGATTCCGCACGTCATGTCGACCTTCTCACGCAAGCCGATCTATGGCTACAAGGCACAGGTCTACAGCTTCATCGCCATCGGCGTGCTGTCGGTCATGGTCTGGGCGCATCATTTTTTTACTGCCGGTTTGCCAGTGCCGGCATTGATCTACTTCATGTTTAGCACGATGGCAATTTCCCTGCCACTGTCGGTACTGTTCTTCTGCTGGATCGCGACCATGTGGCGTGGCGCCATGACCTTCGAGACACCGATGCTGTTTGCCCTCGGCTTCATTGTGCTGTTCGGCATCGCCGGCCTGACCGGGCTGATCCTCGCCGACGTCGCTGCCGATGCCCAGTACCATCACAGCTATTTCGTCGTCGCCCACTTCCACTACGCCTTGTTCGCCGGTGGCATCATGGGTGTGATGACCGGTGTCTATTACTGGCTGCCGAAATGGACTGGCCATATGTACAGCGAGCGGCTGGGCAAGCTGCACTTCTGGCTGACGGTCATTTCCTTCAACTTGACTTTCATTCCGCAGTTTTTCCTCGGTCTGGCCGGCATGCCGCGACGCATCCCCGACTACGCCCTGCAGTTCGCCGAATTCAACGCTATTTCGACCATCGGCGCCTTCATTCTCGGCTTGAGCCAGTTGATTTTCGCGTGGAATATCTGGGTCTGCATCCGTGGCGGGCCCAAAGCGACCGCGCGCGTCTGGGAAGGTTCGGAAGGCCTGGAATGGGAATTGTCGTCGCCGCCGCCGCATCACAGCTGGGAAGTTCAACCACAGGTCAAGTAAGGAGGCTTTCGCATGGAACAGTCGTTCAGCAGCACAGACCTTGAGCGAAGGCGCGCCAGTTCACGACGCATCGGCTGGATTATTGCTGCTGTCGCGCTGCTGATCTACATCGCCGGATTGTTCATCAAACGTTAGATGGCCGACGAGACGAGTCCGCGCCTGCCGAACAACGGGCCACTGGTACGCCGCCTGCTTCTTCTGGTCGCGGGCGCCTTTGCTTTCGCCTTCGCGCTGGTTCCTCTTTACAACGTGCTGTGCGCAGCGACTGGGTTAAACGGGAAAACCGCCGGCCCCAACCCGATTCGCGACGGATTCGGCATTGGCGGTTTCACGGCCAAAACAGCACCGGTCGCCAGCGTCGACCTGACGCGCAAGATCACCGTCGAATTTACCGGAACGGTGATGCCCGGGCTGCCCTGGGACATGCGTCCGCTGACCGTTGATCTCGATGTCCATCCCGGCGAATTGCAGCAGGTCGCCTATCTGGTACGCAATACCTCTGACCACGAGATTACCGGTCAGGCCGTACCCAGCGTCACGCCGGGTAAGGCAGCCCAGTATTTCGACAAGATCGAATGTTTCTGCTTTTCGCAGCAGACCTTGGGGCCGGGCGAGTCGCGTGAAATGCCCCTCGCTTTTATCATCAAATCCGGTGTCGACCGCGACATTACCCAGATCACGCTGTCCTATGCCTTTTTCGGCATCGACGGGCAGCGCCAAACCTTGACCAGCAACCGGGAGGCGCAATGAAAGCCGTCCAGATACAATCTGATTCGCACGTTCACTACTTCGTGCCGGAGCCGAGTCTCTATCCGGTCATCCTGTCCGGCGGCATGCTCCTGCTTGCCCTCGGCTTCATCCAGGCACTCAATGCCTTTCCGCTCGGCAAATGGGTCATGCTCGGCGGTTTCGCGGTCATTGTTTACGTGCTTTTCGGCTGGTTCGGCCGCGTCATCAGCGAGTCGCAAAGCGGCGCCTACCGCGACTGGGAAGACCTGTCGTTCCGCTACGGAATGATCTGGTTCATCGCCACCGAGGTCATGTTTTTCGCCGCCTTCTTCGGTGCCCTCTTCTACATGCGGATCATTTCAGTTCCGGTTCTAGGTGACATGGAAAGTGCCCATGGAACGACGCTATGGCCCGGGTTTGCCGGTGAGTGGCCGTCCAGTGGACCCAAGGGTGCGAAATTCACGCCGATGGGCGCCTGGGGAATTCCAGCTATCAATACGGCGCTGCTGCTCAGTTCCGGTGCCACGGTTACCTGGGCGCATTGGGGGTTGTTGCGCAACCGGCGTACCCAACTCGTCCTCGGCCTGGGAGCAACGGTCGTGCTCGGCATCCTGTTCCTTGGTTTTCAAGCTTACGAATACCATCATGCCTACACGGAGTTGGGTCTGACCATGGGCGCCGGTGCCTACGGCGCGACCTTTTTCATGCTCACCGGTTTCCACGGCTTCCATGTCACGCTCGGCACCGTCATGCTGCTGGTCATTCTGGTGCGCAGCCTGAGCGGTCATTTCAGCGCCGAACGCCATTTCGCCTTCGAAGGCGTGGCGTGGTACTGGCACTTCGTCGATGTCGTCTGGCTGATCCTCTTCGTTTTTGTCTATTGGGTATAGCCGGGAATGAGACCGAAGCGGAACCCGAGTAGCAACAGCAGAAAGAGCGAAATCGACAAGCCGATGCGCAGGGTAAGGGCGCGCGCCGTTCGCGCGCCGGCACCACGGTCGCGATAGATATAGAACAGCCCGGAAAACAGGCTTCCGATAATGCCCAACATCAGCAATACAACCAGCACCCTGATCATCGCGGAGTCCTCCGAAAGGCAAGCGCAACCCGAGTATGCGCGTTTAGTATCCGAATCGGCAAGGGCCGGCCGCGTTCGGACAGCGCTGTTCGGTGCTCTGCTGCTAGCTGTTCTCCTGCCGGCATTCATCTCGCTCGGGATGTGGCAGTGGCGCAAGGCCGAAACCAAGGTCAATCTGCAGCACGAACTTGATGCCCGCAGTTCGGGATTGCTGGTCACCATGCCAAGCGAGACAGTCGACGCCGAATCGCTGCGTTACCGGAGGGTCGTCCTGCGCGGCACCTTCGATCCTCAGCGCCAGGTGCTGATTGACAACCGCTTACATCTCGAGCAGGCCGGCTACCACGTCATCACCCCGCTGCGCCTCGCGGGTTCCACCATGCACGTGCTGGTCAATCGCGGCTGGCTGCCTGCGGATGCCAACCATCGGGTTCTGCCCGAAGCCGGCGTGCCGAGCGGCAACGTCGAACTGACCGGCATCGCCATCATCCCCGAGCAGCGCTTTTTCAACCTGGCCGCCCAACCAACTACCGGCTGGGAGCCGGTGTGGCAAAACCTCGACCTGAAACGCTTCCGCGCCGTCGTCAGCTACCCGCTGCAGCCATTGGTGATCCTGCTCGATGCCGACGCGCCGGGCGGCTACCTGCGCGAATGGCCACGACCCGACGAGCGCAGCGAACGCCATCGCAGCTATGCCCTGCAATGGTTCGGTTTCGCCGTCGCGAGCATCGGCATCTGGGCCTATTTCCTGTTGCGCCGGCCATGACCACCAGCGCCCTGCAAACACCCGCACAAAAGAGCAGTGGCCTGCCGATGCTGGCACTGGTTGTTGGCCTCCTGACCCTGCCCTTCGTCATCGCCGCCGGGCTTTATTTCTTCGGCTGGCAGCCCGACCGCACGGGGAACAACGGGCACCTGGTCAATCCACCAGTTCCCTTGCCGGCCAGCGGACTCAAGACGACTGATGGTCGCCCGTTGGCAACTGCTGAACTTCAAGGGAAATGGCTGCTGCTATTGAGCGGCAAGGGTAGTTGCGATTCGGACTGCGTCCGGCGCATTGATGAGATGCGCCGAATTCATGTTTCGCTGGACAAGCAAATGGTACGCCTGCGCCGTGTCGTCCTCACCGACCGGATCACTGACGTGGAACTCGCCGCCACCCTCCAGCGGCAACCGGACCTCGTGCTGGCCGAGGCGCCAGCAAACTGGTTGCCTGGTTCGGGTGACGACTCAGGGGACTCAGGCTATAAACTGCACATAGTCGACTCGCAGGGTAACCTGTTCATGAATTACCCTTCTGAGGTCGTCGCCAAAGGCGTGCGCAGCGATCTTGAACGCTTGCTCAAATTCTCTTGGGGCGGCTAGAAGTCCCAAGATGTAAACCATCGTCTAACCGAGCCTTCCCATGTCATGCCGCCTCGCCGATGTGCCGCGACTGGCGGTGGCGGAATGGGGCTTGCTGCGGGAAGGAATGGCTGCGCTATCGGCGGAGTGGCTGCGGGAAATCATGCGGAACATGGCTACCTTGGGCGATGTGGTGTGGAGCAACCACGACGCAATCGACTAGCAACTCACCGGCCTCGGCGAAGCCCAGCCCGCTGACCGAGTGGCTCGCGAGTTTAAAGACCCGCAAATCAATGACGAAAGCGCCTTGGCTCCCGGACGAGAGGCGCCCAAGCGGCCCTCGTCCAGGATCAGGAACTAAGGCGATGCACATTTCGTCTACTGACCTCTGGCCAGGGCCACGGACTCTCCACTAAGACACCTGCCAGGGCTTGTAAGGTCCGCAGCCCGGCTCGAGTCGATCGGCAGGCGTCGTTCAGGTTCCCAGGGGCACCGGTTTTGGTTTCGGCTGCTTGCCCTTGGGCTCTTTCCTCTTGTCCTTGCTTCCCATAATTTTCTCTCCTTGAGTGATCGTACCGGAACCGACTTGTCCGCAGAGGCAATGATAGTACCAACCGACGGCGTGCGCTCGAATTCGGGGGGACTAGGCACGCGCCTTGATGACCGCATCGAGGGTGCCGCACGGTCATCGGCCTAATTGTTGTCGGGCGCGCCTTCATCCGTCCTGTCTTTGTCCTCGTCCTCGGGCGCCTTGTCACCTGGCAGGGAAATTTCTTGCGGCAACGGTTCCAGTTGAACTGGCTGCGCAAAGGTTCTGGCGAGACCGTCCGTGATCTGCCCGGAGATGTGATGAACCCCGGCCATCACCCCGCCGGCGGGATCCTCGACCAGACTCCGCCACATTTCGCCCAATGCGGCGTCGAGACTATCCCTGAGCTGCGCCTCGATTTTCGGGCGTTCCTTCTCGTACGCGATGGCACCAATACCGGCCACCCCCAGCGAAATGGCCATGCCGGCGACGCCGCCGACCGCCGCTGCGGCAGCGCTTGCACCAATGCCAGGGCCGAGCCTGGCCAGCATATTTTCGCTGACCCGCTTCGCCACTGGCGATAGCCTGGTGTCCGACGGGCCGGCACCCTCCGCCTCCTTGCTCAAGCCAGCGGTCAGTGCCACATAGGCGGGCAGACTTTCGATCGGGCCGGCGCGGACAACCTCGTATAGCGAAGCGCCGTGTACCGGCGGAGGTGGCAGCGCGATCGCCGGAATGTCCTTGAGCCGCCGGTCGAACTGCGCTTGCGGCACGCCGTGGCGCCGCCGGATTCCCGGCAGTTGCTCGCCGAGAACCCGGATGTAGAGCATTGTCGCCTCCTCTCTAACCGCGTCAGGATTGATCTTCTTGGCGACGGGATCGAGCACGCGCTCGTCGTACTGCTCCTGTAGATAGGAGGCCAGGCGATTGACGGCCGGGTCTGTCCCTTCCTCAGCGCCCAGCCTGTACCAGGCGACCTTGATGGCCAGCCATTGCTGAGTCAAGTAGCCGGTGAACCACGGGATGAAGTCGGCGTCGGTGCGCGCCTCGACGTAGCTTCTCCAGCCTTCCATTTCGCCGCGCGCGTATTTCCCGGCCTGGCCGGCCGCAGCCAGCGAGGCGACACCTATGTCGGCGTCGACCCGCCACCACGTGCTCTCCGGGATCTCGACCAACGGCGGGGTCGGCTCTGGAGGGCGATCCGTGCTGGCGCATCCCGCCAGCGCCACCAGCAAGGCGACAAACAGCGAAGGTGGACTGAAGATCGCGAGCCCGCAAGTAGCTCTCGTCAGCAAATGACTGCTCGCTGGGACAAATCCCGGAATGGAGCACTGCAAACTGCTCATGTCGGCCTGCATACCCTCGATGTCTCGCTCAAGCGCAGTGTCTCGAGTATAGGTGGCGGCAGCCGAATCAGGAACAGCGCGCCGCTTCCATTTAGAACGGAGTGCCTGAACCAGGCCCGTATTTTTTCCGGCCACTGCGTCAAGCTAACAAGCCGTTGATCGCCAGGCGACTCTATGGCGCGAACGGCAGTTTCATCTGCCGCGGGTTGCCACCAATGATCTGGTCGCGCAGCCACATCTCGTCGCGTTCATCGGCGATGCAACGAGCCGGGCGAGGGAGGCGCGCGCGATTTCCAAGTATCTGGCGGTCGCGCGTCATGGATCGGAAAAATAACGCCCGGCGCACGACGACCGGATAGGTCTGCTTTACTTTGATAATTCGCTGCCGCCTGGTCCGGAAAACGGTCGGCCTATCCAGCCGCGGGCTTCAGACGATCCTTTGGTAGATGACGTCGACGATGTCGAGTTCACGGACTCCGAGTGGAGACTGGAAGCGCACGTTGTCGCCAGCGCGTGCTTTGATCAGCGCCCGTGCCAGCGGCGAAACCCAGCTGATGAGGCCACGAGCGGCATCGGCTTCGTCGACGCCGACAATCGTGTAGGTGTTCTCATTGCCCTCGCCGTCGGCTACGGTCACGCAGGCACCGAAGAAAACCTGATCGTTGTCGACCTGGCGCGACGGGTCGACCACCTCGGCAATCTCCAGACGGCGGGTGAGGAAGCGGATGCGCCGATCGATCTCGCGCAGGCGGCGTTTGCCATAGATGTAATCGCCGTTTTCCGAGCGGTCGCCATTGGACGCGGCCCACGCGACGACCTCGACTACCTGCGGGCGTTCGCGCTTGACGAGATGTTCCAGTTCGTCCCTGAGCCGGGAATGCCCGAGCGGGGTAATGTAATTGCGCGTCCCCGGCGGCAGCTTCAGCGACGGTTCGAGACTTTCGTCATCATCGCCGTCAGCCTCCCTGACGAACGCCTTGTTCATCAGTACCCGATAAGATAGTTCGGGACATCCACCCGGATCAGGTCGCGGCCGAGGATGGCGGCGGTGTTCTTCGCGAATTGCTCCGACCAGCCCTGCCGGTCGCGAAAGCGCGCCTCGCCGGCATATCTTGCGACGCTGAGGATGCGGTCGACGGCGAGGATCTTCCCGGTCGGCGTCGCAACATCGCATTCAAGCGCCTTGAACTCGCGCTCGAACCACTTGCGCGCCTCGTCGGCATGGCCGCCGCCGGCAAACCTGAACTCGTATTCCTTGTTCCTGCCGAACGACACGATGACGTGATGTTGCATTTTTCCCTCCTCCCGAGAAGCCTTCGGTTATTCTAGCAAAACATCGCCCGTCGCAAGGAATGCACCATGCCCAATCAATCACTCAACGACGCTGAAATCGCCGATCTCCGTCATCAACTGCAGGAATTGCAGATCGAGCATCGCGATCTCGATCTGGTCATTGCCCACCTGACGGATAGCCCGCCGCCCGACGACCTGCTGATCCGCCGTCTGAAGAAGCGCAAACTGGCCCTGAAGGACAGGATTCTGCACCTCGAGCAAATGCTGGTGCCCGACATTCCAGCCTAGTCGTCAGCGCGACAAGCAGCATGCGGCGATCCGCATTCGGCACCGACACTTTCGGCGACCGCTTCGACCTCGACGACCTGTCCCTGCCGCGCCCGCCTGGCGGCTATGCCGTTCAAATGCTCGATACCGACACCCTGCTTGACCGCGCGTCCGGCAACTTCCTGCCGGTGCGCTCGGCGAAGCTTGACGGCCTGTTTGCCAGCTTCGACGATGCCTTCGCCGCCGCTTGCCGCTGGGTCGAAGCCCATTGCAGCGCGCCGGAAGACCATCGTCTCGCAATCGTCCCCGCCGGGTTCGACGAAGTCCGGCAGCGCCACGTGCTGATCTACGGCGTGCTCTGCGGTCAACCCTGAAAACCCGCCAAATTCCGGAGAAAGCCATGGCCAGCCAGTTCAATCCCCGCCCCCTCGGCCGCAGCACGCTCGTCGTACCCGATGTCTGCCTCGGCACGATGACCTTCGGCGAGCAGACCGGCGAGGCCGACGCCCACAGCCAGCTCGATTACGCGCTGGCCAGCGGCGTCAATTTCCTCGATACCGCCGAGATGTACGCCGTTCCACCGCGCGCCGAAACCTATGGTGTTTCGGAAACCATTGTCGGGCGCTGGCTCAAACGCCAGCAGCGCGAGCAAATCATCGTCGCCACCAAGGTCGCCGGTCCCTCGCGCAACCTGGGCTGGATCCGCAATGGCCCGCCGGCGCTCGACCGCGCCAATATCCGCGCCGCCATCGACGGCTCGCTGCAACGCCTGCAGACCGACTACATCGACCTTTACCAGCTGCACTGGCCGGAACGCAACCAGCCGATGTTCGGCCAATGGCAATTCGATCCGGCTGACGAGCGCGCCTGCACGCCGATCCGCGACCAACTCGACGCCCTCGCCGAACTGGTCCGGGAAGGCAAGGTTCGCGCCATCGGCCTGTCCAACGAGCACCCTTGGGGTGTCATGCAGTTCGTTCGCCTTGCTGATGAATTCGGCCTGCCGCGCGTGCTGTGCACGCAGAATGCCTACAGTCTGCTCAACCGGACCTTCGAAACCGCGCTCGCCGAAGTCTGCCACCGCGAAGAGGTCGGCCTGCTCGCCTATTCGGCGCTGGCCTTCGGTCACCTCACAGGCAAGTACCTCGCCGATCCGGCGGCATCCGGCCGCCTGACGCTGTGGCCCAACTTCGGCCAGCGCTACGCCAAGCCCAACGTGATCCCCGCCGTCAGCGCCTACGCGGCGCTGGCCAAAAAGCACGGCCTGACCCTGACTCAGTTGGCGCTCGGTTTCGCACGCTCACGCTGGTTCGTCAGCAGCACCATTATCGGCGCCTCATCACTGGCGCAACTCAAGGAAACCCTGCCCGCCACGCGAACGCCGATTTCCGCCGAACTGCTCGCTGAAATCGACGCCGTCCACCTGCGCTACACCAACCCGGCGCCATGACCCGCTCGCTGTTCGCGGCGCTCGCGGCGGCGCTGGCCACCACGGAAATCGGGCAAAAACTGGCGTTGACCGCAACAGTCGCTACTGACTGGCAGGCCGGCATACTCGACTGGCAGGACACGACGCCGGTCGATCTGGTCTGCGGCCGGCCGCCGCGCCCCGAACTGGTGCCGCCCAGGCAGGTTCCGCAACGCGGCGCAAAAAGCCCGGAAGGCCGCGCCCGGCTGTTGCATGCCATCGTCCATATCGAGTACTCGGCGATCAACCTGGCGCTCGATCATGCCGCCCGCTTCCGTGGCATGCCCCGGCAGTACTACGCCGACTGGATTGGTGTCGCCGCCGAGGAGGCCCATCACTTCACCATCCTGCGCCAGCGCCTGCGCGAACTCGGTCACGACTACGGCGACTTTGCCGCCCACGCCGGCCTCTGGGACATGGCCGAGAAGACGACCGGCGACGTCCTGGCCCGCATGGCGCTGGTCCCGCGCCTGCTCGAAGCGCGCGGACTCGACGCCACGCCGCCGATCCGGCAGAAGCTGGCGGAGGCCGGCGACCATGAATCGGCCCGTCTGCTCGACATCATCCTGGCCGACGAAATCGGCCATGTCGGCCTCGGCGACGCCTGGTTCCGCCAGCTCTGCGGCGACCGCGATCTCGAACCCGAAAGCACCTACCGCCACCTGCTGAAGACCTTCGATGGCCCCCGACCGCAGGCACCACTCAACGAAAGTGCACGCCTCGCGGCGGGTTTCACCGCCGGCGAACTGGCGGCCCTGCTCGAAATCGAGTAAACTTGAAGATCCGATGGGTTGATGCAGCGCCCGCAGGTCTCCCGGGCAGCCACCGCTTTCCACTCGTTTTGCAGGTTTCACCATTGACTCTCCCCCGGTACGGCTGCATCGGGGTCCCCAGGCCGCCCGACCGTCGGGCCAACACGTCGCCCAGCATAAAAAGAGAAGGCGCGACGTCGAAAGGAAACAGCATGTCATCTCCCGCTGAGAGCTTTGCCGATTTCGGCTTGAGCTCGGGGCTTCTCCAGGCGCTCACCGATATCGGCTACGAAACCCCGTCGCCGATCCAGGCCGAGTGCATCCCCGTCCTCCTCGACGGCCATGACCTCATCGGCCAGGCGCAGACCGGCACCGGCAAGACCGCCGCCTTCGCGTTGCCGCTGCTTGAGCAGATCGATGTCAAGATCACCAAACCGCAGGCGCTGATCCTGACCCCGACCCGCGAGTTGGCGATCCAGGTCGCCGAGGCGTTGCAGAGCTACGCCCGCCATCTGCCCGGCTTCCATGTGCTGCCGATCTACGGCGGCCAGAGCTACACCATCCAGCTCAAGCAGCTGGCACGCGGCGCGCACGTCATTGTTGGCACCCCGGGCCGCGTCATGGACCACCTCGAGCGCAAGACACTCAGCCTCGACAACCTGAAGACCCTGGTCCTCGACGAAGCCGACGAAATGCTGCGCATGGGCTTCATCGACGACGTCGAATGGATACTCGAGCGCACTCCGGCGAAACACCAGACCGCGCTGTTCTCGGCCACCATGCCGGACCCGATCCGCCGCGTCGCCCAGAAGTACCTGGTCGAACCGCGCGAGGTCAAGATCAAGTCGGCGACGACGACGATCGCCGCCACCCGTCAGGTTTACTGGCAGGTCAGCGGCATGCACAAGCTCGACGCACTGACCCGCATTCTCGAAGTCGAAGAGGATTTTGACGCCGCCCTCATTTTTGTCCGCACCAAGACCGCCACCGTCGAACTGGCCGACAAGCTGGCCGCCCGCGGCTACGCTGCTGCGGCGCTGAACGGCGACCTCAACCAGCAGATGCGCGAACGCGTCATCGAACAACTGAAGTCGGGCGCGCTCGACATCGTCATCGCCACCGACGTCGCCGCGCGCGGCATCGACGTGCCACGCATCAGCCACGTCGTCAACTATGACATTCCCTACGACACCGAAGCCTACGTGCACCGCATCGGCCGCACCGGCCGCGCCGGCCGTACCGGCAACGCCATTCTGTTCGTCGCGCCGCGCGAGATCCGCATGCTGCGCACTATTGAGCGCGCCACCCGCCAGCCGATCGCGCCGCTGACCCTACCCAGTCGAGCCGACGTCACCAACAAGCGCGTCGCCGGCTTCAAGGAACGCGTCGCCGAGGTGCTGAATGCCGAGGGCCTCGAGTTCTTCGCCAACATCGTTTCGCAGATTGCCGAGGAACAGGATGTCGGGCCCGAGGAAATCGCCGCCGCGCTAGCGATGATGGCGCAGGAAGTCAAGCCGTTGCAAGTCGCCGGCGAGGATCCCCCGCCAGCCCGGCCCGCCGCAGACGACAGCCGCCGGCCGACAAGTTTCGGCGACCGCGAGCGCCCTCCGCGTTTCGCAGAGCGTGGCGACCGCCCGCGTTTCGAGGACCGCCCGCGCTTCGAGGATCGGCCGCGCTTCGATGACAAGCCTCGCCGTCCGGTTCCCGCCGGCGACATGGTGCGCTACCGTATCGACGTTGGCCGCGATCACGGCGTCCAGGTCAAGGACATCGTCGGCGCCATCGCTAACGAAGCCGGAATTGAAAGCCGTTTCATTGGCCGCATCGGCCTTTACGACGAGTCGAGCACTATCGAACTGCCGGCCGGCATGCCCAAGGAAGCCGAAAACGCGCTGAAGCGAGTCCGCGTCCGCGGCGTGCCGATCAACCTGCGCCCCGACGAAGGAGCGCCGCGTTTCGATGACGAGCGCAAGTCCGACGGCGAGCGCAGTTTCAAGAAGAGGAAATCTTCCGACGCCTGATCGAAGGCTTCCTTCGATCATTTCTCGTAGCGATCGGCCGGGCAGACACCAGTCAGCAGTATTAGAATGCCACTTCCTTGACCACCGGCTTGCCGAAGCAGATTCGCATTCCGGCCTGTTCGACCACCCCTCTTGCTCGCAACCATGCTCCAGCACGCAATGATGTTCGTTCTTGGGCTCACCGCCCTCACCGTCGGCGCCGAGGCCATGGTGCGGGGGGCCTCACGGCTCGCCCTGACGCTCGGTGTTTCGCCGCTTGTGGTCGGTCTCACCATCGTTGCCTTCGGCACCAGCGCGCCGGAAATGGCGGTGTCGGTCGGTGCCGCGCTGAACGGTTCCGGCGATCTGGCCATTGGTAACGTCGTCGGCAGCAATATCGCCAACGTTCTCCTGATTCTCGGATTGTCCGCGCTGATCGCGCCGCTGGTCGTCGCCGAGCAGATCGTCCGCCAGGAAATCCCGATCATGATCGGCGCCAGCCTGCTTTTTGCCATTTTCGCTCTGGACGGACGCATCAGCAGTGGCGAAGCCGCCCTGTTTCTGGCTCTGGTCGTCGTCTATACCGGTTTTCTGGTCATCCAGTCGCGGCGGGCGAGCAAGGCTACCCTGGAGGAGTTCGCCAACGAAATGCCGGATGCCGGCAGTCGCTGGGATGCGCACTGGAGCGTACAGATCCTGCTGGTCATCGCTGGCCTCGGCCTGCTTGTCCTCGGCGCCGACTGGCTGGTCGATGCCGCCGTCGCCGTCGCCCGCAGCTTCGGGGTAAGCGATCTGGTCATCGGCCTGACGGTAGTCGCCGTCGGCACCTCGATGCCGGAAATTGCCACCTCGCTGGTCGCCGCGGTTCGTGGCGAGCGCGATATCGCGGTCGGCAATGTGGTCGGCAGCAACATCTTCAACATTTTCGCCTGCCTCGGGCTCGCCGGTATTCTGGCCGATGGCGGGATCGCAGTTTCCGAAACGGCGCGCCATTTCGACATCTGGGTGATGCTTGCCGTCGCTGTCGCTTGCCTGCCTATCATGATCACCGGCCGCGAGATCGCTCGCTGGGAAGGCGCAGTCTTCCTCGCCTACTACGTCATCTACACGACCTATCTGGTGCTGGCTGCGATGCAGCATGACAGCGTGCCAGCCCTGTCCGAAGCGATGCTCGGCTACGTTCTGCCGCTGACCATCATCGCTCTGATCATCAGCTTCGTGCGCAACAACATCAGAGCGGCGAGGCCGCCGGCCTGACGCCGAAAGGAGCAGCGCTATTCCGTCGTCAGCTCCGCAGAAAGCATGTCCATCAGCACCCTGACGCGGTGCGGCACATGGCGGTTGCCGGGCAGCATCGCGTAGATGCCGAGTTCGGGGATCGCGAAATCGGCAAGAATCTGCTCGACCCGACCGGCGTCAAGGCAACTGGCGGCAATGAAATCGGGCTGCAGGGTGATTCCCAGTCCCTGCGCCGCGGCCTCGGTCAGCACGTCGCCATTGTTGGCGTTGATCCGGCTGCGTACCGGAAAGCTCTCGAGTTGCCCGTTGACCATGAATTGCCAGAGCATGGGACTGCCGACATTGGTATAGCCAAGGCATTCGTGATGCGCGAGTTCCGCCGGATGTTGCGGTCGACCGTGGCGGGCGAGGTATTGCGGGGCAGCGACGACCAGCATGCGGCCGGTGCCAATCTTGCGCGCCACGTCGCCGGATTCCAGTTGCGGGGTAATGCGGATCGCCAGGTCGATTCCTTCTTCGATGAGATTGATGCGGCGGTCGCCGTAATCCATGTCCAGCGCGACTTCCGGGTAGCGCTGCGAAAAATCGAGCAACAGCGGCGCCAGCCGCTTGAGACCAAAGCTGAGCGGCAGGCTGATGCGGATGTTCCCGCGCGGGGTCAGGCGCTCTTCGGCAACATCGGCTTCGGCCGCCTCGACCAGGTTCAGGACGACCCGGCACTTCTCCAGGTAGGCTGACCCGGCCGAAGTCAGTGCCAAGCGGCGCGTGCTGCGCGCCATCAGCTTGACGCCGAGATGCGTCTCGAGCGCCGCAATCTTCCGTGTCACCACCGAGCGCGCGACGCCGGCCTGCAGCGCCACGGCGGAAAAACTGTCGAGCTCGGCCACCCGGACAAAGAGGCGCATCGCGTCGAGTCTGTCCATTGTTGCCCCATCCACGATAATAATTGTCTGATTGTCATGCAAAACGTATCAACGGGGTCGACCCAGTTTCCCGCATCGTTTCAGGAGTTGTTCGCCTGACCCCGACTCGCCACCATGCTCTCTTCGACGCGGCACGGTGCGCGGGCTGGTGTGTTGCCCCGTAACCACGCCAGTCCCCGTTTCAATTAATTTCATGACACGGCAAGGCTAACTCGATTAAAATCTCTTCCGCGAACTAGATGCATGACTGTTCGAACCCTTAGTTCAACCACACAAGGAACCTGACCATGGCCGCCAAGAAAAAGAGTAAAAAAGCCAAGTAATGGCGTCAGACTGACGACGCCGTTCTTGAGCAAGACACGGAAAGCAGACGCGAGTCTGCTTTCCGTGCGTTGAGCGTCGCTTTCTGATTCCTTGCGCAGCCCGTACAGACGTTTTCCCTGGCCTGCGGCCAAGCAGGACACTCTTCCGCTCACTCTGCCGCCCATGTCCTTGACCCCTTCAGCGGACTTTCACCCGCGGGACTTCCTTCGTTTCTTCGTCGGCGCGGCGGCACTCGGCATGCTGCTGCTGATCATCGTCGAGGAAGCCTGCGGGGCGGCGACCACCTGGCTGGTGATCGAGATCGCCCGCGACATCACCGAGGAACACGTTTCGGCAGGCGCCTTTGTCGCCATCATCGTGGTGCAGACATTTTCCTACCTGGCGGGCACGGTCAGCTGGCTCTTCGCCGAGCGCGCCGGCTTCGCCGCCTTCGGTCGCTACATGCTGCATTTCGCACGGCGTAACCGCTTCCGCACCGCCTTGCTGGCCGACCCCGCCAGCCGCGAGCAGGTCGAGCCGTTCCTGACCAGCGAAACCTTCGACATCTGTTTCGACCTGATCTACAACCTGCAGTTCTATCTGCGCCTGTTCTTTCAACTGCTGTTCAATTCGGCAGTTCTCGGCTTCGCAATCGACGCTGGTTTGCCACTCTCCTTCGCTGTCGTGTTCGTCATCCTGATCACCCTGCAGTGGCTGCTGCGCAAGCCGCTGGCTGCGGCCTTCCTGCACAACCAGCGCATGACCAACCGCATGCGGGCACGCACCTACAATGCCTGGGACAATATTTTCAGCGGCAACCGCTACAACTTCGCCCGCTGGCACCGTGATTTTCGCCAGCGCCTGCAAGACGCCCTTGTCGCGCAAATCAGGGCAATTCTGGCGCGTGAGGGCTGGAGCGCGATCAGCGGGGTCATCGCGCTGCTGATCGTGCTGTCGACGACCGCCTGGGTCGCCGTGCAGGATGCCGGCAACACCGCCCTGCTGATCGCCCTGGCGGCAACGCTGCCACGGCAGATCGAGATGACGCTGGACATGCATCAGCTCACGGCCGGGCTGACCGACATGATCGCTGTGTGGACGCGCATCAAGGGCGTCTGCGAGCATATCGAGCCAGCGGAGGATCCGGGATTTGTCGACCGGATTGTTTTCGGGCACCTCCAGATCAAGGACGGGATGCGGGAGCGGGTCTGCTCCTCGCTGGCCGACGCGGTGCACTACGTTCTGGCTGCCCCCACCGGTCTGGTATCGCTGCGCGGTGGCAACGGCGCCGGCAAATCCACGCTGCTGGCGGCGCTCAAGAACCATTTGCGCGGACAGGCTTACTACTGGCCGACGCAAGATCGCCTGGCATTCGAGTTTAACCGCAGTGACCAGGCAGCCGTCCCGCCGGCCGCCGCAGGAAATGACGACGTCGATGAGGAAGTCCCCGATGCGGCCCAGATGAATGCGGCTGAGGAATCGGAGCTGAAGAAGGGTTACTCCTCGGGAGAGCGGCAGTTGCGTGTGCTCAGGGAGATCGTCGCGAATACGAAGCACCCGGTCTATCTGCTCGACGAATGGGATGCCAATCTCGACGCCACCAATCGCACCAAGGCCACCGCATTGGTCGAACAGCTCGCGCAGCGCGCGCGCGTGGTCGAGATTTCCCACCGCGACCGGCGTTAGACGCACCAAGGGAAAATTCCGCGCTGCAGTCCGGCAACCCGGGCGCTGCCCGCAAAGCTCTTTTTTTCCTGCGGCGCGTAGCCATTGTTGCTATTTCTGCAATATATGTTTGCAGATTGTGGCCTATTTCTGATCCTGTAGAACGGCTAAAGTGTGCATATCGCTTCAGGAGTTGTTCGCATGACACCAACCCGCTCTCTTCGCCCCGCCCTGCCCGACTGCCGTCGCCAGGCGCCGGGCGCCTTGCCGTCGCATCCGAACGATGAACATTTTCTGTCACTGTCTGTCGCACTCGGTGCCGGCGGTGAAAATGCCTGCGGCGAGCGCTTCCGTTCCAGCATCGACGATTACGTGATCGCCATGGCCACCCATTCATTTTTGCCCCAACAACGAGGTCGACCGTGACAGCCCGCTACGCCCCAAAGAAAGTAACCTCGGGTTACACATCTACCGCCAAGGCCCTGCACTGGCTGATGGCGGTCCATTTGTTTGGCCTTCTCGCGCTCGGCTTCTACATGCACGACCTGCCGCTGTCGCCGGAAAAGCTGAAGCTCTATTCCTGGCACAAGTGGGCCGGGGTCACCGCTTTCCTGCTGGTCTGGCTGCGCCTGGCCTGGCGTATCACGCACCGGCCGCCCGCGCTGCCGGACACCATGCCGAAGCTCATGCAACTCGCTGCCCACGCCGGCCACTTCCTGCTCTACGCGTTGATGATCGTCATCCCGCTTTCCGGCTGGTTGATGAGTTCCGCCAAGGGCTTCCAGACGGTGTGGTTCGGCGTGCTGCCGATTCCCGACCTGCTCGCAAAGAACAAGGAACTTGGCGACCTTCTGGCGCTGGCGCACAAGAGCCTCAACCTGCTGTTTGTCGCCGTCATCGCCGGCCACATCGGCGCCGCATTGAAACATCACTTCATCGACCGCGATGACATTCTTACCCGCATGTTGCCGCAGCCCGGCAAGGAGAACTGACATGAAAAGACTCGTCCTCGTCGTCGCACTCGCCACTGCCTTTGCCGTGCAGGCTGCCGATTTCAATCAGGTGCAGGCCGAGCAGAGCAGCATCCAATTCACCTACAAGCAGATGGGCGTTGCGGTCGACGGCAAATTCAGGCGTTTTTCCAGCCAGTTCGCGTTTGACCCGGCCACGCCGGCTGCGGCGCGGGCGACCTTCGATGTCGATCTGGCCAGCGTCGACACCGGCGCCTCGGAAGGCGATGATGAAGTGGCCGGCAAGCCCTGGTTTAACACCAAGGCCTTTCCGACGGCCCGCTTCGTGTCGAGCAGCGTCAAGGCGCTCGGCGGCAACCGCTATGAAGTGGCAGGCCAGCTCAGCATCAAGGGTAAAACACAGGAGGTCGTCGTCCCCGCCACCTTCACAGCACAGGGCAAGCAGGCTGTCTTCGACGGCAGCTTCACCATCCGCCGCGCCGATTTCTCGATCGGCGAAGGCAGCTGGGCCAAGTTCGACGTCGTTGCCAACGAGGTCCAGATCAGGTTCCGTATCACCGCCAGCAGCAAATAACCCCAACCCAACAGGAGAACACCATGAATAAAGTCGCCCAACTGACTACCGTACTCGTCCTTTCCAGCGCCTTGGCTGCCCCGGTCCTGGCTGCCCCGGAAACCTTCGTCGTCGACGGCAACCACACCTTCCCGCGCTTCTCGTACAGTCACTTCGGCTTCTCGACCCAGCTCAGTCGCTTCAACAGGACAAGCGGCAAGGTCGTGCTGGACAAGGTCGCCAAGACTGCCACGGTCGACATCGAAATCGATACCAAATCCGTCGACACCGGCTTGGCCGCCTTCAACGAGCACATTCAGGGCGAAGATTTTCTCGATACCGCAAAGTACCCGACGGCCCATTTCAAGTCGACCAAGGTGGTGTTCGAAGGCGAAAAGCCGGCGGCCATCGAAGGCCAGCTGACGCTGAAAGGTGTGACGAAACCGGTGACGCTGACCGTGACTGATTTCAAGGCAGCCCCGCACCCGATGCTGAAGAAGGACGCGATCGGCGCCAACGCCTATACCGTGGTCAAGCGTTCTGAATTTAACGCCGGCAAGTACGCACCCAATGTCGGCGATGAGGTGCGCATCGACATCGCCATCGAAGCCATCAAACAGTAATTCGCCACCCGCACAAGGAGCCCCCGCCATGTTGAGCATCCGCAAATCCGCAGAGCGCGGCCACGCCGACCACGGCTGGCTGCAAAGCCGCCATTCGTTCTCGTTCGCCGATTATCACGATCCGGAGCACATGGGCTGGGGCAACCTGCGCGTCATCAACGAAGACTGGATCGCACCGGGCACTGGTTTCGGCAAACACGGCCACCACGACATGGAGATCGTCACCTACGTCACCACCGGCATGCTGGCCCACCAGGACAGCATGGGCAACGGCGCAGACATCCCGCCCGGCGACGTCCAGCGGATGAGCGCCGGACACGGCGTCATGCACAGCGAGTTCAACCATGCGCCGGAGCAGACGACACATCTCTTCCAGATCTGGATTACGCCGCGCGTCAAGGGTATCGACCCCGGTTACGAACAGAAAAGTTTCGACGACGCCGAAAAGCGTGGCAAGCTGCGCTTGATTGCCTCGGAAAATGGCGCCGACGGCTCAGTAACCATTCACGCCGATGCGGCGCTCTACGCCGGGTTGTTCGATGGCAGCGAAGCCGCCACGCTGACGCTGGACCCGACGCGCAAGGCCTATGTCCATGTTGTTCGCGGCACGCTTGCGGTCAACGGCGAAATCTTGCAAAAAGGCGATGCCGCGCTTTTGGCGGACGAAAGCCATCTGAATCTGAGCGACGGCAAGGATGCCGAAGTTCTGGTCTTCGATCTCGCCTCCTGATTTCCCCGCCGCGAATGACGCAAGGGAGATATTCGACAATGTCGTTCTCAATGGGGGCGAGGCCTTCAATCCGGCGTTCGTCGGTGCTGGCTTCGCTTAACCAGATCACCGGGGAAGAACATACTTTTTTCGGGCGTCGGATCGCTCGTTTTTTCCCGGACGATTTGCGCGCATCCGGTATACAATGTTTATCCCTACAATCGAAAGGATCAACTTATGAACAAGCGTGAATTCATCGCTACCGGTGCATCAATGGCTGCCCTTACGACCCTTGCGGCCATTACGGCCGGCTGCTCGACCACCAGCGGCGCCTCGGGCGACCCCGCTGCCCAGCGCCAGGCCATCGATTCGGCAGTGGATAGCGCTCTGTCACGCCTCTACAAGGAAGCTAGGGGATCGGAAGAAATGGTCACGTCGGCGCGGGGCGTTCTGGTGTTTCCGTCCTTTGTCTCGGCCGGCTTCATCGTCGGTGGCTCACACGGCCAGGGCGCGATGCGTCAGGGCGGCAAAACCAGTGGCTATTTCCGTATGACCGAGGCCTCGGTCGGGCTGCTCGCGGGTGCGCAATCGCAGGCAGTCTTCATTCTCTTCATGACGCAGGAAGTGCTGAGCCGATTCCATTCCAGCAGAGGATGGACGGCAGGTGTCGATGGTTCGGTAGCCCTGTTGACGGTGGGCGCCGATGCCCGCGTGACGACCCGGACCGCCCAGCAGCCGATCGTTGGATTCGTTCTCACGAATGGTGGATTGATGGCGAATCTGAGTCTGAATGGCAACCGGGTCACGCCGCTCGACCTGTAGCCAAGTCTTGTAAGCAGATCTATTTCGAATCATCAAGGGTTCGAAATTTTCCACAAAAAGGACCGCAGATTTTGCGGTCCTTTTTATTAACTGCAATCAATACGGTGGGTTGATCACGACATACTGCGTGCCTTGAGGTTGATACCAGGTACTGCCGCACTGCTGATAGATCATGCCGCCATAGTTTACGGGAACACAACCTGCCGGCACAGTGCGCACCATCGAACCAACAACTGCAGAAGTCACGACCACCGCTGCAGTAACCGCTGCTGCCGTGGCGACCGGGTGATAGTTGTTGTCCCAGCCGCCGCCACGATTATTGTTATTGACATTGACATTAACGTTCTTGTTGGCATTGATGTTGGTGTTGCGATTGACGTTGTTGACGCTGGTATTGCGCACATTGTTGGTCCGCACGTCAGCATGGGCGTTATTGACCTGCCGGTTGCCACCCCCTCCTGCATAAGCGCCGCCGCCACCGCCCGCACGAGCACCGCCCCGCGCCTCAGCCACCGGACTCATGACGAAGCTGGCCAAGGCGAGAACTGTCAGGGGACCCAGGAAGAACTTGCTGAATGATTTTTTCATGTTGGCGCTCCTTTATTTCTTTTCCAGCGAATGAAGTTCGACAGCAGTCGCGCCCTTGGGTGGCACGAACTTGAAATTCGAGTCCTTGAACGTCGGCTTGAGATTCCAGGAGATCACGGACGCCGATTGCGGACGCGCCTCGTCGGCGCGATTGGTAATCACCAGCCGGCGCGGCAGTGGCTTTTCCCCGGTCGTGATCCAGATCTGCCAGTCGATCTCACCTTGGCGGAAGGCGTAATGATCGCAGAGATCGTCGCCGATGAAATCCTGGCCGGCGTTCATCGCCGATTGGATATTGTCGAGCGGCGCGGCCGGCGTTCCCCAGAGGAAAAGGTCGGAGAGCGGAATTTCAACGCCATATCGTTCTTCCAGCTTGTTTACCAGTTCGCCCAGCGTTCCGGAAAATTCGACAGTCGAATAATACTTTTGCGCCGGCACATAGAGCGTGACTACTTTTCCATCATAGATCAGTTCACGTTCTGAACGCGCGCTCGACATCCGGGCACGGATCATGTTGGGCCGCACGACATCGAGGTCGGCTGAAGCCATATGCTGCAGCTTCTGGCCATCAGCCAGCACTCGCTCGCCGGTCAGATCGGTGGCCACGTGAAAGCGCTTCAGGGTTTGCAGATGGGCGCCCATGTCTTTAAGCGCCTGAATTGCCGCCGGGTCGACCGGATTGACGGCCTGCTGGGCAGCAGCGGCCGGCGCGGCAGGTACTGTCTGTGCATTGATGCCGGGTGCCGCAAGCGACATCGCCAGCAGGCTGAGCACCAGTTTTTTTCTTACCATGGTTATCTCCTGGTTGGTGGAAACATTCCGAGAGGAATGCGGTCGGCGCATTGCCGGTTTGCGCAACTTTGCCAGTTCAATGGGACGCGACCGGAAATTGATGCTGCCAGCGCGCATTCAGATCGACTTCATACGACCGGTACATTATGGTCAACATTGGCTTGTCTCACAATTCATTGCCGTACCTTGATCATGCCAGGTCCTCGCGCCGCAGCCAGTGCAGACTCCACGGCCGGTGCCGGCAGGCGCCCGCGACCAGGACAACAGGTCCTGTTCCCTGACATCAACAATGATCTGGCTCTTCTGGAGTAGCCCGGCGAGCGTTGCCTCGCTGGTTGGCAGCACGTCCGAACCGCACGCTTTTCTTCATCTCAACGGGTCATCCGCCTGCGGTAAGAAACCCAGTATCGATTCAGGCACGGCGAAGACTTGCGAAACCGCACGCTAATATGACAAGCTTCCGTCTTGTCCCCATGCACAGCGACATCTACCATGACCGTGCTTCTTCTCACCCAGGCGGGTCCGAATGACTGAAGACTCGGCGCGAATCGTGTGCCTGGTCAAGGCCTTCGAAACCGCCGCGCAACCCGAGAAGTCCTGGTCTCAGGCGGATTCCGTACTGATCGGCGACCAGGCCGCGCGGGAGGTCGCCGCAAACACCGGTGACGAAAGCTTCATCCGGCGCCGCGCGGAACTGGCCTGGGAGAAAATCACCGCGCGGCAGCCGAATCTGGCGCGCCTGACGACCGACACCGACTGGCATGAGTGGCTCGGCTGGGCGCTGGTTGGAACGGCGCTGCTTTCCGGGGTGCTCGTCGACCAGGTCGGCCCTGACAACCTCATCAACCTGACTTCGTTTCCACTCTTCGGGCTTCTGCTCTGGAACACGGCGGTCTACGCATTCCTCCTGGGACAAACGACAGGTCGCCTTTTCGGCCGACAAACGAGAGCGCCCGGCCCGCTGCGCAGGGCTATTGCCGTGATAGTTGGCCGGTTTCGCAGCGTGGTCTCCGGCACGGCCGATGTATCGTTCCGGACGGCGTACTGGAGCGACTGGGGTCGGGTTTCGTACCCGCTGTCAAAAGCCTACGTCAGCCGGCTGCTCCACCTGGCCGCAGCCGCATTCGCCGCCGGAATCATTGTCTCGCTCTATTACCGGGGCTTCTTCAACGAATATGTGTCCGGATGGAAGAGCACTTTCGTCCCCGCTGCGGCGCGCGTCGTGCAATGGTATGTGATGGCAGTTCTCGGTGCGATCCCTTCGTTTTTCGGCATTCCGCTACCCACTGCCGACGAAATCGCAGCGCTCGATCTGGCGCGCCATCCGACCGGCACCGGGGCCGCTCCGTGGATTCACCGGATTGCACTGACGGTTGGATTCCTCGTCGTGTTGCCGAGGGTGTTGCTGGCCGGCTGGGCATGGCTCACGCAGCAGCGACTGCGGCGGAAGTTTCCCATTGATCTGCGCGAGGCATACTATCAGCGCCTCTTGCGCCGGTTCCGGGGAACCGAGGCCAGGGTTGTCGTCGTCCCCTACAACTACCGGATTACCTCCCAGGTCGCGCTGGGGTTGAACAGGGTCGTTCAGGAACTGTACGACACCGATGCCCGACTGGAAATACTCGATCCGATCGCGATCGGCCAGGAAGACAATCCTCCTGACGCCATTTGCGCACCTGACCTTGCCGGCCGCTTTGTCCTTTTCAGTCTGACATCGACGCCCGAGGATGAAAGCCACGGTACCCTGCTCAGGTCGCTGAGCGCAGTAATCCGACAGGGGCCACCCGTGATCTCCATCATCGATGAAAGCGCTTTTCTCAAACGCTTCGGAAAACAAGGAGAGCGCCTGGATGAGCGGCGCGCGCTGTGGGCCCGGTTTCTCGGCGGTACGGCCGTTGCCCATGTTTTCTGTGACCTGACCCAGACGGGCGCCTCGCGGGCCTTTGCCGGGTTCGAGTTCGCCAATGACACTTCACGCAAGGTCCGCCAGTGAGCGAAGCCACATTCAGAATCGACCTCAGTCTCGTCTCCCATACCAATGTCGGCAAGACGACGCTGGCGCGAACCCTTCTCGGTCGAGACATCGGAGAGATTCGCGATGCGCCTCATGTGACCGCAGTCTCCGAATCCCATGCCATGATCAGAAGCCCGGAGGGACACGTCCTGGCCCTGTGGGACACGCCCGGGTTCGGCGACAGTATTCGATTGGCCAAGCGCCTGCGCCAGAGAAACAATCCGATCGGCTGGTTTCTCTCCGAAATCTGGGATCGCTGGCGGGACAAGGCATCGTGGTCCAGCCAGCAGGTGCTGAAGACTGTTCGTGACCAGTCGGACGTCATCTTGTACCTGGTCAATGCCTCGGAGAACCCGGCCGACGCGGCTTACGTCCTTGCTGAAATGGAAATACTCTCGTGGATCGGCAAGCCAGTTCTGGTTCTGCTGAACCAGATGGGCGAACCACGCCCGAGAGAGGTCGAGGAGGCCGAGAAAAAGCAGTGGCGCGACTACGTTTACCAGCACCGCTTCGTCGGGGACGTCCTGTCTCTAGACGCGTTCGCACGCTGCTGGGTTCAGGAATTCTCCCTGCTCGATGCCGTCGCGAGCGCACTGACCGAGGAGAAACAGGCGGCCTTCAAGACCCTCGAGGAAGCCTGGAAGGCGCGGCGGCTCGACGCCTACCGTGCCTCGACCGAGGCGATCGCCAGCTACCTCGCGACCTTGACCAGGGATCGCGAGCGCGTCGCGGATGGCGGCGTTTCAGCAACCTTCCGCAAGGTCGGCCGGGCGATTGGCATCGGCAGCGACAACATGCCGGCTGCCGAGACGCGCGCCATGACGATGCTGGAAGAGCGTGCCGCAAAGGCCCTGTGCGCCTTGACCGATCAACTGATCGACATTCATGGACTCAAGGGACGGGCCGCTGAACAGGTACTGCGGCGTCTGGCGGCGGACTGGAACGTCGATGAACCCTTGAGCGAGAGCGCCTTCGGGACCGTCGGTGCGATTCTGGGTGGAGCCATTTCCGGACTCGCGGCGGACCTCATGGCCGGCGGCCTGACGCTGGGAGCCGGTGCCCTGGCGGGTGCAGCGCTTGGTGCCCTGAGTGCCGCCGGCGTCGCCAGGGGCTACAACGTCTTTACGGGCAAGGACGGTGCCACGGTCAGCTGGAACGAAGGAGCGCTGAACAAGATACTCAAGGAGTCACTGCTCCTTTACCTGGCGGTGGCACATTACGGCAGGGGCCGTGGCGAATGGAGTCGATCGGAGCATCCCGCGCACTGGCAATCGATCATCGAGGTGGTCGTCGCCCGGCAGTCAGGGCCACTTGCCGAAATCTGGGCCGGACGGACTGAATTTCCGGATGCGGACTGGCTGGAAGGAAGACTGGGTCGCGTCATCGAAAGCGCCCTCGGATCGACGCTGAATCAGCTCTATCCCGAGTCGATGGCATTCTTCACTCAGGCCGGTCGCGCTCGTTCCGCGCCAGACCGCGACTGACCACGGCATTCGTCAGTACGAATAGCCCCGGTGCATCGCCTCCGCCACCGTCGACATCAGGAACGCTACCGCCTGGGGCGCATATTATCTTAGCCGCAAACATTCTTGCCGCCGCGCGAGCGACGCGCTGACCATCCAGTAATCCCGGGGCTTGTCGCATGCAGAAGATCGTACTCATCACCGGCTGCTCCAGCGGCATCGGCGCCGCGCTGGCACTCGAATTTCACAACCGCGGGCACTCCGTCATTGCCACCGCCCGCCGGCACTCGGCGCTCGCGCCACTCGCCGAAAAAGGCATCCGCACCCTGGTCATCGACGTCGATGACGACGCCAGCATCACAACCGCCGTGACCACGCTCGAAAGCGAAGTAGGTCAGGTCGACATCCTGATCAACAATGCCGGTTTCAGCCAGGTGGGCGCGGTAATCGACCTGAGTCGCGACGACCTGCGCCGGCAATACGAAACCAACGTGATCGCGCCGGTGGCCGTCACCCGCGCTCTCTTCCCCTTGCTACGAGGTGCCGCAGCGCGTAACGGCATGGCCATCGTCGTCAATGTCGGCAGCATCGTCGGCCTGTTCGCAACGCCCTTTGCCGGTGCCTACTGTTCGAGCAAGGCGGCAATCCACTCGTTGTCCGACGCGCTGCGCATGGAGCTCGCCCCGTTCGGCATCCGCGTTGTCACCGTCCAGCCCGGCGGCATGCGGTCGAGCTTCGGCACCCATGCCGAGGAAGCACTGCGCCTGCCCCCAGGGTCAGTCTATCGGCCGGTCGCGGACGGCGTGCGCGCGCGTGCCCGAGCCGGGCAGATTGACGCCACGCCTGCAGAAGAGTTCGCGCGGCCTGTGGTCGACGCCCTCCTGGCCGGCACCCCGCCAATTGTCGTGCGCGGGGGCAGGAACAGCTTCAAGCTGCCACTACTCAAGAAACTGCTGCCGACCGCCATGTTCGATGCCAAGCTGTCCAGGATCTTCGGCCTCGATCGTCTCGGGAAGGCTCAGCCAGAATAGATTCGAAAATTTATTCAGAAGCGGCGGTAGTGATGGGCGGCTTGCGCCGCATCGCAGGCTTGCGTATCGGTTTCGTCTCGGCCGCCGGCTTGCCTTCGGGTTTGCTGGTTGCCGCAACGGGCGCAGCCTTCCGAGTCGTCCGGCGCGCCGGCCTGGTTTCAGCTTCCGGCGCTCGCACCGTCAGCGCAAGATGCTCGGCGAAGCTCTCACGGAAGCAATTCATGAAGAATTCCGGGTCGGGCATCATCATGCGGTCGGAAACCGCGCACACCCAGAGTGTGCCGTTATAGCTGAATCCGGTGACATTCAGGCCCATGCCGTCGAGCAGCATGCTGACTGGCATGAAGCCGTGGAGTCTGGCACCCGCCATATAAAGAGACAGCGACGGGCCGCGTACGTTGGACACGGTGAAATTGAACTGCGGCAGCAGGACGTGACGTACGGCGAAATCAACAGCCCTGGACGGAAGGGTCTGGAAAATCCTGGCCGGCAGATCCTTGCCCACTGAATTGACGGCATTCTTGCCCTTCGTCGTGCCTCGAGATACCTTGCGCAGGCGTTCCCGAGCATCGGCAATATTGCTGAATACCGGCACGAAGGCCATCCCAATCTGGTTCCCCGCATCCCCGCTTTTGGCTTCGCCATGGATACTCATCGGCACCAGGGCGTTGAGACTGATCTCCGGCAACTCGCCCTTCGCCTGGAGGTACTTGCCCAAGGTGCCGCCACACACCGACACGAAGACGTCATTGATCGTCGATCCGGGCACCGCCTCCCTGATCTTCTGGATATCCCCGAATGGCAGCGGCATGGCATCGACGACGCGATGCGGCGACAACGGGCCGTTGAAACGGGTGGGCGGCGCTTTCTTGGAAACTCCGGCCGCTTCCCGGCCATCCTCGCCAACTCGTACGCCCAGCGAACCGCGAACCATCGTTTCGATCTGCTTCTGTCCCAACTGAAACGCGAATGGTGCAAGCGCGCCCAGCAGTTTGGTTGCATTCACCGCCTGATCGACGCGACTGCCAACCATTCGGGCGAGGAGTTCAAGGGTGGTCGGTTCGCGATCGACCACCTTGGTGAGCGGTTTCCTGGAAACCGTCTCGATTTCAGGAGTCAGCGAATGCAGGCTGCCGACCAGCGCCGCACCGGCCTGGCCGTCAATCGCCGAGTGGTGAAACTTGATATAGAGCGCAAAACTGCCGGGAGCAAGGTTGGGGACGTTGTCGAGGCCCTCGATGATGTAGGCCTCCCAGGCGGGCTTGGACAGGTCGAGCGGGCGGGCATGTATCCGTGCTACCTGAATCATCAATTGCCGCCAGTCCCCGGGACGCGGCAACGCCATGTGGCGGACGTGATATTCAACATCAATATCCTTCTCGTCAATCCAGTAGGGCCGATCGAGATCGAAAGGCACTCGTACCAGTCGCCTGCGGAACACCGCCGACTTGTCGAGGCGGCTCGTAAAGAATTCGATAACATCCTTGAATCGCACCTTGCCACCGGGCGCGGTCGACGGGTCGTAAATGCCCAATCCAGCGACATGGGCCCGCTGATTGCCGGTTTCCTGCGCAAGAAACAGGTTGTCCGTACCGGAAAGTTGCTTCATCCTACTTTCTACCTCAACCACTTCATAACTGGTGGATGGCCTCCCAACCGTTTCGGATGGCCGGAACCGACGCCTGCTCTCGATTCAGGTCTGGGAAGGTGCAACTGGCGAGCAAGAGATCAGGGAATGCGGGGAACACGTCGAAGTATTAATGGATTGGCTGCTTTTGGTCAAGTCTCAGCAGTACCCTGTCAAGGCAAAGTAGAAATGCCCGATATGGGCGTGGGTGGGTAGAGTTCAGGGGCTGGCCAGTTGGCCAGTCCCTGAACTCGGCGACACGACGGGGTAACGACGTCAAGGGTAGCTGGGTGCCGGGCGTGATTTTTCCGATCCATGACGCGCGATGGCCAGATCAACGTGGGCATTGGCGTGCATGAGTCAGCGTCGCTCCGGCGTTGAACGCGGCCGGCGCAACAAATGAAAAAGGCCCCCCGATTAGGTGGCCTTCATTTTTTTGCCCCGGAGTTACCAAGCTATCTGTAGCCGCTCTTCGATAGCCAAAAATCATGGAGCACCTCGCAGACATGACTCAAATCACATCTCAAAGGTAGCTCAAAAACGACAAAACCCTGACGGATCAGGGTCTTGTGTTACTCAACTGGCGGAGACGGAGTCCGCCTGATTATAGTCCAGCACAATCCAGAATAATGCAGAATGTGGCTTATATAACAATATGTTACGTAATATAAGCTTCCAAGATAATCCTATACAATCCACCAAAATCCGACTATAGTTTGATAGTCATTTTGATAGTGGAGCGGATAGCATGGCACGTCAACAGCAACGACTTTCAGCACTGCAAGTCACCAAGCTTACCAAGCCGGGGCTATACGGCGACGGTGGCGGCTTGACGCTCCAGATCACTGCCACGGGCGCGAAGTCCTGGCTGTTGCGTTACATGGTGGCCGGTAAGCCGTTCGGGATGGGGTTGGGGCCGACGCATACCGTGAGTCTGGCCGAAGCGCGGCAGAAGGCACTGGATGCGCGGAAACTGCTGATCGACGGCATCAATCCACTAGCGGCCAGGAAGCAGAAACAGATCGCCGCCGCGCTGGCCGAGGCAAAGATGATGACCTTCGACCAGTGCGCCGAGGCGTACATCCTGACGCACAAGGCCGGCTGGAAAAACGCCAAGCATTGCGACCAATGGACCAACACGCTCAACACCTACGCCAGTCCGGTATTTGGCCATTTGCCCGTGGCCGAGATCGACACCGGTTTGGTCGTGAAATGTCTGGCGCCGATATGGGAGAGCAAGACCGAAACCGCCAGTCGTGTGCGCGGGCGTATCGAGTCCGTGCTGGGGTGGGCCACCACCAGCGGCTACCGCACCGGCGAGAATCCAGCCCGCTGGAAAGGCCACCTCGAAAACTTGCTGGCAACCATCAGCAAGACGAGCCGGACGAAGAACCATCCATCGCTACCGTGGCCGCGCATCGGCGCGTTCATGTCGGCTCTGCGCGTGCGTGAGGGTGTGTCCGCCCGAGCAGTCGAGTTCGCTATTCTCACCGCCTGCCGGTCGGGTGAGGTGCGCGGTGCTCGATGGGCTGAGTTCGATACGACTGGTAAGCTCTGGACAATCCCGGCCGAGCGAATGAAAGCCAAACGCGAGCATCAGGTTCCCTTGAGCGATGCGGCGCTGGCCTTGCTGGCGTCGATGCCCAGGGATAGCGACGATGATGTCGTATTCGCCGGAACCAAAGGCCAGCCCTTGTCGGATATGTCGCTGACTGCCGTGATTCGCCGCATGAACGGCAATGGCAAGCCCGTCTGGGTGGATACCAACGGCGAAGGCATCACCGTTCATGGCTTCCGCAGCAGCTTCCGTATGTGGGCGGCTGAAACCACCAATTACCCGCGTGAGGTGGCCGAACACGCGCTGGCGCACCAGTTGCCGGATGCGGTCGAGCGCGCCTATCAGCGCGGTTCGCAGTTCGCCAAGCGTGCCGCCCTGATGGCGGAATGGGCTGTGTATTGCGCCGCGATGCCGACCAATGCGGTGGTCAAGCCGATTCGTGGCGCGGCGTGATCAATTGAAAGCCGGCGCTGGCGAGACGGTGAGCGCGGGGAAATTTTGACGTTACCCTTCATCGCCGGCTGAACCGTCATAGTGAACAGTTCCCGTTTGCCTGCCGATCACAATCACACGGCTACTGCGAATCGTGAATCCGTCTTTGCCATCACCCCATGGGGCCTCAATCCACCAGCAGGGCTCCGGCAGGGTGACATAGATGCGAAATTGCGCGGGTTTCCTGCCGTGACAGATCGGCGGTGCGGATACTTTGGACAATGACAGCATCCGCATCGCAATATCCAGCGCCATGCGCCGCGTGACGGGAGGAAACAGACGCACCTTCGGTTGCTCGAAGCCAGGCGCTTCATGCTGAGCTCGCATTGGTTGCCCAGTCGTCATGTTGTCCGCAACTTCACCGCAAAATCCGCCACACCCAGTTTGAACAACAGTTTCGCCGCCGCATCGAGCGTCTTGAATTCCCGGGTCTCGCGCTTGGTCGTTTCCAGCGCCTTGCCGTCGGCGATCACCATGTAACCCTGCGCCATCACCGCATAGTGGATTTGCACGCGCTTGATGGCCTGCGCGTCAATCAGCAGTTTCAGTTCCCGCTCGGTCATGAGAACTCCCCGTCCTGGGCCGTTGGCAAGCCGAACAAATCGCCTTGTTCAACCACTACCAGCAAATCGCCGGGTTTGACCTGGAGGAACTGGCAGAGCTTACCCAGCACGTCGCGGTCGAAACTCTTTACCCGGTCGTTGTAGTAGCGATCCAGCGTCGCCCGTGCGATGCCAGTCGCCCGGCACACGTCGGAGACTTTCAGGCGCTTGGCGCCAAGGATGGTGGACAGACGGCATGAAATCATAATGTCGAATAATAATTGATCTAACTCGATCAATATATTCTACAAAACGATAAGTGTCGAGCATCTTTGGCGCTGGCGAGTGGGCGGCGCTTCTTTCAGGTTGAAACCGATCTGGGTGAACTGCTTATCCGTTACCTGCGCCGATTCCCAGCGATGAGAGCGAGCCGAACCGTGCGTCGGCACTCATGGGGTAACCCGAGAAATCAAGTCGCACGCCATCAGGCAAAGCCGATCATTCGTCGCCAGCCAGTGGCGGGCGCTGGGGCACCTTGTCCAGAATCGCCCGAAACGCACCGGGATCGGCGCGGCCGGCGCGCGTGCAAAGGTACGCCTCGGCGGTCAGTGCGGAGATTTTCTCCACCACCGCGCTCATGACGAACTGATTGACGGGCACGCCTTCGAGGTCGGCCATTTCCTGAAGGTGGCGTTGAATGGAATTGGGCAGCGTCAAATTCAAGGTAGTCATTGCAGTTCCTCCAGCATGATTTTCGGGGTCAGCACTTCAATCCCGAAGCGGGACGCCGGACCAAAGTCCTTGGCGTTAAAGCTCACTATACGCGGCACTTGCGCGGCGACCGCCAGTTCCAGAACCATATCGTCCTTGGCATCTGGCAGACAGGGGCGCCACAGGAAATAGACTGCCTGAAAATCAGCCAGTGCGCACAGATTATCAAGCACGATCTCCACCTCGGCATCGCTCAGATTCAACACCGCCTGATTTCGCTTGAGCACGTCTTCATATTCGAACAGCAACGGCGTCGACAGCACGATGCGCACCCGGCCCTCGTCAATGGCCCTGAGCAGTTGATGCGACTTCCCGCTGGCCGAATACAGGCCGGCATACAGCACATTGGTGTCGAGGACGATACGCGGCAGTGTGTCAGGCATGAGAAATCTCCTCGTAAACGTCGGCGCAGGCGGGACGGTGCCCAACGCAGCGAATCCGATGCCGCCGTCGGCAGCATTGCATTTTCTTCCTCATGCCGCATTCCGGAAACAGCCCTGCATCCCCTCAACCACTTCGCGCAACTTTCCATCGAACTTGCGATTGATCGCCTCAAAGTCGCCTATCAGCCGAGCATAAATAGGGTCGGCGAAGGTCGTGTCGAGATCGACCCGACCGTGCGACGAGAGATTGGCGACAAAGACATCCTTGATCTTGCGTAGTGCCGTGGTCTGCTCGTCGGTGAAATTGTATAGCTCCAGATAGCTATCGAAACCTGCCTCGATGCGTTCGCGTGTGGTGGGTATCTTCCTGACGCCAAGCACCGCCAAAAAGAAATCCCAGACCGAACCGGCCGGGTATTCGTATATCCGTTGCAACTGCTCCTCGGAAAGAATCACGTCGGGTGCGGCCGCCCATTCCTTGATGAGCGCCAGTTCTTCCTCGGTCGGTTGGTAGTCCTTGTCTTCCCATGCCTTGCGCCGCAGCAGGGCAATACGCGGGTCCATTGTTGACTTGACGCCTTCCTCGAACAGTTCGCGCGCCTTGGCAATGGGAAGGTTGTCGACGATCCTGATGCCGTCATCAGTCATCAGCACCCGCTGAATCAGGCTGGCCGGATCGGGGTTGTCGAGAATGCCATCAACCGTGATGCCGCCGCCTCCACCTCCGCCGCCGCCACCTCCTGGCTTGACCACCTTTTCGTTTGGCTTGACCGTGCCCTTGCCGTTGTCGCCCATTTTCTTGCACAGGCCGACGAAATCGAGGATCTTGAAACTGAACTTGCCGGTTTTCGGATCGAGCCGGGTACCGCGCCCCAGCATCTGCAAATACTTGCCGACCGATTTGGTCAAGGCGCCGAAGGCGATGTAACGAAGACAGGGAATATCGACGCCGGTGCTCATGATATCCACCGACACCACGATGCGCGGATTTGAGTAAGGCCGATCAAACCATTCCTTGAGCGATTCGTTGATGTCGTCGTTTTCAGAAATGATCGCCTCGGCGTAACTCGGGCGCTGGCCGGTATCGTTGAAGACGGCATTGATCGCCTTCACCAGCATCAGGCAGTGCGCCTGGCTGGCGGCGAACAGAAGCAGCTTTTCGCCGTAGTCGGTTTCCTTGCGGACGATCTCCGCCCATCGCTTCGCTTGTTCATCGCTCAGGATGCGCTTGTTCAGCCGCTCCAGTTCGATCTTCTGCTGCTCACCCAACTCGATACGTTGGTGCTTCCCTTCCTTCCATAACTCCGGGTCGAGCAGGTGATCGTAGAGCACCCCGCTTTCCATCGCTTCCTTGGTCAGCGCGGTAATGTGCTCTTCCTTGCGATACGGCGCCAAAAAGCCTTCGTCGATGCCTCGATCAAGGTTGAACTCGAAATCCGGCGCCCCGCTCGCGCAGCCGAACAGACGATAGGTGTCGTTAATCGCGGCGTCATCGTCGTTGAGCTTGCCGCCCTTCGGCGGGACGGCAATGCGCGGGGTGGCCGTCAGGCCGACGCGCGGGCAGACGAAATGATCGAACACCAGATTGCGATTGACCGTGATCGAGCGGTGGCATTCATCCACGATGATGAGGTCGTAAAAATTGCTTGGAATCCTGTCGTAAAGCAGTTCAAGCGTATCGATCACCACCGCGTGGATATTCTTGTTCTTGTGCGCGCGCCAACTCGCCGAGGTGATCCAGTGGCTGTTGTAGGTCGGGGCGAGCAGCCGGAACCCCTTGTTGATCGCCTGCCGGGCCAGCGTGCGCCGATCCACCACGAACAGGATACGCCGGGCCAGCGCATGATCGAGCAGCGCCTTGGCGAAGACGACCATCGTTCGCGTTTTGCCCAGGCCGGTGGCCATGTGCACCAGCATCTTCATCTTGCCGTCGCGGTAATGATCGAGCAGCGTGCGAATGCAATCCAGTTGGTAGGTGCGCGCTTTTCCCGCTGCCGGGTCGAAACCGCCGGCCCACGTCGTGTCGATGCTGATTTCCTGCTGCTGTCGTCTCAGCCGGTCCTGCTCGATCTTGAGCTTCACATCCGTCAATGACATGAAGCCATCGACCACGCGGAAATCCGCTGCATCCACGCCGCGCCAGGCGAGGTCGAAAAACAGCACTTTCAGGCCACCCGCGCCATCGGCTGCACAGGCGTAGAGGAAACGGGGTTTCAGCAAACGGCTGTATTTGAGCCGCAACTTGGGCAGCGCCTTGCGTGGATCGTCCAGCTTGTTCTCGATCACCGCCAGCGCGAAGCCCTGCAAATCCTGCAACACGAAATCCGGCTTGATCGACTTACTGCCGGGATAGTCCTTCTGCTCGTCTTCGGTCAGCGCGTAGCTGGGCTGATAGAGCAAGGTGTCACCCAGCCGCCAGTCCAGCGCCTTCAAGGTCTCGCAAACCTTGAGGTCCACCGTGGACGCCTCGTTGTCGAAGACGCCGGTTTTCGTTGGCTTGGGCATGGTCAGGATTCCCAGATTGAGCTAATGATGTCCCGTGCCTTATGTCTGCAAACGTTGGCACTTGCCTCTAACTCATCAACGACGAATCGACTTGCCTTGTAGTTCCTCACGCACCTCAATTGATCTTCGATGCTCGGGACAATGATCCGAATAGTCGCAAGTTGGTCTCGATTCACCTTCGGCATCCCTGCGCGCTCTTGAAACTCTAACGTCCTCTCCGCAAACCAGTTCGATGCCATAACTATGGCAAGATAATCTGCGGAAATTTTTTCTGATTTGATCGTGTATGGGTAAATATCAGAGCTGCACACGCCATCGAAGTCAGCATAAAAACACTTCATCAGGTTAGGACGAACCTTGCTATAAACAACTTGACCTATTTTGAAAGGATAAGATGGGCCAATTATTCCAGCCTCGGCGACTGTCTGCGATGCGACTAGTCGCCCTGTTCCCGACTCAATATGCTCGCCCCCCACATACCGGACATCTGACACCACGTTTAGGTCTTTGACCACCTTGGCATCGACATCAGCCAACTCGCCCAACACCATAGATTCGCCATCGAAAGAAAGGAACAAATCGGCGCCCCATGCCCCAATAAAACCATTAGCGTGAAACCGCAGATCAGATAATTTTTCCAGTTGGCCAACTATCCTTATTTGGTCTTCGAGATCGGGCAACGGAATCTCAAACTCACCAAGGAACTCAGCTCCCTGCTCGTTCTTGATTCCGCTGTTCTTCTGCGCATCAATCAGCGCGCGAAACTGCGTGGAACGAAGCACGGCAACCAGATACCTCGGATCAACATCGGCTGCGTTTATCTCGTAGGGCAGGTAATGCGTCGAGGTGACCAGATCGCACGGCGCAAGCGCGAGCGCCCCTTGGTGCAGGTTGATTTTTGAAGTGACAAGATCGCCCTTGCACGCCTTGTATAAATCCATCCCGGTTTCGCGCTCTTCCCGGAAGTGAAGGAGACCATCGGCGAAACTGATTTTCTCGACAATTGGAAGTGCGCCGTTGTAGTCGTCTTTCTTGATCTTCTCCTGGCGCGGCTTGATTAGTTCTTTCACTTGGACGCGCGCTGCCTTTGCCTGCGACGCAATCACTTCCTGCAAGGTATTCAGGTGCGGGTGTTTCTTGAACTCCGCCGCCGGGACACCGGTCAGAAACTGCCGCGCCCAATCAAGTTCCAGCGTATGTCTCGGATCGAGGGAGGACAACATCTCGTCCAGTTCCTCGGTGCATGCAGCGGCGACGGCGCGGTATTTTGCTTCCAGCGTGGCTTCGCCATTGCCTTCGCGCAGGCGAGTGGCGGCAAAGCTTTTCCATGCCTCGATTTGCGCCAGGCTCAGACTGCTGCGGTAATTGGGCAGGTTGAAGGAATAGAGGTGCGCGCGCTCGATCTTGTGGGCAATGTCGTTTTCGGTCTTGCCGAACCAGAGTTCGGCATGTTGGCTTAGCCGTTCATCGCGCTCGGCGGGTGCCAGCTTCTTTGCGGCGATCTGGGCATTCCACTTTACCAACTGCCTGGCGCGGTCGTTAGCTTCCTTCGTGGCCATGTCGGCTCGCGTTTCGGTACGGATGCGGTCCTTGATACGCGGGTCGAGGGTCTTGATCCATTCGGCGGGAATGCAGAAGGAATGCCGACTCTCGGGCGGCTCCTTGCCCTGGCGCACAAACCCATGAAATAGGTCGAGCGCCTCGACCAGTTGGCAGCCGGCGATGGGCTTGCGATTCGTGCCCATGGTGTAGCCGTCGTTGCCGACCTTGTAAAACCAGACACGCTTGGTGGGCTGTCCCTTGACGAAAAGCAGGATGGAGGTTTTCGGCCCCTGGCCGCCCTTGCTGACGAACAGCCCCTGCGGCAGGCTGATGATGGCTTGCAGGTTGCAATCTTCGAGCAAGGCGCGGCGCAGGGCACGCGCGCTGTTCTGGTCCCAGGTCAAGAAACCTTCGGAAACGATGACGGCACAGACACCGCCCGGCTCCAGCGTTTCCAGCATCAGCTTGACGAAGAGGATGGTGGTCTCGGACTCGGTCGAGTATTCGCTCCAGACGTTGGGGTAGGACTCCTTGTCGCGCTGCGCGCCGAAGGGTGGATTGGCCATGACGATGGACTTGCTACACGGCAGGATGTCGGTGCCGAACTTTTCCAGCGCGTCGCCTTGCTGGATGTTGCCCGGGTTGAGGCCGCGCACATAGAAATTGATGGCCGCCATCTTGCGCACCATGCCCAGATATTCGATGCCCCCGACGCCGCTACGGTAAAAGTCGGTGGTTACCTCATGGGGCGGAAGCGCCGTCGGATGCCGGTCGAACCACTCCTTGAACCATGCAATCAGTTCCGGGTGCGCCTTGGCGCCGGGCCAGTGGCCTTCGCGGTAGATGCCTTCGAGCACATATTCGAATCTGTCGAACATGAAGCCGCCGGTGCCCACCGCCGGGTCAAAAAGTCGGGATTTGAAGGTCGGTGCCGCCAAGCCGACCATGAATTGCCGAATGTGGTCGGGGGTGCGATGCAGGCCGATGTCCTTGGTGCCACCGGTTTCCGAGAGCGCCGATTCGATGGCATCGCCCAGCAGATCGGTCTTGAGCAACCGTTCGCTGTCGAGTTCGGCCACCAGCCCGATGATCTCGGCCATGTTGCCGCTGGTGACATTGTTGGTGAAATTCGAGTTGCCGAAAACCTCCTCGATCAGAATCAGTTGATCCTGCACCTTGGTCGAGAGATTGCCCTGCCAGACCTTGCGCGCTTCGCTCAGGATGCGGGCATAGAAAGGAAAAAAACGCGTATTGAGCGCGGCCAAAATCTGGTCGTTGGGCAGGCTCAACAATGATGAAAACAGCAGTGTCTCGTTGTCGCCGGCGAACGCGCCGCGCAACTGCGTGAACTCGGGGTCTTGCACCAGCTTGACTTCGAAGATGCGCAGCAACAGCAGTTCGATGATGTATTCGACCCGTTGCACCGGCGTGCCGGCTGGCCGCAGCTTGTTATGCAGCTTCTTGAGGATGTTGTTGGTTTCCTTGTCCGCGTAGTGGACGGTGGAGCGGGCCATCAACTGCTTTCTCGTGATCTTCGTCGTTTAGGGGGTCACCTTGCTACCAGAATCGCCAGCCGGCCCCGTGCTATTCAGTGCTGAAGTGTACCGTAACGTCCTGCATAATCCAGAATCTCATTTTGATTGTTGAGCACCAGACTTGAAAGGAATACACATGGCTCGCCAACACTCAACCAAAGACGTCTTCCCGCCAAATCCGAATCGCAATGCCGCAAGCGGAAATGACCGGGCATGCCGATGACCAAATTTGAGCCATATCTTCATGTCACCGGTGACGGGTGCCTCTGGTGGCTGCACAGCGATGCCATTCGCTTGGGCGCCGGTTTCCTCCCGGTTTCGGATGATCACCACGCATTGGAGCCCGAACTACGGGCGCCCAGCCAGCGCGCTTTGGCGAACGAGCGGACATTGATCGGCGCTTTCAGTGATGCCCGGTTGAATATCGAGCGTCCAATGACGTTTGAGCGTGACGGGTATCGCTACGTGGAGGCCACGGCCTTTCTGGATTGGCTTTCACAGTACATCGCCCTGACACAGGACAAAATCGCATTCCCGAACGATCTGGCACGCGAGGTCAGGCATGCCAACGCTCAGGCCGCATCGTCAAGAACGGCAATTGCCAGCGAGGAATTCGAGAGCCTGACACTCGCGCTGGAAGCGTGGTTTGACCAAGCGCTTGATGCACTCCCGGATAAACTCCGCCGCCGCGTGGAGAGCGAATTTCTGCCACCCTGGGACGCGCTGGCACCGGCGCAGCGGCGCGCGGTCGCCATCCAGACGGACTACCAGAGCGACCCTGTCACTCTGGCTGATCGCCGGCTCTGGTGGGATTTCTGCCAAAAAATGGATGCCATCAAGCAGCAGATTGCGGAGTGGGAGGTCGCGCCAGCACCAACAGCCAGTGATCTGGCACTGAAGGAAGCACGATTGAAGGAACTTCGGCAGGAACTTGCGCGCATGGCGTCGCAGGAGCGGCAGACGGGGGGCGATTATTACCCGGTGCGCGCGCGCTTTGCTGACGCGGATGAAGCACCCTCCACCCCGCCGGCCTCGCCCGTGCGCTATATTGCCTACCCCAAAGCGATGAAACTGTTGACCAAGCGGCTGGGTGCGACGCCAGAAGAACTGGCCGCCTGGGTATTCATTGGACAAGATGATGGTGGCCTCGCGGCGTTCAGGAATGCAAATGAACTCGACCCTCCGCGGAAATTTTACTTCGATCCCGGCAGCGGAAACGACTTCGACTACCTGTCGCCCCTGATGGCGTGCCGGTTCAGGGAGGATGATATTTCAGCCTTCGAGCCAGCCGACCGCTACATCACCGGCAAGGCGCTGATCGAGCGCTGGAGCAAGCAACCGGGCATTCAGGCGAAGGCGTTCATCCGTGCAAAGATTGAAGAATCGCGATTGATGGACATGCACCCGATCACTGGCCTTACGAGAGGGTCAAATCCAGAAGACACTTCTTGCCCGCCTCTCGAACTCGCTCTATTCGAAACCGCTTATGTGGAGGCGATCGAGGCGGAAGATTTTGGTGTTGATGAAGATAGAGGCAAGTCCGCCGATATGCCGACGACGGATACCGAAGCTGATGAGCACCCCGTCCTTGCTGTTTCAGGAAGCCCGTGCAATATCTTCCTCACCATGGAGAAGCTTGATGCCAGCGAACTGAGTATCGCTTTCGTCGGGGATAAATCAGAGACTGGATTGGCTGCAAACAATATGGTGGAAATTCGTGCACGCCATGAGACACGGCGAGTTGCGTTAGGCGTGCTGGAACTGGTGGATAGGCGTCGGGGTAGCGTAAACAGCCAGGGCGCGCTTTTATTGGGGATGGCAAACAAGATGAGGCTGCCACACAGCGGGGCAAACGCGGCAAAGATGAAACGGCTGCGTGACGTGTTTCGAGCCCATCTGGGCACCCGTACCGATCCGTTCGAGCCCTACCGAAAGGGGGTCGGGTGGGTGCCCCGATTCAAGATTACGGACAAGCGCGGGGCCGCTGACGAGAGAGCGAAGCGCGAGGCAGAACGCCGCACGGATTCATATGAGCAATTGAATGATCGGGGTGACCGGTTTGCTGACACCTACGAAGCAGACCGTTCGGTCGATTGCGGAAACGACGATGCCGACGAATGGCTGAAGAACAACGACCCCAACGAGGCCGCGTGACAAGTCGGCATTTGTCATGACAACTCTTTTCGGGTGATTTCCTGACCCAGTCTGGGTTGGTGAGCAGCGGCATGACATGTCATGCGTAGGGTTGTGCGGCAACGTGCCGCAAGACCCTACAAAGGACAGACATGTTCACCTCCAACCCCCCCAAAGACCGCCAAGCGGCAAACTTCCCCACAGGGCAAATAACCCTCCTTCGACTCCCCGCGGTACTGAAACGTCGCGGCAGGTCGCGAAGTTCACATTACGCGGACATCAAGGCCGGGCTCTTCGTCAAACCGGTATTGATCGGATTGCGGGCGACTGGCACACCTGACAACGAGGTCGAGGCGCTGAATGCGGCCCGCATTGCCGGGAAGACTGACGACGATATCCGCGCGCTGGTGGTGAAGCTCGAAGCGGCGCGCAAGACGGCAATCTGACGGGGCAATGATGAACGCCCCCGCGACAGATTATTCGCTCGCTCTCGTGGAAACCGATAAAACCGGCGAAACCGCTGAAGCCCCCGTTGTGAGCAACGATGCGTTCCTGCACACACTGTTCGCCTGCCTAGCTCCAGACGTGGCGCCGGTGGTGAGCAGTTTCGTCGGCAACCCGGCGAGCATGCCAGCGTCCGCCTGGAAGAGCCGGCGCTGGACGGACGGCGAGATCGCCCTGCCGTCCGCTGCCAACAACTACTTTTCGTTGGGCACCTTCCGCCCGAATGAGACCGGCGCGTACCGGCGGCGCAAAGCGCAGTTCGTCGCGCTGCATGCGGTGATGCTCGACGACGTGGGCGGCAAGGTGCCACTGGAGCGCGTGACACTGCCGCCGACCTGGATGCTGGAAACCTCGCCCGGCAACCATCAGGCCGGCTACCTGCTGCGCGAACCCTTGGCCGACGGGCTGCTCGCCGACCGTTTGATGAATGCAATCGTCGCCGCCGGTTTGTGCGACCCCGGCGCCAATGGCCCACGCGCACGGCTGGCGCGGTTGCCGATGGCGGTCAATGGCAAACATGCGCCACCCTTCCCCTGTCGGCTGCTGACATGGGCGCCCGATCTGCGCTATTCGGTCGAGGAACTGGTCACTGGCCTGCAACTTGAATCGATGCGGACCGAACGCCCCACGCGTCAGGCAACACGCGCACCGCAGGCGCGGCCGGACGACGGCGAGGCGGTGTGGATTCCGCGCCCGGAAGAAAACGCCGTTCTGGTCGTCCTGCGTGAGCGGGGCTTGTATAAAGTTCCGCTGGGCGACGGCAAGTACGATATCACCTGTCCCTGGGTCGAGGCGCACACCGGCGCGGCGGATGGCGGCACGGCCTATTTCGAGCCCGACGACAACTGGCCCATCGGCGGCTTCAAGTGTCTGCACGGCCACTGTGCCGAGCGACACATTCGCGATCTGCTCGCCTTTCTGAATGTCGAGGTCAACGCGGCACGAATGAAATCGACGATTCGGGTTGTCGCGGGCGAAATCCACCGCGTGGTCGATGTGGCCGAGCGGGAACTGGCGCAATCGCGGCGGCACTACCAGCGCGGCGGATTGATTGTCACGGTGGTGACCGATCCCGGCACCCGCGAAACACGGATTCAGGATGTCTCGCAGCCGGCGCTGGTGCGCTCGCTCGCGGGAGCCGCACTGTGGGAACGTTATGACGCCCGCGCTCAGGATTGGGTACGCACCGACCCTCCGGCCAGACATGCGGCGGTGCTGTTCGATTCGACGAGTTACCCGCATCTGCCGGTGCTCGCTGGCTTGGCACGCCAGCCTTATTTGCGCCCCGACGGCAGCCTGATGATGGCGGCCGGCTACGATGCCACCACGGGTATGTTCGGCGTGTTCGATGCGCGTGCGTTTGCCTTTGCGGACAAACCAACCCGTGCGATGGCCGAAGCGGCGCTGGCGCAGCTTCGAGACCTGCTGGCCGAGTTCAGTTTCGCCGGCGAGACCGATCGCGCGGCGGCGCTGACAGCCCTGCTCACCGCTGCCATCCGCGCCAGCTTGCCGGTGGCGCCGATGTTTCATGTGCGGGCGCACATGGTGGGCTCGGGCAAGTCCTACCTGTGCGAACTGATCACGGCATTCGCCACGCCGCAGCGCGGCACGCCGACGACCTTCCCGGCCGATGACGAGGAGTGTCGCAAACTGCTGCTCGCCGAGCTGTTGCGCGGCCCGGCCGTGGTCGAGTTCGACAATCTCACCGGTGACCTGGTGGCGCACAAGAGCCTGTGCACAGCGCTGACTTCGGAACACATGAGCGGGCGCATCCTTGGCGTTTCCAAGACCGCCACGGTCAACACGCGCGCGTTGTTCCTTTCCAGCGGCAACAATGTCGGGCCGGTGCAGGACATGACGCGACGTTGCATCTCCATCCATCTGGCCCCCGACTGCGAAGTGCCGGCGGCACGCACGTTCACCCGGCCCGATCTCGTGCGTGACGTGTTGCGCGAACGCGGGCGTTATGTGTCGGCGGCCTTGACGATCATTCGCGCCTGGATCATCGCCGGCCGGCCCAGGACCGAGTGCAAGTCGCTCGCGAGTTACGGCGACTGGTCCGACCTCTGCCGGCAGCCGCTGATGTGGCTGGGCTGTGGCGACCCGACGGCCTCGATCTTTCAGGCAATGGCCGAAGACCCCGACCGGGAAACGCTGGCACGGCTGCTGAATGCCTGGTTCGCGGGGTTCGGCAAGACACCGGCGATGGTGCGAGATGCCGTCAGGCAGGCGCACGCGCTGCATGACGAACACGCGGAACTGCGCGAAGTCCTGCACGACATCGCCGACGAGCGCGGCGAGATTAACCGGCGCAAGCTGGGCTGGTGGATTCGCCGGCACGCGGGCCGGATCGTCGATGGCATGCGCATCGTGCGCGCAACCGGCAACGGATCGGCGGAACGTTGGCGCATCGAAGTGATGGAATCGGTTTCGTTGGTTTCATCGCTTTCCAGTCAGCCGGGCGGAAAAGGTGTCAGCGGCACTGCCGACAACGACTATGCACGCGCCAGTCGCGGCGGCTCCCCTGCACTTCGGAGTTGATCTATGAGCAAGCGTCACCCGAACCCCCGCCTCGCCAAGATCCACCGCAATTACACCGTGGAAGAAATCGCCACGCTTTTTGGTGTGCACCGCAATACCGTGCGGGCGTGGGTCAAGCGAGGACTCGCGACCAGCGATGATCGGCGACCGATGCTGATCCTCGGGCGCGACCTGGTTACCTTCCTTCAGGCGCAACGGGCAAAGAACAAGCGGACCTGCCAGCCGGGCGAAATCTATTGCGTGCGCTGCCGCGCGCCGAAAGCGCCAGCCGGGTCAATGGCGGATTACGAAGCCCTGACCGCAACCCAGGGGAACCTGATCGCGATCTGCCCGGATTGCGAAACGATCATCTATCGGCGCGTCAGTTTGGCCAAGTTGGCGCAGGTTCGCGGGAAACTGGACATCACGTTTCCGCAAGCACTGCGACACATAGGCGAGAGCCAACAGCCCTCCGTGAACAGTGACTTCAGATAGGGAGCATCAAAGCATGACGAAACACAACGCCAACAACGAACGGATCAAGCGCCGGTACTTCGCTTATCTGAAGGAGGCGAAGGGCCACAGCGAGCCGACTGTTGACGCAGTCGCGAACGCTTTAGCCAAGTTCGAGGCCGATACCAAGCACCGTGATTTCAAGGCGTTTCACTTCGAGCAGGCCATTGCATTCAAGAAGCACATGGTCGAGCAAAAGGGGCAACGATCCGGCGAGAAGCTGAGCAAGGCAACCCTGAACGCCACCTTCGCGCACGTCAAACGATTCTTCCACTGGCTCGCTGGGCAACCGGGCTACAAGTCGCGCCTTCAGTATTCCGACGCGGAGTATTTCAACCTGTCGGAAAAGGACGTGCGCGTTGCGACGGCCAGACGGGAGCAGGCGGGGCCGACTGTGGAACAGGTGAAGCATGTCATCGCCATGATGCCGGCCGAGAGCGCGATCCAGCGCCGCGACCGCGCCCTCATCGCGTTCACGCTCTTGACCGGCGCACGGGACAGCGCCATCGCCTCGCTGAAGCTGAAGCACGTCGACCTCGCTGCTGGTTGCGTCCATCAAGATGCGCGAGAGGTTCGGACCAAATTCAGCAAAACCTTCACAACGTACTTTTTCCCGGTTGGGGACGAGATTCGCCGAATTGTCGAGGAGTGGGTGGCGTTTCTTCAGGCGGAGAAGCTCTGGGGCAATGACGATCCGCTCTTCCCGGCCACGGACATTGCACTGGGTGACTCTCGGCAGTTTGAAGCGGTCGGCCTGAAACGGGCACATTGGAGCAGCGCCGCGCGAATTCGCACGATCTTCAGGGATGCCTTTGCCGGCGCCGGCCTGCCCTACTTCAACCCGCACAGCCTTAGAAATACTCTCGTTCGGTTCGGACAGTCGGTCTGCAAGACCCCGGAGGATTTCAAGGCTTGGAGCCAGAATCTTGGCCATGAAAAGGTGCTGACGACCTTTCTGAGCTATGGTCAGGTCGAGAACCGCCGGCAGGGCGAGATCATTCGTGGTTTGGGGACGCCACAACTCGCCGCGCAGTCAGATGTCAGCGTGCTTGCCAAGGCGCTGGCCCGTGAGCTGCGCGATTCGGGCATGGGGACGCTGGTCGATAGCACCTGATCAGACATACGAGACGCTGAGCCCGGCGGCCTGCATATCCGTCAAGATGACCTGAACGACGACGGTTGAATCTGTTTCGCAAAATCGAGGATGTGCTGCTAACCGATGGGCGGCAGCATGGCCTATACCAGCCCGTCAGGACGCACCTGATCAGGGTCGGCAAAGCAGATTGAAGAGACGCCAGACTGTTTTAGTCAGATGATCACACCCGGCCACAACCGGCCGTAGAAGGCTCTAAGGATCGAGCTTTACGAGCGGCAGGTACCTGCGCGATCCGCTGTTGGAGCGCAACGTGCACCGTTCGCAGAACCGCATCGAGTCCTATCACCAGCTACGCTCAGCCATCGCGCAGGTCGGCGGCAAGAAAGAACTGACCAGGCGCACCGACATCGAAATCGAGACCAGCAACCAGTGCGCGCGGCTGATTGCTAATGCGATCATCTTCTACCACTCGGCCATCCTATCGCGGTGGCTGACGAAATTCGAGGCCAGCGGCAACGCCAAGGCGTTGCCGCTCATCACCCAGATATCGCCAGCGGCGTGGCGACATATCCTGCTGAATGGGCACTACACCTTCCAGAGCGACGGCAAGGTGATCGACCTGGACGCGCTCGTGGCCGGACTGGAGCTGGGGTGACGGAAATTTCTGGGATTCCGGCTTACAACCCCGATAGGGTGCTGATGGGCGGCTACCTTTTCGCCGTGACCAGCCGTTCTTTCAGCTTCGACCAGCGTCGTCCGACCTGTTTCCCCTTGACCGCCATGGCCAGAGCGCGTTTCTGGCCGACCAGCACAACCAGCTTCTTGCCACGGGTGATCCCTGTGTAGATCAAATTGCGCTTGAGCATCATGTAGTGCTGGGTCGATACGGGAATCACCACCACCGGATATTCTGAGCCCTGTGATTTGTGAATTGTCGTTGCGTAACAGAGCACCAGTTCATCGAGTTCCCCGAACGGATAGCTCACCGCGCGCCCATCGAACTCAACGGCAAGTTCGGCATCGTCGAGATTGACGCTGGTCACAAAGCCGATGTCGCCGTTATAGACATCCCGGTCATAGTTGTTCTCGATCTGCATCACCTTGTCGCCAGCGCTGAAGCGGTAGCCGAATTTATCGACACTGTGTTCGCCAGGAGGATTGAGGGCTGCCTGCAGGGACTGGTTGATGCCGCGAGCACCGGTGATCCCCCGGTTCATCGGGCACAGCACCTGAATGTCACGCACCGGATCAAGGCGAAACTTCTTGGGTAGGCGCGTTTGCACCAGATCAACCACGGTTTGGGCGATGGCCTCTGGGTCTTCGGCACCGACAAAGTAAAAATCCGAGACCTCGCCTTTGGCTGGGAAGTCAGGGTAGATGCCCTGGTTGATCTGGTGGGCAATACGCACAATGCGCGATGCGGCCGCCTGGCGGAACACCTCTGTCAGCCGAATGACAGGCACCGCGCCGGAGTCGATCAGATCGGCCAGAAACTGTCCGGGGCCCACCGAAGGCAGTTGATCCACGTCCCCCACCAGGATCACAGCGGTGGAAGTCGCCACTGCCTTGAACAGTTGGTTTGCCAACGGCACGTCGATCATCGAACATTCATCAGCGATCAGGAGATCGCATTCCAGCGGATTGTCAGCGTTGCGCTTGAACTGACCATTGATCGGATTGACTTCCAGCAAGCGATGGATCGTCTTTGCTTCGATGCCAGTGGATTCCGAGAGTCGCTTGGCTGCTCGCCCAGTGGGTGCGCAGAGCAGCGGCTTTACACCCTTGGCGTTCATGATGGTCAGGATGGAATTGACCAGGGTCGTCTTGCCCACCCCTGGCCCGCCGGTAATCACCAGGAACTTGGCAGGGAGTGCGAGGCGTACTGCCGCCTTCTGGCTATCCGCCAACTGGATGGAGAGTTTCTGCTCAACCCAAGGGATAGCCTTCTCCGCATCGAAGGATGGCAGCGTCGTCGTATCGCCAATCAGACGCTCGATCTGAGCAGCGATGGATTGCTCTGCCGCGTAAAGAGTGGCCAGAAACACACAGGGCTGAGCATCGACGGTGTCGGGAACCAGTTCCTTGGTCTCGATCTCCCGCGCGATGGCCGTTTCGATGATGGATTCTGAAATATTGAGGAGTTTCACCGCCAAAGGCACCAGTTCGGCATAGGGTAATCCGCAGTGGCCCTGCCCAGAGGCTTCGCTGAGCGCATAGGAAATCCCGGCTTGAGCCCGCAGAGGAGAATCCTTCCCTATGCCGATCTTCTGGGCAATGGTATCTGCCGAAAGGAATCCGATGCCGCGAATGTCCCGCGCGAGTCGGTAAGGATTCTCGCGGACGATGTCGATTGCGTCGTGGCCATAGGTCTTGAAGATGCGCACTGCGCGGGAAGTGGAGACACCATGCGCATGCAGGAAGACCATGATGCCGCGAATGATCTTCTGGTCGGCCCAGCCGGAGGTGATTTTTCTGGCGCGAACTTCTCCGATGCCAGCGATGTCACGAAGCCGTTGCGGTGACTGCTCGATGATGTCGAAGACGGATGCACCGAACGCTTTGACCAGTTTCCCGGCATAGACCGGGCCGATGCCTTTGACCATGCCCGAACCGAGGTAACGCTCAATGCCGGTCAGGGTGGTTGGCGGAGAGATCTTGACGAACACCGCGCGGAACTGTCGGCCATGTTCGCGATCGGTGATCCAGTGACCGGAAGCAGAGGCGTATTCACCCGGAGATACAGCGGGCGCATGACCAATCAGGGTGATCAGTTCTCGCTCACCCCTCACCTTAAGGCGAAGCACGCAAAAACCGTTCTCCTCGTTGTGGTAGGTAACACGTTCAACCAGACCAGCCAAGCGGTCGAGTTCAGGGGCGGGGGAATTGGTCATTGAGGACGGCGCTGGATCGGGCTGCAGGTGCGGTGTTGCAGGGAAATCATTACTGACATAGCAGTTTCAGCAAGAAGACAAACGAGTGTAGCCCGGTCTGCGCATAAGGGTGCGAGGTGCCACAGCAATGCGTTCTGGCCGGTGTCTCCCGCGCCACGGTCTATGTACAGCACAAACCGAAACTGGTCGATGAAAGCGACCTGCTGCTCAGTCGTCTGATCGACGAAGCGTATCGTCAATATGCCAAGGAGCAAAGCGAAGCGGATCGTCACCGCTATGAATTCGCTGAAACCGAGGCCAAAGCCAAGAAAGCAGGGCTGTGGTCGGAGAAAGATCCTGTGCCACCGTGGGAATGGCGGCATCTGCCGAAATAATGCACGATTATCGAAGTTGTCTCTCACCTTCCAGGGATCGGAGTGCCTACTGCCGACGTCGGCTTTCTGGTAGCTTGGCCGTACTCACACTTTCGGCCAACAACGGACATCCGACTTTGAAACCGTAATGACCGTCCATCTAACCATTGCCGACCGTCGCACGCAACAGATCACGATGTCTTGGACGTGTCATCGCCGCGGCATCGTACGTCGTCGATGATGGAGCACCCGAAAAGATGTGGTGCGCCGGCGACGCTCCGGACCCTTGAGCAAAGACCACTGAGCCCAGGAGCCGCGGAACCGGCGCCCTGGGGTTCTTCCCCACAGATACGCTCCGACCACCTGCAGGACGATGCGCGTGACGGCAAGCATCGCTTTGGGTCCGCGCGTCTCCCCCTCCTTGCAGTATCGCCGAACGCGATGGCCGCCTGTAGCGGCCAGCTTGCGAGTGCCGCAAAGAGATTCGGCACCTTTCCTTGCCTGGAATGTGCTCGGATCGAGGAACATGCCAGTATCGCGCCCGCTTGCGACGGTTTGCCGGGAGTCTGCTTCTACCTGCCCGTTTTGATCGGCCCCGGGTACCGCGGCGCGCTCCCATGTCTGCTGCCATGGGAGCGCGCGTTGGTCTGGCGTTCAGGCTAGCCGCCTATGTTCACGCGATATCTCACGAGGAAGTACATATCCTTCCACGCCTCTGGAAGCAATGTGCCATTGTTGATCGTGAGCGTGAGAGTCAGCCCCGCCAAGTTGTCAATAGTGTTGCCGGACAGGCCGGACACCGCTTCGAACTCGATGAGTCCCGGTGGGTCGCTATCGCTGGCCGTCGAATTGTTGACCTTGAAGACGACGCCCGCCGCGTCGATCGGGTGATCGAGGGCGGGGTTGAGGAAGACGTTGAGTGAGTCGACCACCAAAACGATGGGTGCAGCTGACGAATCCAGCCAGACATAATCCAGGTACTTCGGAAAATGCCGCTTGGTCAGACTCAAGGTCAGCGTTTGCGGCTGGCCCTCGCCCGGAAAGAGTAGGCGGTTCCACTCGGCGGCGAACTCCTGGCGCAGGCTGAAGAGGCGCGACAAGCTCACATCCGGTTGTTCGAGCAGCGATTTCAGGTCGTTCAGCGCGGCAGTCAGTCCTTCGCTCACCGCCTGTTTGAAGCTGGTGGCCCCGTCTTCCTGCACTGTGGCACCCCCATCACGTGCCGAATAGCTCAAATGCAGGATTACGTCGGTGATGGTGTCATAGTCGAAGGCTCGGACGGCGCTCGGGAGTTCCAGCCGCCAGGTGCTGACGGCCCCTTCGCCTTCGAATGGAAGGTAGCGCGGATCGCTGAAGCTGAGCTCAAATACGCCACCATCCTGATTGGCGCTGCTGGTCGCGATGGCGGTCTGCGGGGAGACCGTCAGGTCACGTTCCGGCTGAGTCGGGTCGGCGAGATTCGCGTTCCTTCTTGTCCAGCTTTCGGTCAGCGTCAAGACGCCGCTGACGTTGGTATAGGGGCCGACCACACAGGGAATCGAGATGCGCGCCGACTTGATGCGGCGGAAATAGTGGCCCGCGAAATCCATGTTGAACAACACCTCGGGGATATGGATATCGCAACTGCCGGTTTCGCGGAGTGCCAGTAGAGCGGTCGGATCGAGCTGGAACAGGGAGATGTGCTTCGTGATCTCGAGCTCGCGCTTGTTGGCGGCAATGTGAGCAACTTCCATTTGGCGCAGCTGCTGGCACAGCAGGTCCCCGGCGAGCAGCCCCTTCTTGAGACTGTCCCAGTTGTCGAACTTGATGAACGACATCGATTGTTCGGCGGGGCCCAACTCCTCTCTGAATGCGGCCTCGGCCTGCACGGCCATCTGGTAGCCCATCTGATAGGCCTGGAAATGCACGGACGCCAGCTTGGAAACCATCCAGCCGTAGAGTTGCTGGTTGCTGAACTTGAGCTTGAGAAATTCATCGACCTGCTTGGCTTGGTCAATCTGCTTGTCGTGATTGTCACGATCGGTTTCGGCACTCTGCTTGCGTATCTCGGCAGCCAGGATCTGCTTGTCGAATTGTTTGACGTCGCGCCGTGCCAGATCGGCCTGGAAGCGCCAGTCGCGCGACCGGCGGCCGTATCCCGCCATCGTGCTGGCCTTCGAAGCTTCGTAGGTCTTGGCGTTTGCAAGCGCCCTGGCCGCACTTGCGGTGGCTTGCACCGCAGCACCGAGATTCGAGCCGCCGAAGGAAATCGATGTCGATGGAGGAGCTGGGGGTGCGAAGCCGATCGATATATTTGGCAAAAGATTCAAGAGGCCTGCCGACGTCTCGGCGATCTCGGCCGCGATCTGGAAAACTCGGCCCTTCTCCAAAGCATCGAGGCTCTTCTGCTCTCCCGCGTTGACCCTTTCCAGGCCCGAGTAGTACTCGATCCTGAACTGCGCCGCTTCTCGGCTCTCCACAAGGCTCGCCAGCGAGGCATCTGCCTCATCGACACTCTTCGTCTTGAGCGAGCGAATCGCCGCCAACAGCCCAAGCTCGTGTGTGCTGCGCAACACGCCGAGTTGCTCGGCATCGCGCTTCTCGAGAGCGGCCAGCAGCATCTGGCCCAAATTGCGCGCTTCGCCGCAAAGCTCCAGGGCTTTCTGCAACATGAAGGCGAACCGGTAGTTCGAGCGCGGCGCAAACTGCCCGCTCAGAACGGCCTCGATATCCAGGCCCGCGGCGGCAGCACGTACCAGTAACGCAGGGTCTATTGGCGGCGCAAACAGCGCAAGCTGCCTGACCTGGCCGCTCAAATTCATGCTGTGCCGGATCTTGAACAGACGATCGGCGACCAGGTCCCAGTAGCCATACAGGACATCGTTGTGCGGGATGCACATCAGCAACAAGGTATCCACCCCGCTGGCGCTGCCCAGCGTGACAGCGTGCCCGGTCCCGCCGAATGAGGTGGACAAGGCACCGCCAGCACCCGTGGCATCGACGGTCAGCCCGCCACTTGCCAAGCCGATGCTCCTCTTCGGTGTTGTCGAAGCCCCAGGCAAACCCACCGAAAGCCACGACGTCAGCGAGTCCAGTGGATTGCCGCCTGCCAGCCCGTTCCAGTCGAATCGGAACCGGTTCAGCAGCAGGTTCGGCGTTGTGATGAATGTCTCCTGCGCCGGCAGCATGATCGGTCGTTCGCCCAGGATGCTGCTGGCCAGCACATAGAGTTGCCGCGCTTGATCGATGTATTCGCGCGTGTCGCGGCGGAACAGCAGGTCCGCCTCGCCGATCAACGAGCTCAGGTAGCGCATCACGACGAATTGCATGTAGGCCGAAATGCGCAACCTGGCAATCACGTGGGGCTGGAAGGGATCGGCTACCCAGGCCTCGACCTGCTGCTCGTAGGCGCTATTGCCAGTTGTCAGCAATTCGTCGAGCGACTGCACGGCCCCACCCTGCTGCTCCTCGTAGAAGGGCTTGATCTTCCAGAAGCCCTCGGGGCCGGCGTCGTCGGCGGCAGTTGGGTCGAAGATGTGCTGCATCCATAGTCGCGCTTCGGCGTGGCGCTCGTTGCGCATCAGCCGGGTCGCGATGGTCATCGGGATATGGAAAAGAGTTCCCAGTTCGACCATGCGCAGGGCGAACTGTCGTCGAAATCGATCTCGCCCTTGGGGTATGGCGTGGCCACCCAAGCGGTGTTGGGCTCGTAGGACGCTGCAAAATCAAAACCGTCGAGCGGCAAAAGTTGCCGATAGAGAGTTTCCGAATCCTCGTCGTCCAATGGGTCAGGACTGAGCAAGCCGGTCACGCCGTGGCGCCACACCTGGCGTAAGAACAGGCTGCTGTTCGGGTCGGCGAATTGCGTGAAGCGGTACTTCGTCGTGGTCTCCAACAGGTCGGTGCCGGCTAACACAATGGGTTCCTTGTCGTCGACGAGGATGCTGTTCACCAGCGTCGTATTCGATTGCAACGTGGTGCCGGCCGCGCTGCCGAGGCCTCGGTCGATGATCTGGGTGCCGTTCGACTGATAGTGCGCGTCGGCCTCGACAACCGCAGCACGGGCCGACGGCACCGGTGCCATCAGGCGAACCGAGCCGGGCGATGCGCTTGTTGCAGCGACCTGGAAAATCGGCCGCACCGGCACGGACTCCTGCTGAGCAAAGTAGCAGCCCAGATTGCTGGAAAAAAAGAACGGTGCCGCCTCGGTGCCCCCAACCCCAGCTGATGGAGATAGTGAACGCGGCCGTAGCCGTCGGTCAGGGTATTGAACAGCGTGCGAATTTGCGGTATTCGAGGCACCGACAACATGTCCATATTGCCGACGTTTGTCTCGACGGCCCTGAGGCCCGCAGCTGCGGATCGGGCTTCTTCCTTCACCATCTCGCCCAGCCATGGGTCGCCCGCAATTTGCAACTCCAGTCGCGATATTCCGTCGGTGAAATAGATAAGGTTGAGGGACTGAAAGCTCTGCGACGCGCCCGTGATCGACACGTCGCCGACCGGCGCGCCGCTCAGGAACGTGCTGGCATGTAACTCACCATTGAGGTTGTCGAGATAGAAATAGCCAATGTCGGGCTCTGAAGAATGCGACGACCGTACCGCAATGCGCAGCAGGTTGTCGCCGCTGACCCAGCCACTGAAATAGTGCCACTCGGGGTCGACGTTGGTTTGATAGACGAGTTTCTCGCGAGCACTCTGCTTGGGCGAGGTTCCATTTGGTCCGAGGGTGCACCAGGACATGCCCAGCTCGACATCGAAGCGCACGGGATTCTCAATATCAGGGTCGACATGCACCGTGCCGTCCGGGTCAACAAATTTGTCGTATGCACCCTGCGCAATGCGCAGCTCGTCGACAAGCGCCAGGAGATCGGCCGCTAACGAGGGGAGTTCCTCGGGGTCGTCGTTTTGCTTGATCTCCCGCTTCTTGGCGTCGATATCGTTCTGGACATCGGCAATATCCTGTTGCGCGGCGGCGACCTTATCCATCGTTTGCTCCATAGCCGTTGGATCGTTCGAATCGGTGACCTTGAATTCGGGCCAGAAGAGGTAGAGCTTGCCGTTGTAGGCGACCGGAACGAGGTGGTCGCCAGACATGTCGAGCTGGATGCGCTCCCATGGCGTCCAGTGCAGATGGTCTTCCAGCCGTCGGTAGAAGTAGGCTGCCGGCACCTCCTGCGTGCGGCCTACGACGTGCAGATGGACGGTATCGGTATCGCCGGCGGTCCACGATTCCTCGTAGCTGCCGAGAATCTCGAGCCGACTCACCTGGTCGACCTTGCGAAGGTAGTCGACATAGATGCGTTCGGCGGATTCGGCCGTCACATCCTCCTGGTCCAGGGCGTCTTCGAGTTCGCGGAAGAAGGCTGACTTGTCGTCGCGCCACTCCGGCTCGAGCCAGTTCTCGGGCGTCAGGAAGACCCGCCGCGCCGCCTCCCAGACACGGTAGTTCTGCTGCCACTGCCAGGCCGTCGCGTCGGCCTTATCGAATTTGTAGCGCTCCAGATTCAGCAGGATGCGCTGCACGAACAACTGCACCGCCGAATGCGCCAGCACGATGCGCGAGGTGCGGTCGGCCGGCGACATTGCCGGATCAATCAGGTACTGGGCGTAAAACGCCTCGGCGTCCTTCATGCCCAGATGGTTCAATGCCTGGCCGAGCAAGGCATCGCGCTTGAGCGTGCGCAATTGGTCCTGGATCGTGCCCAGCACATCGAGCCACCGCTCCGGGGCGAACGCAGGGGACAGGCCTTGCTTGATCGCCTGCGTCTGCACGTACCCGAGCTCCTCGATCGTCCAGCTGTGGGCCTGCGCCACGCTCACGCCCGAGGTCCGGATCAGATCGAAGACCTCCTTCATGGCGAGCAACGCGCGCTCGTCGCGCATGGCTGAGGGCAGGGCGAGATTGAAGCCCCTCGACCCTGTCAGATAGGTGACGTCGGCCAGGGGCCATGCGGTCCACGCGCTGAGTTGTGCCAGAAAGTCGTCGAGCAAGAAGCTCGCGGGATCAATCGACTGCGCAATGGCTTGCTCGATGAAGGCAAACAGTGACTCCTCTGGCGTGAAGGTTGAGTTCTGCAATGCCGCAGCGGACACCAATCTGCGCCAGGGGTCGAATACGGCCGTGGGGGGAGCAGTCACCGGCAGCGCGGCAATGTCTGCCCATCCCATTCTTGGGCCCGTAACCAGCAAGAAGGGCAAGAACGCGAGATCGAGCTTCAAGCCGCTCCACGCGAGACTGAACTTGTTGAGTTGATCGAACAAGGCCGGGAACTCGCCCACTGGCACCGGCAGGTCCGTACCGCCCTGGTTGGCGGCAACGATCACGTGCGACAACAACGCGTCGCCCAACCGAGGGCGGTTTGTGAACAACAAGGCGTCCAGCGCGGCTGGGTCCAAGCTCAGCGTCGAACCGAGAGACTGGGTCAGCGAGGACTTCAGCTCGTCAGTCAAGCCGGCGTCGTCCAGGCGCACGATGCCATTGAAACTTTCGACCATCGACTCGAGCCACGCCGCGGCGGTCTCGGCGCCGGGCGCCAGCGCCGCCACGGCTTGCGCCTCGTGAAGATGCAGGTAGGCCAGTTGCTCGACGGAATGTTCGGCGGCCTGGATTTCGCGCAACACGTCGACGAAGCTCTGGGTGTCGACCGGGCCGGCATCGACAGACGGCGCATGCAGTGGCATCTGGCCCGTCAAGGCGATCAGACGAATGAAGTCCTTGACACTGAGCTTCGATGCGCGAGCAAACGTAGCGATCCGATAGGTCAGCGATACATTCGCCAGGTCGAGTGCGACATGCCCGCTGATGGCATCCTTGGGTAGCATGGCGCCCACCAGCAGCAGCAGATCGTCGCCCGTCAAACGGGTGGCGCTCTGGATGTACGCGCCGTAGTCGGCCTGGAGGAGGTAAGTCGGCTCAGCGGCGCTGTCGGATTCGGCCAGCCACGGGCTCAAGCTGGCGTCGGCCGAGGTCGTGATCGCCAGATCGGCACGGTCCGCGCGCAGCGCGAAGACGGCGTTTCGCAGGTCCACGCCAGTGCCCGAGTGTGTGTCCGGGAATCGCGCCTCGTCGAGGTAGATCGACTCGTACTGCGAGGGCTGGTCGTCCTCAAAGATGAAGGTGTCGAGCGCGGCGCCCCACCAACTCCCCAGGTCGGCGAGTCCGACACGCAAGTCGCGCCGCAGCGCTTGCACGGCGGCGAGTTTCTCGAAGAAGTGCGGCGCATCGAAATCGCCGGCACCCAGGGCCTGGATGACCAAGTCGAGTGTGTATTCGTCGCAATCCAGACGTGACTGCAAACGCACGAACCGGTGCAACCGGTCGAGCATCGTGCGCAAGGGTGCTCCAGCTAGTTCGACACCGGCCGCGTCGATGAGCACGGCGCCGTCGACCGAGCAGGGTGTGCCGTCGAAGCGAATGCTGATCGATCGCGCTGGATTCAAGTAGCGCGTGTTCAGCAGGCGCAGCAAGGTGTCGTAGTCGATGTCGGCACGCGCCAGCAGGTTGGCCACCGTTCCAAGCTTTGCTGCGGCAAGCTTCGCAGCACTGTCGTAGCCCCACAGAGGTGCCAATGCAGCGGGTGCCACTTTCGGCTGGGCAATCAGTTCGCGCTCGAAGCGGCTCATGCCGAGCGCCTCGGTGGCCATTTGCAGCGGACCGACGCCGGGCATCGCCGGCATGGCCAACATCAACTCCTCGCGCTCGATGCCCATGCGCTTCAGGTAGCGTCGGCCTTCCTCAGCCCACAGGTCGAATGGCAGGCTCCGCAAAGGGTAGGGCGCGAGGCGCACGATGTCGTAGGCCGCCGTGCGCAGGTATTCGGGTTGCGCGGCGAGCAGGTCGGCATCCCAGGTCGTGGGGCCGATATCGGTGGCCGACAGTGTCTGGCCGTTGGCACTGGCAACGATGGATTCGAGGATCTCGATTGCCAGATCGATGTGTGGCACCAAGGTCTCAGTGTTCTCGCAGCTCAGCTGCAGTGCGCCAAGGTCTGGGCGGCGCGCGAGCAGTTCGTCCAGCGCGTTGTGGCCGTCGGCATCCACGGCGCACTCAAGAAAGGCCATGATCGACACCAGATAGGCGGCGGGACTGAGCGCCGATTCGCAGTGCGAGCATTCACAGGCGTCGGGTGAGCCGAACAACTCTTGCCATTCGGGCAGCGCGATGGTCGACCGCGCCAGGGCCTGTGTGGTCGCCGCCTGCCCGTCGGGCGCTTGATTCGAGCGCAGCGTGGCGAGCGGCAGGCGATTCAGGTTGGGGTTGAAACGCAGATAGACGCTCAGCGCCAGCGAGGTCACATGCACCGCCTTGCGGTACATGCGCTGAACGGTCTTGGTGTCGACCGTGCCAGCCAGGCGCCGCGCCAGTCCGGCGCGGCCCGCCGCGGCGACCTGGGAGGCCGAGCGCATCCCGGCATTCCACATCGCTTGGATCGAGACGAGCTTGTCCTGCGGCGCGGTCAGATGAAAGAGCTGCTCAATGCGCAACAGGTCGCCGCGAACCTCGCCCTGCCCGGCGTCAAGTGCTCCAGGGTTCTCGCGCAGGAAGTTGAGCAGCCGCAAATCGCCGAATTCGAAGTCCGGGTTGTCGGACATGAAGCCAAGCGCCGGGTGGCTCGCCCACTGCGCATTTCGCGTCATCTGGCCGGTCAGCGAAGCGGTCGGATAGCGCCGCTCCGCCTCGCGGTAGAGCATCTGCGCGTACGCGGCCCTGCGCTGTGCCGGGGTGCCATCGGGCAGCACCTCGTCGGGAAACTCCACCGTGGCGATGGTCAACACCATGTCGCGCCAATATTCGGGGCTGAACGCGGCCACCTCTCGCGCAGCCTGCACTGCCAGGCCACCGCGCAGGGCCCCGCTCAGGCTGGTGTTGTCGCCGACCACGGCCTGCAGCTCGAAAGTCTGTTGCAGTGTGCCCACCTCGCCGGCACTGAAACCGTCTTCGACTTGCAGGGCTTGCCACAGCTCATCGCCCGAAGCATCGCCCGTGGTGAGCCGGCGGGTGAAGGTGGACTGCTTGTCGGTGCCGAGCCCCGTGGTTTGCAACAATTTCGCATAGGGATGCTCGGGCCGCGCAAGATAGCCCTGTTGCACCTGCGCCAGTTGCCCACGCAAATTGAGCGACAGCGCGAGGCCGATGAAATTGCGCGATTTCGCTTCCTGCAGTCGCGCCCACAGACGCTCCAGCGGTCGGGCCAACAAGGCGTCGATGCGGGTCGGCTCGCCACCGCGCAACAAGCCGTAAAAAAGCGCAGTGGGCAGGCCGAACGTTGCCGACCAGCGCCGCGCCTTTACATAGTAGGCGACCTTGGAGATGGCCAGGCCGGCCTCGCGGGCCAGAATCAGCACGTCCGACACCAGCAGGCAACTCAAATCGGCGTCATGCGCGCCGAGCATCGGTGCGAGCGTCTTCTGCAATCGGCTGAATTCGTCAGGGCCACGGTAGGGGTCCTTGCCAATCGAGAAATTCACCGTCTCATGCGGCAGCGCGCGCAGGATCAGCGGCGACTCGGCGAGCACGGTGTCGGCGGTCGGATCGCGCACCTCGACCTTGAGGTCGGCGCGAGTCTTCCCCACTGCGTCAGCTGCGCCGGATCGTAGGTGAATTCATAGCGGCCCAGATCGTTGGTGCGGACTACGGCATCGGCGTCACCCAGCTGGCGCCATTCGCACAGCGCCCGGTCGTAGGCGCGCACGATCTGGTTGGGCACCGGCGCGCCATCCGGCTTGACCACCTCGCCCTGAACGCTGAATAGCCGAGAAGTTTCGGGAGGGATGTTGGGTACGGGCGGATCGTTGCCGCCGCCCGGCGCTGGATCGAAGGCACCCATGTCGGCCAGCACCGCGTTGAGGGCATCGGCGGTGGCCGCGTCGACCTCGCCGGTCGCGGCGAGCTTCTGCACCGTCTGAAATTTGCTCAGCGCGGCCTGAGTCGTAGGGCCGAAGCGCTGCTTGGTCTGTTCCGACTTGGCGATCGCGAAGCCCAGCAATGCCAGTGCCTCGTGAAGGTCAGCGACTTCGGGGCCCTGCACCTGGAGATTGAGAGGGAAGGTGATCTTGTTCATCACGGGATCCTTTCGTCGGCTTGCTTGCGGTGGGGCTACAGTTCTGCGGCGTGGTTGGCTTTAGCGGATAAAGGTTTAGCTGTGATCGGGCTTCGGGCAACAGCAAATCGACCTTGGACCCTTTGATACTCAAGGGAATTGCACTCTCTGCTATCGCAATTTGGTTTGCCATGATGACCCCTGCAGAATCGCTCGCTCTGAGCCTGATAAAGTGATCGCAACACCACTACCTATTGACAATTGTTTGGAACCCCATGCTTTCGAATAGCTCGGTCATCATTTGGATCTCAGCTTCGGGAAGTGTTCGCCCCATCGCCCCTCCAGGGCCATTGACGTATGCCCTATTCAGCACTCCAGAGGCGACGCCAAGTTCGATCGTGTTATCGGCCCGCATCACGATCGCCCCGCCGAACAAGCCGGCCGCTCTTGACTCTTCGAGGGTAAGGGGGCGGCGCGCGAGCAAGCTGGCACCATCCAGATGAGTTCCATTGCGCTGTGCCGCGGGCATCACACGACCCGATCGCAGTTGAGCTGTGGGCGCAGCCCCCTCGCCAGTCGCAATCGCCACCCACTCCCGATTCCGAGGATCCATGGCAAACGAAAATCCCTGGCCCTCGGAGAAGTGCCTGAGTTGCGCAGCAGCCTCGGCACTTTCTCCTTGAGCCATGATCACCGGGACACCCTCAATTCCCCGTACGGCGCCCGTGGAGATTACTTCGTTACCAGCACGTGCCGCTGCGCGCTCAAGGTTCTTGTAGAACGTATCGGTCAACTTTTTCGCTAACGGGTCGACCCTCGAGAGGCTGGCCGCCTCCACACCCTTGCGCGCCTCGGATGCGACCACCGTTCGGGCAACACCTTCCGCAACTGGTGCCGTGACATCGATGGTCCACGTTCCGCAGCGCCCCAACCTCGTCCGATCGGAAGTTCAATTCCAGAACCCGCAACGCTAAGGACGATGTCCAGGATGGTGGAACCGACATCTGAAACTGATTCTGCCGTGCGAGTCTGTCCTTCTTTGACCGCATCCGGATCGAGGTGGACCGGGTCGCCATACACTGGCCCAAGGGTTCTAGTAGCGTCCATAAGCGGTATATTGCTGAAAGGGTTGAACGACAGAAACCAATCGGTCCATGATTGCGAAGCAACATCCTCTAGGCCGGAGGGGTCGAGGCGATTCGCCGGATTTCCACTTCCGTAACGATAGCGGTTTATCCCCGTATTTACCCCCTTTGGGTCCGCACTCGCCCACCGCCCCAACCACGTCGCGTAGTACCTCACTCCGTGGCACGCGAGCCCCGTCTCCTCATCTCGCTCCATCCCCGGATACCGATACCGCTTCAGGCTCACCTCCGCGGCGCTGCGCCCCGCCTGAAACGCTGACGTTCCATACGGGTGATACTCCTCGTACCCAATCAGCGCCCCACCCCCATCCAACTCCACGCTAGCGGAACCCAAATGGTTGCCAAACTGGTACCGCTGCAACGGCACGGGCGTCCGGACCACGCTACCGTCCTCAACGGTCTGCGTCTCCACTAGCGCCACTCGTTGCTGGTCATCCATGACGTGCAGAGACTCGCGCTCCAGCGTAACCGCAGCGCCAGCGCCGTCGTACTCGCGATACACCTCGAACCCGCCGAGATAGATGCGCTCATTCTTCCGCGCCGCGGTTACGCCGGCGTTTGCCGACCGCTCGGTAACCTTGCGCACCCGCTGCCCCGCGGCATCGTAAACGTAGTAGGTCGTTTCCGGTGTACCGTCGTTGACCACCTGGCGCGCGGATGCCATGAGCTGATCTCGGTAGTCCCAACGCATCAACGGCAAGTGCGGCAGCGCCGTCATGTTGCCGTGGGCGTCGTGTGCGTAGCGCTCGACCTGAGTGAATCCGTTGCCCACGGTCGTCTGGCTCAGCCGGTTGCTCGGTTTGCCCGCCTCAATCAGACTTGGTTCGCCATACTCGTAGCGCCGCGTCCAGCCGGCTCCACTCGCCAGGTGGGCCATTGTTTCGAAGTTGCCGACGGCGTCGTATTGGTAGCGCTCGGTGTAGTTGCGCAGCGCCTGCAGGTCGTTGGGGTTCGCCCGATTGCCGACGAAGGGGTAGTCGCGGCAGGCGCCGCCGGGTGGATCGAAGTTGAAGGCGCTCTGCCCGATGTGCTCGCGGCCCGTGGCCTCGATGAGCTGGTAGATCGCGTCGTAGGCGTAGCCCGCGGCCGGATCGATTTGCTGACCATCGCGGAACGTTGTGTTCAGGGCCGCGTCATGGATGCGGGTGAGGTTGCCAACCGGATCGTAGACGTAGCGCAGGTCCTGCACCAGGGTCGGGCTCTCAAAGATCTGCGAGGCGGTTGTGTCGGCGCCCGCGGGGCGCGTCGTCTTCAAGCGCATCAAGCGGAAGGTCAGCGGATCGTACTCGTACGCCGCGACCGTTCCGTTGTAGTAGGAGATCTGCTGGCGCTGGCCCTTGGCGTCGTAGTCGATGTTGGTGACGAAGTGCGTGGCCGTACCTGCACCCCGCAGGTGCACGTCGACCTGTTGGAGCAGGTTGGCATCGTTGAATTGGGGACGATACACGCTGCCGTCCGGCGAGGTCGCCGTGACGGGGCGATTCAGCGCGTCGTACGTGCCGCTACTAGTGAAGCGGCCGGCGGTTGCGGAGGGGTCCTGCAACCAGTCGACCCCGGACTGGTAGTCCGGCAGGAGATCGCGTTGGCTCGAGAGCAAGTTGCCCTTGAAGTCGTAGCCGATGCTGGTCACGACGCCGGCGGCGTCGAACTGCTGGGACACACGGCCGCGGTGGTTGGTCGCGGCTCCCAGGGCTTCGCCGTATACGGTACGCTCTGCCAGTCGTTCCACGCCACTTTCGGTCACGAACAGGCCTGTAGAGCGGCGCAGCGCATCGTAGGTCAGGCGCCGCGCAAAGCCGCGGCTGTCCCAGGCGCGAATGGGCTTGTCGGCAATGTCGTTGAGCAGCCAGCGTTCGCCGGCATCCATGCTCCACGAGTGCACCTGGTTGCCGAGCATGTCGTAGTCGTAGCGCATGACGCTGCGGTCGAGCGCGTCGATGACGTTACGCTGGTTGCCTTCGATATCGAGTACGACGCGGGTGCGGCGGAAGGCCTCTTCTGGGCGGTCATTGACTGGCGTATCGCTGCGCTTGAGTCTGTTGTGGGCGACGGTGAGAAAGGCACGGCCAAGGGAATCCACATGCGCGGCGCTCGGCGTGAAGGCATGCCTGGCTGCCTTGGTTGCGGCAGCCTGCTCTTGCGCACCCAGCGCGCCGTCGGCCCGCTGCGCATACCAGGACGGCAGGTAGTCCGCGTCGGGCAGACGGCGGAAGTAGTCCGCTACATCTGAATTGTCCACATCCGGATCGTCATTGGGTTCCTTGGGATCGTCGATCAGGACAGTGTCGTTGACGTCCCAGGTCTCCTGCCGCCAGGGGTCGAACACCACTTTCTGCCAAGTGTGATTGGGATTGAGGGTGGCGACGACGCGCTGCACCGGGTCGTAGAACAGGATCAGGCTGACGCCGCGGCGGACATCGAATTCAAAGACATGGGTGTCGGTGAAGAAGGGCTCGTACTGGCGGACCGGCTTGCCCTTGTTGTTGAACACCGTCCAGCCGCTGCCCACCAGCGTGGGCTGACCACGGGCCCGCCGTCGGTCACGGGGCCCGGCTCAGCCTGGATCTTCTTCTGGATCTCGCGGCCGAAGCCGTCGGAGTAGCTGAAGGCGTGCTGACCTTGGTGAGCGCGCCGTCTGTGAGGTCGGCATCGTGAGTTCACGGACGAGGGCGTACCTGACCGGGGGCTTGCGGCTGGGGCTCGGCTTTGGTGCGCTGGTAGGCATAAAGGTCGTAGATCAGGCGGGTGCTCGCCCGCTGC